>JANYAZ010000301.1 GCA_025361045.1 Geothrix sp. | reverse complement strand
TGTGGATGTCGGAGGCGCCGCGCTTGATGGCGTCAATGAGCACCATGTTGACGAGCTTGACCACGGGCGCGTCTTCGCTGCCCCGCTTGAGGCTGCCGACGTTGACGCTGCTGTCATCGTCCTCGGTGGCATCGAACTCCGCATCGGCGTCGAGTTCCTGCTCCAGCTCGGACAGGTCGAACTGTTCGTCCTCTTCGTTGAACGCCTGGGCCGCATCGGCCACCGAGGTGGGACCACCGCCCTGGGGCCCGCCGCCACCGCCTTGGGGGTTGCGCCCCAGGGTGCCGTCGGCCAGCCGCACGGCGCTGTTGCCGCCGTAGTACTTCTCCACGGCCCGCGCCAGCCCCATCTCGCTGGACACCACCGGATCCACGTTGTAGCCCGTGTGGAACCGCACATCGTCCATGGCGAAGATGTCCGTCGGATCGGACATGGCCAGGGTCAGGACGTTCCCCGTGCGCTGCAGGGGCAGCACCTTGTGCCGCTGGGCCAGATCCTTGGGGATCAGGGCGATGACGCTGGCATCGATGGGCGGCCACTGCTCCAGATCAGCTGCGGGGACGCCGTACTGCATCCCCAGGAAGCTTACGATGTCCTGATCCGAGCAGAATCCTGAACGCACCACGATGCTGCCGAGCTTTCCGCCCTCTCTGCGCTGGATTTTCATGACTTCTTCCAGCTGTGCATCCGTGATGAGCTGGGCCTTGACGAGCATTTCCCCTAGCTTGCTGACCACGGGCTGCCTCCAGATTGGGGTGAGGCGATGGTATCACCACCTTCAGGTTCTGAAATCCTAACCATTGTATGCTTTTGCCATGTCATCCCCAGGTACCCAGCCCCAGCGACTGCTGCTGGCCCGGCAGCTGATCCGGGAGAAAGGTCTGTCCAAGACCGATCTGGCGCTGCTTGAGGATATCCTGCGCGAAGGGGCCCGGGACCTGGAACCGCTGGTCGAAGCAGCGCCCCAGCGGATCGCCACCAGTGAGGAGTCCCCCGCCCAGGCCTCGCTCCGCCGCAGCCTGGGCTACTTCCTGGCCTTCCTCCACACCTTCTCTCCCCGCCGACTGGGGGAGGCCCGGAGCGCCATGGGCCTGGTCATGCTCCACAGCCTGGGGCGGCTGGGTGAGCAGGCCGAGGCGGCCCACCGCGAGCTGATGGTGGAACAACGGCAGCCCGAGTGGGTGACGCAGCTGCTGGACCTGCTGGCCTCGTTGCGGGCCATGTCCCTGGCGCCCTCGGAGGACAGTGGCAACCTCCGGCAGATGTGGTCGACCTTCCTATCCGACCATCGGGACGCCTTCCGCGACATCCTCGCGGCCATCCAGGCGGATGAACCGGGCACCGCTTCTGTCGCCCGCTTGAACACCCAGATGAAGGCCGTCAACCGGGCCATCCAGGGCCAAGGGCGGCTGGAGGAATCCCTAAGCCGTTTGGCCGAACAACTGGAGGCCTGCATCCCCGCCGAGATCCATGCCCGGGTGGAACCCCTGCTCCTGCTTGAGCACGTGGTGTCGAACCTTCGCCTCAGCCTGGTGCGTCCCCTGGATCGAGGTATTCACTGGCCGGCCGTGGAGCAGGTCCGGGGCAGCCTGCGCTGGCTCTGGGATCACCTGGGCTGGTCCCTGCCGCGCATGGATGCCGAGCTGTTCCGGGACAGCATGCCGCCGGAGCTGCGTCGCCTGCTCCAGCAGATCCGCCGCAGTGACCGGCCCGCCTTCTCGGTGGTGGCCCGCGCCCTGGCCAGCCACGTCTCGCTGCTGGGCCTTCTCGAATCCCTCGAATCTGCCACCAGTGCCGGCCTCCCGGAACGCTACGCGGCCGTCCCCACCTTCCTGGTCCTGGAGTCCGAGCTGGGCCGCCTGGCGGAACGCTCCTACGAGCCCGCCCGGGGCGAAGCGCTGGACCCAGCGCGACCCGAGACCCATCGCCTGCGGGCCTTTCTCCGGCAGGCCGTGTTGAGCCTGCAACAGGATCAGGGCACCCTCCGCAGCCTGCTCCAGCAGGCCCTCACGGGCCAGGATGCGGACCAGCTGGCCCAGACCCTGGACAACCTTCGCGGCTTGCTCATCAACCACCAGAAGCAGCTGATGGGGGAGCTCGTGGGGATCTTCTCCCCCGAGGTCCAGCACCGCCTCTTCCCCGAGTCCCCCGGCATGATGGAGGAAGGGGAGCGGCTCCGCCTGCGCATCCAGCGGCTCTGGGAACAGGTGCCCCCTCTGCATGGCCAGTTGCAGCTCCACCTGGAATTGCAGGACTGGCCGCGGCTGGCGCTGGGTCTGTCACACACGTACCGCCACCTTCTGGCCTTCCGCCGCAGCCCCGAATTCCCCCTCATGCGCCGCCCGGACCGGGAGGAAGCTGAACGGCTGATCCAGGAGCTGGGAGGCCTGCTGGAGTCGCCCCAGGACGTGCCGCAGGCCCTGCGGGATGGCATGGATCTGCTGGGCGAGCTGCTGCGTTTCCTTGAACTTTTCCTGCTGCGGATCAACGCCCGGATTCCCCTCATCCGCCAGGATCTGGAGGTGGCCCAGGAGGCCCTCAGGCTCATTTCCGAGGTGCAGGAGAACCCTCCCGGTGGGGATCGGACCCGGCTCTCCCACAAGCTCATCCAGACCTCGAAGCGACTGGGCGTGCGGGATTCGCAGTGTCTGGCCCTGCTCAAACGCTGGGTGCGGGCCGAGCGTGGTCAGCGGGAGGCCTCGCCTCCGGCCCTGGAGCAGCTGGCCGCCCACTTGCGTCAGCTGGCCCTGCGCCTGGAGGCTGCATTGGGCTGAGCGGCCTTATCGGGACCGCACCACCTGTCGAAGAGTTGGTCATCAGGGAGTTCCATGCCCCGGATTCATTGGTTGGAAGTGCATCCCTCCCCCGCGGGGGATGCGCTTCGTGCGGCCCTAGCGGGTTGGGGTGACGAGGTCATCTCCGGTCCCGGTCCAGGCTCGCTGGTGCTGGTGGCTGAGCATCCGGATGCACGCCTGATTCCGCCCGAAGGCCACGAGATTCTCTGGTGGGTGGAGCAGGCGGATCCGGAAGAAGTCAGCGCCGTCCTGAACCTCCGGCCCGGTTGGGTGCTGCTGCAGAACCGCCCCCTGGAGGCGGTCCGGGAGGCCCTGCTGCACCTGCGCCAGCGGGATCTGGGCAGTGAGGGTTGGCTGCGCCAGATGATGCACCTGGCCTCCATGGATGATCTGCTGCGCCTGGCCCTGGCCCGGGCCATCCGGCTTTCCGGGGCCAGCGGGGGCGCCATCTGGCTCCGCCGGGAGGATATCTTCTATCAGCGGGTGGGAGATGGCGCCTTCACAGAAGCGCCTCTGGCCCGCCTGGAAGCTGCCGAGCTGGTCCGCCGTGGCGAAGCCTTCCTGTTGGCCCCTTCGGAGCAGTTGGGGATCCTCCGCCTGGCAGGTCCCAAGGAAACCCCAGAGCGGTTCCTGCGGGGGTTCGACGACATGGAGCCGCTGCTGCTCAATGCCTGGCAGCTCGAGGAAAGCCGGGCCCTGTCGTTCAAGGACGACCTCACCGTGGCGCAAAATCGGCGCTGCCTGGAAGCCGAGCTGCCCCAGGCCGTGCGCTCCGCCGCGGCCAAGGCGGAGCCCCTGGCCCTGCTCTTTCTCGATGTGGACGACCTCAAGCGCGTGAACACCAGCCATGGCCATCCCGTGGGCAGTTTCCTGCTGGAATCCGTGGCCCATACCGCGCAGCGGCTATGCCGCGCCCATGACCGGCTCTACCGGTATGGCGGGGACGAGTTCTGCATCCTCATGCCCGGCACCACGGCCCAGGGTGCCCAGAAACTGGGTGTGCGCCTGCTTCAGGTGGTCCAGGAGCATCCCCTGGACCTGGGCGGCGAGCACCTTGCCATCTCCCTCAGCGCCGGGGTCGCCGCCTATCCCGAACACGCCGATGGGGCTGGCCACTTGATCGAACAGGCCGACCACGCCCTGCTGCGGGCCAAGCGCGAGGGCAAGGGCCGGGTGGTGGTGGCGGGCTGAACCAGGCCGGAAACTGGCACCCTACTTCCGCTTTTTCTTGCCGCCCTTCTCGGAACCGAACACCTTGGCGAGGAAGCCTTCTTCCTCGCCTTCTGCGGTTTCCCCATCCAGGCTGCGCCGCAGCTGCTCGACCAGCTGCCGCTGCTCGGTGGTCAGGGCTTTCGGCACGGCCACCCGCAGATGCAGGTAGAGGTCACCCCGGCCACTGCCCTGCAGTCGGGGCACGCCGGCATTCACCAGCTTCACGATGTGATCGGCGGGGGTGCCTGCCACCAGCTTGACCTTGTCCGAGCCGTAGGGCGTGTCCACTTCGAGGGACCCGCCGGTCACCAGCAGGGGCCAATGCACTTCCATGCGCCGATGCAGATCGCTGCCATCCCGCTCATAGCGGGCGTCCGCTTCCACATCGAAGACCACGTAGAGATCCCCGGTGCGACCCCCAAACCGACCCGCCTCGCCCTGGTTCTGGAGCCGCAGTCTGGTGCCGCGATCCACGCCCGCGGGCACCTTGAAGCTGACCTTGGACTTTCGGTGGACGCGGCCCTCGCCATGGCAGGTGCGGCAGGGCTTGGGGATGATGCGACCCCGACCTTCACAGCGCGGACAGGCGGCCAGCATCTGGAAGAAGCCCTGGCGCACCGCCACCTGGCCCGCGCCCCGGCATTGGGGACAGGTCTCGGCCCGCGAGCCAGCCTCGCAGCCTGAGCCATGGCAGGTGTCGCAGGCTTCCAGACGGGGGATGGAAAGCTCAACCGCCTCCTTCCCGAAGATGGCGTCGTGAAAGCTGAGCTTGAGGTTGTACTGCAGGTCGGAGCCGCGTTCCTCCCCCGTGGACCGGCGGCGGCCACCGCCGCCTCCACCGAAGAGATCACCGAAGAGACCGCCGCCGAAGAAACTGCCCAGGATGTCTTCGAAATCCGCGAACTGGTTCGGGTCGAACTGAAACTGCTGCCCGCCCCCACCGGCACCGCCCAATCCCGCATGGCCGAACTGGTCATAGACCTTCCGTTTCTCGGCGTCGGACAGCACGCTGTAGGCCTCGGCGGCCTCCTTGAACTTCTCCTCCGCCTCCTTGTTCCCCGGGTTGCGGTCGGGATGCAGTTCCATGGCCAGCTTGCGGTAGGCCTTTTTCAGTTCGTCCGTCCCGGCCTCTTTGGAGACACCGAGTACTTCGTAGTAGTCGCGTTTCATTGGTGGGTCAGTTCCTTTGTTCAGGCTTCAGTGGGCAGGCTTCAGGCTTGGGGCTTCAGGCTTCAGGATCCAACCTCAAGGCTTCTGAGGGATTTCAGGCGGGAGCTGACCAGCCCAGAAAGCAACCGGGCCACTTCCTGGGCCAGCCCGATCAAACTCCCATTCTCTCCTAAAAACCCCAATTCCCGTGCGAGGTCCAACTGGAATTCCAACTCACGCGCGGATCCAAGCGCAATATCCAGGAACCTGAGGTAATCCCGCTCGCTCTGCCTGGCACAACCCTCCGCTAGTGTAGTTCGCCTAAAATAGATGTATCTATTGACCTCATGACCGCATCCAATACTTGGAGGCGGCTATGGGATTTCACTCGGGCAGGATCGAACTTCAAACGGATGACCGGGCGAGCCTGGAAGAGATGGTGCGCTGT
>JANYAZ010000169.1 GCA_025361045.1 Geothrix sp. | reverse complement strand
CATCCACGCCTACATCGCAGGCCACAACGAAGCGCCCAAAGCCTTCATCTGGACTGCTCAAGCCAGCGACATCCTCGCGAAAGTCGTGCGGGCTCGGAAGGCGCTCACTGATCCGCGTATTTCTGGCGAGCTACACTAGAGAGGCTCGTTTGAAGCATCTCCAGCAAGGATTCCTCATCGTCTACCAGAAGGATGCGTCCTTGGCCTGCTGGAGTCGTCTGATCCTCCGGCCTTGGGAGCAGCTCCCCAACGGCCGCAACGGGCAGGAACACCTTGAAGGTGGTCCCTGTGCCCGGTTGGCTCATCACCTGGATTCCGCCACCCATGGCACTGACAATGCCATGGCTCACAGAAAGACCCAGACCGGTGCCTTCCCGAGGGGGTTTGGTCGTGAAGAAGGGAAGGAATACCTTGTCCAGGTGCTCAGGCGGGATGCCCTTGCCGGTATCCGATACCTCCAGGCAAAGGTATTCACCGACCGGCAGCAGGATGTTCATGGCACAGGGGGTGTCAGGTAGCTGTTGATCCATCAACTTGACGGTCAGACGACCCGCGATGCCCCTCATGGCGTGACCAGCGTTGGTGCAAAGGTTCAGGATCACCTGATGGAACTGGGTCGGATCACCCTGGATCAGCCGGCCTCGGGCATTGAGGTCCACCTGGAAGGCGATGGAGGTTGGCACCGTCGCACGAAGGAGCTTGAGGGACTCAGCAAGCATGCTTTGGGCTTCGAACTGAACCGATTCCGATCTTCCCTGCCGGCTGAAAGTCAGGATTTGCCGGATGAGATCCTTGGCTCGATTGGCAGAAGCGAGAATGACCTCCAAGTCATGCGTGAGCTTTGGATCGCCTGGAACACGGGCCAGCCCAAGTTCCGCGTGACCCATCACGGGCATGAGGATGTTGTTGAAATCGTGGGCAATGCCGCTGGTCAGTGTGCCGATGGTCTCCAGGCGCTGGGATTGTTCCAGAAGCCCCTGGAGCTGCCTTTCCAGGGTGGTGTCCCGGGCGGTACAGAGGTGGTTCTGCAGTTCACCTTGGGCGTTGTAAACCGGGGAGATCACGGCCGTGGCATCCCAGAGGACACCGTCCTTCCGGCGGTTCATGATGTCGCCCTTCCATGTGTCGCCACGAAGGAGGACCTTCCACATGACCCGGTAGAAGGCTTCATCATGACAATCACTCTTGAAGATTCTTGGGTTTTCACCCAGCAATTCCTCGCGTCGGTATCCGGAAATGCTTTCTGCGGCTCCATTGACATACAGAATCGTGCCCTGGGGATCCGTGATGACGACCATGTCAGGTGTTTGACCGATGGCCGTGTGGAGCAGGCGCAGTTCATCCTCAAAATGACGTTGCTTCCTCCGCAGATCGGCATCTTTCATTTCCCGTCTGATGGCGGGGACCAATCGCGCAAGATTGCCCTTCAGCATGAAGTCATTGGCCCCGCTTCGCATGGCCTCGACGGCGGCGCCTTCGTCCAACACACCGGACAGAAGGATGAAGGGGAGATCGGGATCCCGGTCCCGAAGGCATTTCAGGATCTCCAGGCCGTCTGTTCCAGGCAGGCTGAAATCCGAGATGACCAGGTCCCAGGTCTCTGCATTCAGCCTGGACAGAAATCCAGAAAGAGAGTCTTCCCTGGCGTGGGTAAAGTCCACACCATGGCCCTCCAGGTGGATTACGAGCAGCTGGGCATCCTCTGGAGAGTCTTCAATCAACAGCATGCGAAGTGGTGTTGGCACCTCTCACCTCCATTTTACACCCGCCGACCCTGGCGATGGACTCGGACTGGCGGAGCAGGGCATTCGCCCGATCCAGGGAAGCATGGAGGTTGGACAACCCGAGCTTGGCCTCTGCCCGGGCCTTCACGCTGGACCGATGGACGGCATGGATCACGCGATTCCGCCTCATCACCTATCCCCCCGTCACGGTGAGCGGTTCCCGGATGCCCGAAAGCCGGGCGAAGTTCCGCAGCTTCTGCAGGTGCGCCAGGCCGACGACAGTGCCCTCGGGAACCACGAGCAGGCCATCCACCGTTTCAATGCCAGCGACCAGGACGTGGCCGATGCGCAGTTCATGCAACTCGATCTGTTGGATGGGCGTCGTGGGTGTCTCCGCCACCTGCCGTCTCAGACAGCGTTCAAAAGCCCGCAGCACGTCAATGTCGTACCAGGTCGTGCGTGCTTCCATGTCGCGTACCGTGGCCAGGGGATTGCCGAATCTTGATTGCAGCCTTTCAAAGTCCCACACCACCCGGAGGATCCTGCCACCGAGTGGAATGTTCTGCTCCTTCCGCTCATCCGGAGGATACCCGGTGCCGTTGACGTTCTTATTCATGTAGAGCACCGCTTCGGCCACCTCCTCCAGGCGCGGGATGTTCCGGATGAGGTCGGCACCGATCTCGGGAATCCGGTTGGCGAGATCCCTTTCGGCGCTGGTGAGGAAGGCCCCGGTTTGCAGCTTCGTGGCCACCCCCCCGGGCACGGTGAGAATCCCGATCTGGGACAGGATCGACGCGATGCCCAGCACCCAGGGATTCTTCATGCCCAGTTCCAGCGCGATAGCCTCGGCTTGCTTCGCCATGGCCTGGGCCCGCCCGAAGGAAATAGGGTCGAGGCAGGAGAGCAGTTCCACCAGCATCTTGATGGCACCCTTTAGGGTGTCCTCCAGCAGGGACTTCTCGGCCGTGATCAGTTGGTGCTGGCGAACGGCCAGATCCAGGGTCTGGCTGAGCAACTCCGAGTCGCAGGGCTTCGTGAGAAAACGGAAGATCGAACCGCGGTTCACAGCTTCCATGGCCGTGCCCTGGTCGGCGTTGCCCGTAAGCATGATGCGGACCGTGTCTGGATGCTGGGCCATGGACCAGGCGAGGAAGGTCACACCATCCATCCCTGGCATCCGCATATCAGACACGACCACCGCGTAAGGCCCCCGATCGGCCATGCACTCCAGCGCCGCTTCACCTCCCAGAGCCGTATCGAGGGCGAACCGCCCGCGCAGAACCCGGGTGTAGGCCTGGAGGACGTTTTCCTCGTCGTCCACCAGGAGGATCTTAGGTTTCATGGAAGTCTCCGTCGCCCGGCAGGATGGAGACTGGCTCCTGCAGGCCCGCCAAGCGGCTGAGGCTCACGATGAGTTCCAGGTGACCTGGGCCCAGGCGCAGTCCTGTGGGCAGGACAAGCACTCCCTTCTCCGTCAGCAGATCTGCGGCCAGGATCATCCCGGCCTTGAGTTCTTTGACACCCAGGCTCTTGGCCAGGGGCGCCGGAGGGTAGGTTTCAAGCAGGCCCGCAAGCGCCTCGAGCACCTTCGGATCGTAGGCCTTTGGGCGGAGCCGCATTTCCTCCAGGGCCACCACCCGGCTTTTGCGCTGGTGCTCCAGCTCCGAAAAATCCAGGAGGACCTTGAGGATCCTGCCACCCAGCGGGATGGCTTCACCCTGGAGGTCATCCGCCGGCAGCCCAGAGCCATCAAAGCCCTTGGCCTGGTAGCGAATCATCTGGGCGACCCCTCCCAACCTGGGAATGGGCTGGAGCAATCTGGCTCCCACTTCTGGCACAGCAGCGAGCAGGGCATCGACACCAGCTTGGCCTCCAGCCGCCTGAATGGCACCAGCAGGCAAGGTGATTCGTCCGATGGGCGCCAAGAGGGCAGCGACTTCAATGGTCCATACCTCTTCACACCCAAGCAGCCGGGCGAGCAGGGCACTTCGTTCCCTGACCACCTGGGCACGACTGAACAGCATGGGATCCACACCAGCCATGAGCTCTGAGAACAACGTAATGGCGCCCGTCAGCGTCTGCTCCAACACTTCACGTTCGGCGACCACCAGTTCGTGTTGCCTGAGACCTGCCCAGAGGGCCAATTCTAATTCCTCGGGCGGACAGGGCTTGGTGAGGAACCGGAAGACCTGACCATGATTCACCGCGTCCACGGCGGTCTTCTGATCTGAATTCCCCGTGAGCATGATCCGGATGGTATCGGGGTACCGCGATTTCACCCTGGCGAGGAGTTCGATTCCACTCAGCCCAGGCATCCGCATGTCCGCCACGACCAAAGCGAAGGGCCCTCGTTCCTGCAGAACTTTGAGGGCCTCATCACCGCCGAGGGCGACTTCCAGGTTGAAGGTCTTCCTCAGCACCCGGTAGTAGCCCTGGAGAATGTTTTCCTCGTCGTCTACCAATAGAATTTTGTTGTCCATCGCCGTTCTCCTCATTCGTTCATGGCTTCATGCACCAGGGCCATCCATGCCTCTTGGCGGTTCCCCAACCCGGCCCGTTCGATGGCCACGCGATCCAAGCGTCCGGTCTCGAACAGGGGGTGATGTTCATGGATGCCGCACAGCACGTCTGCGGCGTGGACGGCGATCAAGGACGTCACCCTGCCCTCGTCCTGCAGATGCACCCGGTGATGCAGGCTCACAATGTTCAAAATGGGTGCTGGCAATCCCCAGAGGCCCAGGAGGTAGGCACCAACCTCCGCGTGCGTAACCCCAAAGAGTTCCTGCTCTGCGGTTGGGATCAGGATCTTCTCACTGAGGACCAGGCCGGCCACCTTGTCATAGGTTTCCGGAAAATTCGAGGCCAGGATGAGCACGCCGACATCATGCAGGATGCCGCCCACAAAGGACTCTTCCACCAAGGCCCGCTCGAGCCCCTCGGCCTTGGCGATGGCCTTGGCACCTGCGGCCACGGTCATGCTGTGATGCCACAAATCCGAGATGTTGAAGACCTGGGTCTGGAACGCTTTGGACTGCTCGAAAATGGCATTGCTGAGGACCAAGGTCTTGATCGTATCGATCCCGAGATAGGCCACGGCATCTTGTGCATCGGACACGACGCGCCGCAGTCCGAAGAAGGGGCTGTTGACCAGTTTCAAGATCTTGGCGGTCATCCCGATGTCTTTCTGGATGATCGCGCCAAGCACCCGGGGTTCCACGGATTCTTCTCTCAGAGCCGCTTTCAGCTCCAGGTAAAGTTCGGGGATGCTCGGGAGACGGTCGATGGCCCCGATGATCTTCTTCACCTCGTCGTCCACCAGACATCCCGAGAGGATGCAGGCGTTCCGGATCATGGCCTTCAATTGTTCCGGCTCGCAGGGTTTGGAGACGTACTGAACCGCGCCCAGTTGTTTAGACCA
>JANYAZ010000168.1 GCA_025361045.1 Geothrix sp. | reverse complement strand
CATGGCCGAGGCCATGCGGAAACGGCTTGGTACGACCTGGTCCATCGGCATCTGCGGCAATGCGGGTCCGGGGGCCGAAGGAGAGGCGCCCGTGGGGGCGGTCCACCTGGCGGTGGCCGGGCCCGCCGGTACCAAGGTGCGCGCGCCCCGGATGGCCGGGGACCGGGCCGAAATCCAGCTGCGCAGCACCGCCCAGGCCCTGGATCTGCTGAGACGGGCCCTGCGGAACGGCTGATACACTGCGTCCATGTCCTCCGCGTTCATGCCTTCCCTGGTCCTGTGGTGCCTTGGCGCCTTTCTGTGCGGTAGCATCCCCTTCGGCCTTCTGTTGGTGAAGCTGGCGGGGAAGGGGGATGTCCGCGAGCATGGCAGCGGCAACATTGGCGCCACCAACGTCAGTCGGGTGGGTGGCAAGGCCCTGGGCATCGTCACCCTGCTGCTGGACATCCTGAAGGGCTTCCTGCCGGTTTATCTGGGGAAGCAGCTGGGGATGGGGGAATCGGTTCTATCGATGCTGGCCCTGTGTGCGGTGCTGGGCCATGTGTTCACGCCCTGGCTGAAGTTCCAGGGCGGCAAGGGTGTGGCCACGGCCCTGGGTGTGGCGTTGGCCTTTCGCGCGGCCATGATCCTGCCTGCGCTGGGCGTGTTCATCGTGCTGCTGCTGGCCTTCCGCTACGTGAGCCTGGGCAGCGTCATGGCCGCCCTGACGCTGCTGGTCGTCCTGGTCTGGAAAGGGGCCACGCCCGTGGTCCTGCTGCTGTGGGCGGACATCGTATTGATCGTCATCGCGAAGCACCACGAGAACATCCGGCGCCTGTTGAAAGGAACGGAATCTCCCCTCTGGGGCACGAAGAAGGAGCAGGCCCATGGCCAAGGCTGACATCGGCGTCTTCGGCTCAGGTGCCTGGGGCACGGCCCTGGCGATCACATGGGCCCGCGCCGGGGCAAAGGTGGCCCTGTGGGGGCCATTCCCTGAAGAAATGGCCCAGATGGCCGCTACCCGCCGACACCTGCGGCTGAAGGATGTCGTGTTCCCCGACGGCCTCCAGACCTCCGACGATCCGGCCGAAGCCTTCGCCGCGCCGCTCTGGATCTCCGCCATGCCCACCCAGGTCACTCCCGAGGCCTGGCGAGGGCTCCTGCCCCGCACGACTCATCGCCCTGAGTTGGTGGTCCACGTGAGCAAGGGCATCCTTCAGAGCACTCACCAGACCCTGTCTCAAGCCCTCACAGGTGTCATGGACGTGCCCGTGGGCGCACTGTCCGGCCCCTCCTTTGCGGATGAGGTGTCCCTGGGAGTGCCCACGGCCATCGTGCTGGCCCTGCCGCAGACCGTCTCCGACGCGCGCGCCAAGGCTGTTCAAACCCAGCTGGCTTCCGAGAAGCTGCGCATCTACCTCAGCCGCGACGTGGTGGGCACGGAGCTCTGCGGCGCCCTGAAGAACGTCCTTGCCATCGCCGCGGGCCTGGTGGATGGTCTGGGCCTGGGTTACAACGCCCGTGCGGCTCTCATCACCCGGGGGCTGGCCGAGATGGCCCGGCTGGTCGAAGTACTCGGCGGCCAGTCGGCCACCGTGATGGGTCTGGCCGGCATGGGCGACCTGCTGCTCACGGCCACGGGACCCCAGAGCCGCAACCGCACCTTCGGTGAACTGGTGGGGAAGGGAAACAGCGTGGACGCCGCCCGGGATGCCCTGGGCGGCCAGGTCATCGAAGGCATGTTCACCACCGAGGCGGCTCTGGCCCTGGCCAAGTCCCACGGCCTCGATCTGCCCATCGCCGCCGAAGTGCAGCGGCTCTTGAACGGTGAGCGCCCAGAGGAGGCCGTGCGTCGCCTGATGACGCGATCGCTGAAATCCGAATGACTGGAGGTACCGATGGCTGAGCCCTTCCGTTTCCGCGTGAACCAGCATGGTCCGGCGGGGTCTCCTGTGCGGGAGCCGTTCGCGCCTGCCGATCCCAAGCCTGGCTGGGTCAAACTTGAACTGAAGGCCATGGCCCTCAACCGCCTGGACCTTTGGACCACCGAAGGGATCCCGGGCTATCCGCTGCCTCTGCCCCTCACACCGGGTTGCGATGGCGCGGGCACCTTGGAGGCCGTGGGCGAAGGCACGATCCTGCCCCCCGGCGTGGCCTTGGGTGGCAGCGTGATGATTGCGCCTGGCCTCAGCTGTGGCGTGTGTCCGGCCTGTTCCCGCGGCGATGACATGCTTTGCCCCACCTATGGCGTACTGGGTCAGGTCTGCGATGGCACGGCGGCCACGCACGTGCTGGTTCCCGCGGCAAACCTGCTGCCCATTCCCGGCAATTGGACCTTCGAACAGGCCGCGGCCTTCCCGCTGGTCTTCCTGACGGCCTGGGAGATGCTCGTCCATAAATGCGCGCTTCGGCCCGGCGAGACGGTGCTGGTCTGGGGCGGCGGAAGCGGCGTGGGCAGCGCGGCCATTCAGCTGGTGAAAGCCCTGGGCGGTACCGCCCTCGCCGTCGTGGGCAGCGAGGCCAAGGCCATGCAGTGCTGGGACCTGGGGGCCGAGCATGTGATCGTCCGGGGCGAGATGAAGGCCTTGGTGGGCAAAGTGCGGGAGCTGACGGGCAAGCGGGGCGTGGACGTGGTCTTCGAGCACACGGGGGCCGCCACCTGGACCACCAGCCTCAGCGTCTGCGCCCGCGGGGGGCGCATCGTCACCTGTGGGGCCACCACGGGGCGGGAAACCACCTTCGATCTGCGGGCCCTCTTCGCCAAGCAGATCCAAATCCGCGGCTCCTACATGGGGCGCCGGGAACACCTCTGGACCCTGCTGTCGCTGATCCAGCGCAACCCCACCAACCCACCCTTCCATCCCGTCATCGACCGGGTCTTCGACCTGGCGGAGTACCCCGAAGCACAGCGCCACCTTGAGGCCGGGAACGGCTTCGGCAAGGTGGTCTGCAGGATCTGAGCAGGACACCCCTGCAGGGTCCTGATAAACTCAATCGTTTGCGCAAGGAGTCCCCGTGAAGGTCCTCATCCTCGGTGTCAACGGCTTCATCGGTTCCCACTTGGTGGACCGCATCATGGCGGACACGGACTGGGAGGTCTACGGCCTGGACCTGGGCGCCCACAAGGTGGCCGACCACCTCGCGAACCCCCGCTTCCACTTCGTGGAGGGGGACGTGACCATCTCCAAGGAGTGGATCGAGTACCACATCAAGAAGTGCGACGTGGTGCTGCCCCTCGTGGCCATCGCCACACCGAAGATCTATGTGACTGACCCCCTGCGCGTCTTCGAACTGGACTTCGAGGAGAACCTCCGGGTGGTCCGCCAGTGCGTGAAGTACAAAAAGCGCGTGGTGTTCCCCAGCACGTCCGAAGTCTACGGCATGTGTCCCGACGAGGAATTCGATGAGTATGAATCCCCGCTGGTGACTGGCCCGATTCCCATGAACCGTTGGATCTACAGCACCAGCAAGCAGCTGCTCGACCGCGTGATCTGGGCCTACGGCTTCCAGCAGGGCCTGCGTTTCACCCTCTTCCGCCCCTTCAACTGGATGGGCCCCAAGCTCGACAGCCTGAACACGGCGAAGGAAGGCAGCAGCCGGCTGGTGACCCAGTTCAGCTGGAACCTCTTCAACGGCGAGCCCCTCCAGCTGGTGGACGGCGGCACGGCCCGCCGGTGCTTCATCGACGTGGCCGATGCCATGGACGGCCTCATGTCCGTGCTCCGCAACGAGGGCGGCAAGGCCGACGGCCAGATCTTCAACATCGGGAACCCCACCAACGACTTCAGCGTGCGTGAAATCGCCGAGATGATGATCGCCATCTGGAAGGATCACCCCTTCCGCATCGAGCGCGGCATTCCCGAGGGACGCATGGTCGAGACCGGTAGCGGGGAGTTCTACGGCAAGGGCTACCAGGACGTGGCCCGCCGCACGCCCAGCATCAAGCGCATGCAGGGCACCTTCGGCTTCGCACCCAATGTTTCGATGATGGATTCGCTGAAGAAGACCATCGATTTCTTCGTGGAAGAGCACAAGGCGCAGGGAAAGATCGTCGAAACGGAAAACTAGTCCCGGGACCGCGCCCATGACGCGCCGCGAACGCACGACCCTTCTCGTCCTCTGGATCTTCCTGGGTCTGCTGCCCCTGTTGGTGCGGCCGCTCTGGGAGCCAGACGAGGGTCGCTACGCGGAGATCCCGCGGGAGATGCTGGCCAGCGGCGACTGGTTGACGCCCCACCTGAATGGTGTGCTCTATTTCGAGAAACCGCCCCTGCAGTACTGGCTTTCGGCCATCAGCATGAAGCTCTTCGGATTGAATGGCGCGGCGGCGCGGCTGCCCCTGGCCCTGGCCTCGGGCCTCATGATCTGGGCCGCCTGGCGGCTGGCGAAGCGACTGGGTGCCCGGGATCCCCTCTGGGCGCCCTTCATGGCGGCCACGGGCCTGCTGGCCTTCCTGGTGGGTCAGCTGCTCACCCTTGATGCCCTCTTCAGTGCCTTCCTCGTGGCGGCCATCGCCGCCTTCGTGGAGGCTGTGGCCCGTCGCCGGGAAGGCCGCCCGGCCCTCGGCTGGACCCTGCTGACCTTCGTCCTGCTGGCAGGCGCCATGCTCACCAAGGGGCTGGCAGAAGTGATCCTGACGGGCGGCATCCTGGTCTTCTCGCTGCTCTTCGCCTGGAAGGATCCGAAGCTCCGCTCGGCCGTCATTCGCACCGCCCTGGATCCCCTGGGCTGGCTGCTCTACCTGGCCTTGGTGGTGCCCTGGTTCTGGGCTGTGAACCAAGCCAATCCGGGCCATGCCGACTTCTTCTTCATCCATGAACACTTCCGACGCTTCCTCACGCACGAACACGCCCGGCAGGGCTCCAACAACTGGCTGTTGGACAAGCTCTATTTCCTGGGGATCCTCGGCGTGGGGCTCCTGCCCTGGCTGTCGGCGACAGTACTGGGGCTGAAGCGCAGCTGGACCTTTCTCCGGGGCAGGGGCCCCCAGGGCCAGGATCATCTGGCCCGCTGGACCGTGGGCATTACGGTCATGGCCTTCCTCTGGCCCCTGGCCTTCTTCAGCCTGTCCGGCTCCAAACTGCCGCCCTACATTCTGCCGGCCATCGTTCCCCTTGCGGCTTTGGCCTGCACCTTCGAGCGCGGGGGCGAGGAGGCCCTGGCCCTCCGTCGCATGGGCAAGGAACTGCTGCTGCTGGGTGGTCTCTTCCTTCTGGCCACTTACATTTTCCGCCAGGACCTCGGCGGGTTGGCTTGGTTGCTGGCGCTCAGCGCAGGGTTTCTCGGTCTCGGTTTTTGGGCCCACCGCCCCAAAGGGCTCAGTGGCCCGCGGCTGATGGTGGCCTTCGGTGCCGCCCTTTGGCTGCTGGTGCTGGCGGCCCAGGCGGCAGTCGGACCGGGAAAAAGTGCCGTGGAGCTGGTGCGCAGGGCCCCGGTGGACGCGCAATGGATCAGCTACTCCGACTACTTCCAGAGCCTGCCCTTCTATGCCCGCACCCGGGTGGTGGTGGTGGCGGGCACGGGTGAGCTGGCCTTCGGTCGGGACAAGCTCCCGGATGCAGCCCGGTGGTTCAACGAAGATCCCAACGCGCTGGGCGCAATCGCTGATCGCATGAAGGCCAAAGATCCCTCAAAGCCCGTCCTGGTGCTCACCAAAGCAGCCAGCTGGAAGCAGCTGAGTGACGATGAAAAGGCCCACTGGGTGGAGGTGGCGCGGAACCGGGCCGCCGTGGTGGCCCGACGACGGTAGCGGCTACTTCACCGCTTCCTTGATTCCTTTTCCGGCTTCCTTCGCCCCTTTGGCCACGCCTTTGGCGGCGGTCTTCGCGCCATGTCCCACGGCCTTGCCACCTTCCTTGGCCGCCTGGCCCACGGCCTTGCCGCCCTTCTTGAAGCCCTGGCCGATCTCCTTGCCAGCCTGCTTCACGTCCTCCTTGACGCCATCCACCAGGACGGGTGTGGTCAGGACCAGGAGACAAAGGAGGGACTGGAGCATGGTTCCATTCTACCCGCTGGGCGAAGAGACCGCTTCCAGGGGAAGATGGTCCCATGGATGCTGGTTCGCAAAAGGCTTTTATGATCCCAACAGGTGCCTACTGGATCCGGGTGAACCGGTTCTTTGGGGACGCCATGATGGCGTTCGCCGCCATCGAGCCCTTGCGCCGGGCCGGCCTTCCCCTCGTGTTCTGGGGACCGGCCCCCATTGTGGACCTCTTTGCGGGCAGCGCCCACGTGGTGGCCACGGTGGCGGAACCCGGCCGGAAATACGGCATCTGGCAGGCGGCGCGGATGCTGCGGACCCATCGTCCTGCGGCCGTCATCGGTTTTCCGAAGAGTGCGCGTCCCCACGCCGCGAGCCTGCTAGCCGGGGTTCCCCTTCGGCTCGGCTGTGGTGATGGGGGCGTCAGTCTCCTCCTTTCGCACAGCGTGGCCTTCTACCAACGCGAAGAGCATTTCGTGGAGCGGTACGCCTCTGTGGTGACACGGGCCTTCCCTGATCTGGGGCCCATGGCCTTTACGCCCTTTCGCCCCAGAGCTGAAGCCTTCACGAAGCGGGACGCCCAGGCCGTGGAATCTGGCCTCTCCGGTGACTATGCCGTCCTGGCCCCCGGGGCCAACAGTGGTTCCAAGCGGCTCTCCGTGCCGTTGTTCGCGGCCCTGGGGCGGCGGCTCGAAGCGGAAGGACTGGGTGTGGTGATCCTGGGTGCAGGGAGCGACGATCAGTGGCTGGCCACGGAACTGTCCTCGGCACTCCCTCGCGCCCTGAACCTTGTGGACCGCTGCAGCCTTTCGCTCTCAGCGGCCTGGATCTGCAGGGCCCGGGGGGTGGTGGGGATGGATTCGGGCCTGGCGCACATTGCCGCGGGCGCTGGGGTTCCGACCCTGGCTGTCTTCGGGCCCACGCGACCTCAGCATTCCCGGCCCTGGGGTCCCCATGTGTGTGTGGTCCGAAACGAATCCCTGACCTGCCTGGAGTGCATGACCTTCCATTGCCCTCTCCCAGGCCACCCCTGCATGAACGATCTCGAAGAAGATGTCCTCTGGCACGAACTAGCCGCACTGATGGAGGCACCTTGAGCCCCAACCTGAAGGCCATCCCCCTCATCGTACTGGGCGTGCTGCTCAACGCCGCCGCGCAGATCTGCCTGAAGAAGGGGCTCCAGGCGGCGGGGGGCATGCAGTTGGCCGCGGGGCCACTGTTCCGCCTCATGCTCGAGCCCTGGGTGATCGCGGGCCTGGCCTGCTATGCCGTGAGCGTGCTGGTCTGGCTAGGTGCCCTCTCCATGGTGCAGGTGAACTACGCCTATCCCTTCCTCGCCCTCGGCTTCATCGCCAACGCCCTCATGGCCCGCGCCTTCCTCGGCGAAGCCATGACGCCCATGCGCTGGCTGGCCCTTGGCATCATCGTCATCGGCGTGGGACTGCAGGCGCTGAGCGGGCGGGGGCAATAAATTCCAGTCAACCATCCGGAGGAGGTCACCATGAACCACCGCATCGCCTTTCACACCACCGGCGGGACCGAGGTGCTCGACTGGGTCGAGGCGCCGCTGCTGCCTCCGGGACCCGGGGAAGCCCGCGTCCGGAACACCGCCATCGGCGTGAACTTCATCGATGTCTACCACCGGAGCGGTCTCTATCCGCTGCCCCTGCCGTCCGGTCTCGGCCTGGAAGCCGCCGGTGTGGTCGAGGCCCTCGGTCCCGGCACCTCCGGGCTGGCGGTGGGCCAGCGGGTGGCCCATGTGGACGGGCCGGTGGGTGCCTATGCCGAGGCGCGGAACCATCCGGCGGCACGGTTGGTGCCGCTCCCGGATACGGTGTCCGACGAGGCGGCCGCAGCCCTGATCTTCAAGGGGCTCACCACCCACATGCTGGTCCGCCGGGTGTGGCGCCCGGTACCGGAAGCCTGGGTGCTGGTGCACGCGGCCGCCGGTGGGGTGGGGCTCATCCTCACCCGCTGGCTGGCCATGGAAGGGGCGCGGGTGATCGGCGTGGTCAGCACGCCGGAGAAGGCCGAGGCAGTGAAGGCGGAAGGTGCCCAGGCGGTGATCATCCTTCCCCGTGGCGGTTCCTACCCGGACCTGGTACCGCAGGTGCGGGACCTCACCGGCGGCAGCGGCGTACGGGTGGCCTTCGACTCCGTGGGCCGGGAATCGCTCGAGGCCTCCCTGGACTGCCTGGGACCCTTCGGCCTGCTCGTGTCCTTCGGGCAGGCCAGCGGTACGCCGCCCGCGGTGGAGATCTCCACCCTTGGGCGCCGCGGCTCCCTGGCCCTCCAGCGGCCGAGCGTGATGCACCACGTGGCTGCTGCCGAGGACCTCCAGGCCGCCGCCCTGGACGTCTTCGAGGCCCATGCCCGGGGGATCCTCCCCGCCCACATCCACGCCCGCCTCCCCCTCCGGGAGGCTGCCCGGGCCCACCAACTCCTGGAGTCCCGGGCCACCCAGGGATCCCTGGTCCTGATCCCCTGAGCCCCTTGGTAACCTGGAGGCTCCGTCCGGCCCGGCCTGGCGGCTGCTTTTCCCAGGAGGTCTAGCGTGTGCGGCATTGCGGGTGTATTTGAAGCTGAAGGCGCCACCGGGCTCGTCGCGTCGATCCTCTTTGCCATTCAGCACCGGGGTCAGGAGAGCTGCGGGGCTGCGGCCCGGGATGCGGGGGGCCGCATTGTGGGCCACAAGGGCATGGGATTGGTGAAGCAGGTGCTGGATGAGGAAGTCCAGAACCGGCTGGCGGGCACCACGGCCATTGGCCATGTGCGCTACCCGACTGCCGGCTGCAGCGACGTGGTCAACGCTCAGCCCCACCTCATCGAGCTGGCGGAGGGCCCGGTCATGGCCATCTCGTCCAATGGCGATCTCATCAACTACGGGGAGATCCGCACGCGCCTCGAGCGCGAGGGCGTGGTCTTCAAGAGCGACAATGATGCCGAACTCATCGGGCGCCTCATCGCCATGTACCACGTGCGGGACGGCCTGACCATCGAGTCGGCCATCGCCCAGGTGCAGGTTGAGCTGAAGGGGGCCTTCTCGACGGTGCTGATGTACCGCGATCGCCTCTACGCCTTCCGGGACCCGCACGGCTTCCGTCCCTTCGTGATGGGCCACCTGAACCACGAGGGTGAGGGCGAGCCGCCCAGTGAAGGCACGGTATTCTCCTCCGAGTCTTGCGGCTTCGGCATCATCGGAGCCCGACTCCTGCGAGAAGTCCGGCCCGGGGAGATCCTCCGCCTGGAGCGAGGCCAGCCCCTGCTGTCCGTGGGGCACGCGCCTCTTGAGCCCCGGCACTGCGTCTTTGAACTCATCTATTTCTCCAGACCTGACAGCAGCCATTTCGGAGAGAACGTCTACCAGACCCGCCAGCGCATTGGCGCCTGCATGGCCGCCAAGGACGAGACCATCCACAACGGCGACGATCTGGTGGTGATGCCAGTGCCCGATTCCTCCAACTTCATCGCCCACGGCTATGCCAAGGCCAAAGGCGCCGAGTTCGGCATGGGCCTCCTGCGCAACCACTACGTGGGCCGCACCTTCATCAAGCCCACGCAGGCCAGCCGGGACGAGGGTGTGAAACAGAAGTTCAACCCACTGCCGGACTTCTTTCCGGGCAAGCGGGTGGTGCTGATCGACGACTCCATCGTCCGCGGCACCAGCCTGCGCAAGCTGGTGCGGATGGTGCGTTCCGCCGGGGCCAGGGAGATCCATGTGCGCATCGGGTCGCCCAAGGTCATCGGCCCCTGCTTCTACGGCATCGATACGCCCACCCGGGAAGAACTTATCGCCAACCGCATGTCGGAGGCCGAGATCTGCGCCTACCTGGGCGCCGACAGCCTGCGCTGGCTGGAGGTGGCGGACTTCGAAGGCCTGCTGCCCGGGCGCCGCCAGGACTTCTGCACCGCCTGTTTCGACCTGGACTACATCTACCCGCCCGAGGGCTTCGCCACCAAGACCAATGCCCCCTCCTTGCGGGAGTTCCAGCCCGCGCTTTGAGGGCAAACAGCGCTGTTAGTGGACTCATGGGGGTGTTCTCCCGATGAGGGTGTCTGGACAGAGGGAGTATCGATGGTGGACTTGGCAGCCAACCAGGAAACGATCGCCATCGGCGTGATCGGCGGCGGACGGGGCGGCATGCAGCTGTTCGGCTTCTTCGACTCGAGCAGGCTCGCACGCATCCGCTTCGTGGTGGACAAGAGCGTCACCGCACCGGCCATGGTGGCGGCCAAGGGCAAGCAGATCCCCATCTACACGGATTTCGAACAGGCCCTGAAGCGGGAGAAAGTCGACTTCGTGATCGAGACCACCGGCATCGAGGGCTTCGATGAGCTGCTGGCCGAGCGCTTGGCCGGCACCCACACGGGCATCCTAACCCATGGCATGGCCCGCCTGATGATCCAGGTCATGGCCGAGCACCGCCAGCACACCCAGGACGAGGTTTCGGATGTCATCCATCCGATCAAGGAGCAACTGGCCAGAGGCCTCCAGGGCAGCCAGGCCATCGTCAAGGAGATCAATCAGGTGATGTCCAGCATGCAGATGTTGGCCCTGAATGCCAGCATCGAGGCCGCCAAGGCGGGCACGCACGGGCGGGGTTTCGCCGTGGTGGCCGATCAGATGGGCAAGTCCGTGGATACCGTGCGGGCCTTGACGCAGGAGATCGAGAACGTGAACACCAACATCGTCCAGGTGTCCAGCCAGATCGACTCCATTCTGGACATGCTCAAGTAGCTCAGCCACACACCTTCGTCAGCACCCCGACGTTGAGATCCTCGCGGCTGAACACGCCGCAGTCCAGCACCAGGCTGGTGACCAGGTCCACGGGGGTGACGTCGAAGCTCGGATTCCAGGCGGGCATCCCTTCGGGCGCCCACCGCAGGGAGCCAAAGCCGCGGACTTCGGCCTCGCCGCGCAGCTCGATGGGGATGGCCGCGCCGTTCGGGCAGGCCAGGTCCACGGTGGAGAAGGGGGCCACTGGATGGAACGGGACGCCGTGGTGGCGGGCCTGCACGGCCACCCCGTAGGTGCCCACCTTGTTGGCGAAGTCGCCATTGGCTGCCACGCGATCCGAACCCACCAGCACCCTCTGCACCTTGTCATCCCGCAACAGCAGGGCCGCCATGCTGTCGGTGATGAGGGTCGAGGGGATGCCCAGCTTCCTCAGCTCCCAGGCCGTGAGGCGGCCGCCCTGGAGCAGGGGCCGGGTTTCGTCTGCGTAGACATGGATGCGCTTACCCTGCTCATGGGCCCGCCGGATGACGCCCAGGGCCGTGCCGATGCCCGCGGTGGCCAAGCCGCCTGTGTTGCAGTGGGTGAGCAGGCCTTCGCCATCCTGGATGAGCTCGGCGCCGTGTCGGGCCATGCCTTCGCAAAGCCGCACGTCCTCCTCGAAAATGGCCTGGGCCTCGGCCACGGGATCCGTCGCCGTCTTCATACGGTCCATGGCCCACATGAGGTTCACGGCCGTGGGTCGGGCCGCCCGCAACGCCGCGCAGGCGGCGGCGTACTCGGTGGCCGACGCGCCGCGCGCTGCGAAAGTGCCCAGGCTCGCCGCTGCCGCTACGCCTATGAGTGGGGCGCCGCGTACGGCCAGGCGCTTGATGAGGGCGATCATCGCTTCGGGATCGCTGCCGTCGAGCCACATCTCTTCATCCGGCAGGCGCGTCTGATCCAGCACCCAGAGCGTGCGGCCGTCGTGGCGGAGACCAAGGGAGTCGAAGGGGTTCATGGAAAGCCTTTATTTATTAACCGCAGATGACGCAGATTTCGCAGATGAAAAGCTGAATGCTCGTGAATCCAATCTGCATCATCTGCGTCATCTGCGGTTTCAATTCAAATGATTTTCGGTCCCAGCTTGGCCCTCAGTGCCCGCAGTTCCTCAAGCTCAGCGCGAGAGAGCGGCTTGGCGCCACCCAGGGCCTCGGCCTTCCAGAGGATGGTGGCCACCTGCTCCAGGCGTTCCATGCCACCGGCGGCTTCCTCCATGTGCTCACCCCAGCAGAGGCCGCCATGGCGGGCAAGGATCATCAGCCGATGTTCGGGCAGGTAGGTCAGGAGGTTTGTCCCCATGGCTTCGCTGCCAGGCATGGCCATGGGCACGATGGGGATGCGGCCCGCCGCTAGGATCACTTCGGGCAGGCCGTCTGAAGGGAGTTCTTCCAGCTCAGGCCGCGCCAACGACCACGCGATGGCCGTGGGGGGATGGGCATGGACGATGGCCTTGGCTTCGGGCACCGCGCGGTAGATGGCCAGATGCATGGCCCGCTCGCTGCTGGGACGGCCCGCTTGAATGGTGCCGTCCAATTGCAGGTGGGCCAGATCCTCAAGCCTCACCTTCGCCTTGGGCACGCCGCTGGGCGTCATGGCGATGAGGCCGTTAGGCAGGCGCACGGACAGGTTGCCATCCGAGGCCGCCAATAGACCGCTTGCGTGGAGGCGGCGGCAGGCATCGAGGAGGTCGTGGAGCAGGGCGTCGGACATGCCATGAGTGTAGGGGATCCAGCTACTTTTTCTTCGGCGCCGGGGGCACCTTTGGCGTAGGCAGGGCCGCGTAGCGTTCCGCCTGGCGCAGGTTTTCAGCCAGCACCGGATTATCCGGCTGGAGCGCCAGGGCCGCCCGGAAGTCATCCCGGCTTTCCCTGTAGCGCTTCAGCTCAAAGCGGCAGCGACCGCGGTTGAAGAGGGCTTCCAGCTGATTCGGATCGAGGGCCAGGGCCTTGTCGAAGGCATCACAGGCCTCCACCCACGCTTTCTTCTCATTGAGGCAACGGCCCAGGTTATTCCAGGCGAAGGGGAGTTTCGGATCCTGGGCCACCGCCGCCCGCAGGAGTGGTTCCGCCTCGGCCAATCGATCCAAACGGGCCAGGGCCTCGCCCTTCCAGGCCAGGCCGGGGGCATCCCCAGGGCGCTTCACGAGGAACTCATCCGAGAAGGCCAGCAGGGTGTTCCAATCCCGGGCGAGGCGGGCCTCTGCGCAGGCATTGGGGAACCCATCGGGGAAGCCCAGGCGCCCGTTCTCGGCATGGACGAGAGCAGCTTCCGAATGGCGCCCCAATTGGCTCAGGGCCTGGGCCCGGTAGACGCGGTAAGTGGCCAGACGCGGGCCGGACTTGGCCTCCAACTGGGGCTGTAGCGCCTCGCAGACCACCAGCAGTCGCTCCCAGCGTTGGCTCCGGTTGAGGCTTTGGATCCACAGCTCATAGAAGGTTCCCCGGGTGGCCGGTGGGACTGTCTCAAACCAGTCTGCAAGGCCGGCCCAATCCTTGGCCTTGAGGAGCGCATCGGCCTGCGGAGGCAGGGTGGGCGCGAGGCCCTGGGACTGGATCTGGGCGGGCGCCAGGAGCGGCAGGTAGGGGAGCATGCGGGGGTCCAGGTCGGGGGAGCGCCGGTCGGTGAAATTCCACGTTCAGGTCGGCTCCATTTTGTTGGAAAAGCAGGAATGGAAGAGCCTGTAGGCTAGCACCCCGGTTGTGATCAAATATTTCAGACAATTTGGTATGATTCATTTTCGAAAGGGGTTTCCATGTCCTTCCGCCGCATCCTGCCCGCCCAGTTCTGCATGCTTCTGCTGGCCGTGCTGGCCATGCGCCTGGGCTTCCCGCTGATCATGATCGTGCCCCTCACCGGCATGCTGATGGTGGCGCTGTTCATCCCCTGGGCGGAGATCCGCTTCCTCATGACGGGCGTCCTGGGCCTCTGCACCCTGATCTGGACCGTCATGACCGTGATGCGAATCGAGCTGCGCATGGCCTACGAGCAACCCTTCATCCGCCTGGCGGCCATTCTGGGCGGCGTGGCGCTATTCAATGCCTGGGCCACCTGGCTGGTGTGGAGCAGCCGCAAGGCCTGCGCCGAGGAGCAGGCGGAAACCCGGACTGCCACACCACTCGCGCAGTAAGGCAACAACCAAGAACACCCCCGGGGCAGGGGAGCCTGCCGCCGGGGGCTACCCGCGTACGGGACCTACTTCGTCAGGTTCTGCCGCATGGTGGCCTTGAGTGCCTCGGCCTCGGGGTTCACGGTGGTGGGCAGGGCCACGCCCGCCAACTGGCCGGCCTTCTCGCTGAGCAGCAGGCCCAGCAGGCTTTCGATGAGGCTGCCGCCGCCCTGGGCTCCACCACCCATGTGGATCTTGGGGACCACATCCACCTGGGATTTCTCGATGGCTTCGGCGAAGCGGTTCATGACCTGCTGCACCAGCTGGAACTGCGGGCCGCCGTAGGCGCGGACCTGCTCTTCGATGGCCATGGCCTGGGCGATGCCCACGCGGGCAGCTTGCTCGGCCTGGGCTTCGGCCATGACCTTGATGCGCTTGGCCTCACCTTCACCCATGAGACGGACCTTTTCGGCCTCGGCACCGGCCAGCGTCTGGATCTGCGCTGCCTGCTGCTGCGCCTTGGCGTAATCGGCCTTGCCCTGGTTGCTCTGCACCTCGATGCCGATGGCGGATTCCGTCAGCATGGTCTGCTGCTTGGCCCGGGCCTCGGCCTCGCGGAGTTCCCGTTCCTTCACGGCGGCGTTCTCCTGACGGGCGTAGGTCTCCACCTGTTCGTTGGCAATCTGACGGCTGCGCAGCTGCACGAGGATCTGCTCGATCTGCCCGCCGGGCGCGCCGCTGGTGGGCGTGCCGATGAGCACCTCTTGGAGTTCCAGGTTGTAGTGGGTGAACTTCTCCTTCATCTGGACGCCGCTCTGTTCCTGGATGGCACTGCGGTCCTGGATGAGCTGGATGAGGGTGCGGGTCTGGCCGATGTTCTTGAAGTAGGCACTGACCATGGGGTCGAGGGTCTGCTCCACGAGCTTCTTGATGTCGCCGAAGCGCTGGATGACCAGGGGCGCCTTGCGGTAGTCGATGTGGACCACCACGGAGAGCGGCAGGCTGGGCTCGAAGGCGTCCTTGGTGATGAGGCTCACTTCGGCCAGGTTCTCGTCGAACTTGTGGCTGCCCACCTCGCCCTTGGTCCACTTGAGGATGAAGTTCGTGGTTGGCACCATGAGGACCTTGCCGGCGTAGGTGTTGAAGGCGTACTTACCGGGCAGCAGGGGATCGCTCCACACACCCCGGCTGCCCGGGGCGACGAGCTCACCGTGGCGGTATTCCTGGCCACTGACGTCGGTGCCCAATGCGCCGGTGTAGCTCACGACGACGCCGACGGTGCCCACATCCACCACTGTTTTGGGGATGAGTTCCACCGTGGCGAAGAGCCGGTTGATGTAGTAGGTGCCTTCCACCAGCACCTGGTACTGGCGCCCGCGCTGACCGCCCGCCACCAGGAACTTGTCCGAGTCCTGGAAGTTGTTGTGGTAGGTGTTCGCTTGGTGCGGATCCTCGCCCACGGTGGAGGCGATGATCTCACCGCTGCCCAGGCTGGGTCCGTCGTGGACGGTGACGATGCCCACCATGTCGTCGGCGCCGCGGATGATGACGGGGCGCCAACCACCGCGCTCGGCGATGATGGCGTTCATCTTTTGGAAGGTTTCCACCTCGCTCTTGTCCAGTGGCAAGTAGTACACCTGGTCTTCGGTGAGCACCACAAACTGCACGAGGTTGATGGCATACATGCCCTCACGCAGGATCTGCCGCTGGGGGCCCTTCTGGCCGCCGTTCTGGAGGAAGGCCACCACGTCCTGGAAGTCGGCGCCGCGCGTGTTGCTGGCCAGGGCCTGGGTGGGAGGCAGATCCTTGCCGTCGCGCGCGAAGATGTAGCCGATCTTGCCCTGGGGGATGGTGACCAGGGGCATCTTGTGGATGCGGTATTGGAAGGGCGTGAGGAGGTGCCAGCCGCCGCGCAGCAGCTGTGGCTGGAAGCCGGCTTCGCCGCTCATGGCGATGAGGCCGGACTTGACCGAGCCCTTGCCGCTGATGAGCTTCTCCACGATGCCCACGCGGTTGTTGGGAATGTAGCGGATCCACTTGCTCAAGAGGGTGAGGGCGAAGAACGCCAACAGGGCGGCCAGGAAGGACAGGCCTGGATTTTCGGCAAACCAAGAAAAAGTCATGAAGACTCCGAGGGACGGGTTGAGGAGAGTGTACCGATCCAGAGTGCCGTCCCACCCGAATTTCGGGGTCTTTCCACGCGCCTGCGCCTCGACTCCGGGTGGAGCAGGCGACTGGGCTTTAACGGGGAAAGAACCATACGAAGGCTGGAAGGATAGGCTGATCGAACACGGGCGCCGTGACGGCCATCACCAATCTCCGGCGGGTATGCTGGCGGCATGGATGACTTCCGAGCATGGATCCGCGAACGGTGGGGCCTGGTGGCGCTGGGTGCCATGACGGTCTGTCTCGCCTCCTGGTGGTGGCAGGGACGTCCCGTGAGGCAGCCTGCGGGTGTGCTCGCACCGGCGGAACCGGTTCAGACCGAACCCGAGTCCGCGGTCCCATGGACTTTCAAGAACCATCAGATCACGCCCCTGGCCAGCTTCGAAATCCGGGCCCGGGTGCTGAGCGTGGAACGCTACCGCTTCGATCGGCCCGCCGAGATCTCTCCGCTGGACTTCGCCCTGGGCTGGGGGCCCATGTCCGACTCCCGCGTCCTGCAGGACATCGCGGTCACCCAGCGGGATCGCTGGTACTTCTGGAGCGCCGGAAGGATGCCGATTTCCGCGTCCGACGTGATGACCCACAGCGGGAACATGCACCTGATTCCGGCGACCAGGGACCTGGGTCGACGCCTGCTGGCCGTGAAATCAGGACAGGTGGTGGAACTGCACGGACAGCTGGTGCGCGTCGATGGAAAGGATGGCTGGCATTGGGTCAGCAGCCTGACCCGGACAGATACCGGGGATGGCTCCTGCGAGGTGATCTGGGTGGAATCGCTGAGCGTCGCAGACCACTGAGGTCACATCTGACCACTCGGTAGAAAACAGCCACGCACACCCCTGATAGACTCGGCGGACGAAGGCCCCTGGTGGTCTTGGAGTCCCATGTTTGACATCGAAGCCTCCCTCGATTGCCGCCTCCTGGCCGAGCCCCGGAACCGTCCGACGGTGGTCTTCCCTGAGGCGCTGGACATCCGCACCCTCGAAGCCGCCTGCTTCCTGGCCCGCTTCATTCGCCCCGTCTTTCTGGCGCCTGAGGCCGAGGTCCGCGCCCTGGCTGCCCGTGAGCTCATCCGTCTGGGGGAGGACCGGGTGGCCTACACCCTGTCTGAAAGCGCGTTCCTCGATCCGGTCTCGCGCCCTGACCTCCTGGAGGTCTTCGCTTCCGCCTGTGTGGAGTGGGGTCAGTGCCACGGCCGCTTCATGAGCCTGGAGGAGGCGCAGCGCCATGTGACCGACCCCTGCCTGTTCGGCATCTGGGCCGTGAAACTGGGGCACGCCGACATGGTGGTGGGCGGCGCCATCCACGAGCCCAAGGCCTTCTTCCGGCCCATGGTGGAGCTGCTGGCACAGCGCAGCGTCGCCAGCGAGGCGGGCGTCTTCGTGCTGCCGGATTCCCATCCGGACGATGTCTACCCCCACAACATCGTGGTGTTCGGCGACGTGGGCGTGAACGCCTCCATGAATCCGCGCACCCTGGCCGAAGTGGCCGTCGGCACCTGCGCTGTGGCCCGGGATCTCATCCCGGAAGACGTGTTGCCCGAGATCCGCTGCGCCATGGTGTCCTATTCGAACCGCGGCAGCGACGAGGGCCCTTCGCCGGAACTGGTGCGCCAGGCGGCGGATCTGGTGCCCGGCATCCTGGCGGAGCGCATCAAGCACGCCGAGCGGTACCGCAGCATCCACATCCGCGGCGAGATCAAGGTCAGCGTGGCGCTGTCGCGACGGTCAGCCGACCTCTACCACGCAGATGGCCTGCCCTGGGAAGGTGGCCCCAACGTCATCGTCTGTCCCAACTTGGACATGGGGAACCTGCTCTACCACCTGTATTCCACCCGCTTCCCCGAGGCGAAGAAGTTCCCCGTGATGTTCGGCCTCTGGTTCCAGGGCGTGGACCTGCCCATGGACTGCACACCCGAGGACATCCGCCTCGCCGTGAAGGCCTCGGTCATGCGCCTGCACCACTACGGCGAGTGGAAGCGGACGCCCAAGGACACCTTCTTCCGCCGCCACCGCGTGCTGGTGCTGAACCCCGGCTCGACCTCCACCAAGACCTCCGTCTTCGAAGGCGACGAGGAGCGCTGCACGGAGGAGATCCAGCACTCCGCCGAGGAGATGCAGCCTTTTGAGGGGCGCCCCATCACCGAGCAGTTCGCCTTCCGCAAGGAGGCCGTGCTGCGCTTCCTCGTGGAGCGTGGACTGACCCTGGGCGACCTGGATGCCGTGGCGGGCCGTGGCGGCCTGTTGCGTCCCATCCCCCATGGCACCTGGACCGTTGGGACCGCCATGCTGGAGGATCTGAAAGAGGGCAAGCGCGGCGAACACGCCTCCAGCCTGGGTGCCCTCATCGCCTCCGAGCTGGTGGCGGGCACGGGCAAGCCCGCCTACATCGTGGATCCGGTGGTGGTGGACGAGGCGGATCCCAAAGTGAAAATCACGGGTCTGAAGGAATTGCCCCGCCGAGTGATCAGCCATGCCCTCAACCAGATCGCCACGGCCCGGCGCTACGCCGAGGAGCACGAGACTTTCTACGAGCGCGTCAACGTCATCGTGGCCCACATGGGTGGTGGCATCACCGTGGGTGCTCACCGGAAGGGTCGCTACATCGACGTGAACAATGGCCTTGATGGGGAAGGGCCCTTCTCGCCCCAGCGCACGGGCAGCTTGCCACCAGGCCAGCTCATCGACCTCTGCTTCTCCGGCAAGTACACGAAGGGCGAGCTCAAGCTGCTGAACAAGGGGCGCGGCGGGATGATGGACCTGCTCGGCACCGCCGACATGCGCGAGGTGGAGCGGCGCGTGGGGTCCGGAGACGCGGAGGCCAGGCTGGTCCACGAGGCCATGATGTACCAGATCGCCAAGGCCATCACGGCCCTGGCCCCAGCTTTTGAAGGCGAGCCCATCGACGCCATCCTTCTCACCGGGGGCATGGCCCGCTCCCCGAAACTCGTCGCCGAGTTGACCCGCCTCACCTCAGCCCTGGGCTGCGCAGTCAAGGTCTACCCCGGCGAGAACGAGATGGCGGCCCTGGCCAAGGGGGCCCTGCGCGTCCTCTCGGGCCGCGAGGTCGCGAAAGACTATCCGCCTGCAGGCTAGTCCGTGATGAACCGTGCGAACTCAGAGACCGGGGCCCGTTCGGTGACGAGGGTGTTCTCAATGGCGTCTGGGTCGGCGTAGCCAAGGGCCATGCCGCAGACCACCATCTGGTTCGATGTGAAGCCCAGCTCCTCGGCGATGACCCGGTGGAACTGGGTGAAGGCCGCCTGGGGACAGGTGTGCAGGCCCCGGGCCCGGGCGGCGACCATGACGCTCTGCAGGAACATGCCGTAGTCCAGCCAGCTGCCCTGCTGCATGATCCGGTCGATGCTGAAGATCAGGCCCACGGGGGCATCGAAGAAGCGGTAGTTGCGGGCGTGCTGTGCCTGCATGCGGGCCTTGTCGGTCTTGCCGATGCCGAGGAGCCCGTAGAGATCCCAGCCCACCTTGCGGCGGCGGTCGACGTAGGGCGAGGCCCACTCCCTGGGGTAGTAGGCGTACTCCTCCTGGTGCGTGGCCAGCTCCTCCGAGTTCCCGTAGATGGCGAGGATGCGGTCAGAGAGGCGCTGCCGCGCGGAGCCCATGAGCACGTGGACCTGCCAGGGCTGGGTGTTGGTGCCTGAGGGCGCTTTTGACGCCACGCGGAGGATGGCCTCCACCGTGTCGCGCGCCAGGGGTGTGGGAAGGAAGGCCCGCATGGAGCGCCGGCTCAGGAGCGCGGCATCCACCGCGGCGGTTTCGGCGTCGCTGGGAAGGTCGAAGGGGCCCATGGGTGGGTGCTCCTTAATGAGTAAGGATTCAGGCCAGCAGGGCCGCCAACGCGATGGAGCTAAGCTTGGTCTTGGTGCTGTCGCCACGGCTGCTGAGGATGCAGGGTACCGTGGCGCCGGCCACGACGGCGGCGATCTCGGCACCCCCGAGCTTGGTGCCGGCCTTGTAGAAGGTGTTGCCCGCCTCCAGGTTCGGGAAGAGCAGACAATCCGCATCGCCGGCCACCAGGCCGCCCATGCCCTTGATGCGGGCGGATTCAGGATCGACGGCGCCATCCAGGGCCATGGGTCCATCCACGAGGGCGCCCTTGATCTGGCCGCGATCGGCCATCTTGGCCAGCATCGCCGCCTCGACGCTGGATCGGAGTTTCGATTGCACCTGCTCTGAAGCCGAGAGGACGGCGACCTTGGGTGTGTCGATGCCCAGCGCTTGCGCCGTCCGCACCAGATAGCCGAGGATGGCCAGCTTCTCCTTGAAGTCTGGCTCAGGGATCACGGCCACATCACCGGCGATGAGGAGCTTGGAATGGCCGGGATGTTCCATCACGGTCACGTGGCTCAGGATGGCGCCAGAACTAAGCAGGCCCTGGTCCTTGTTCAGGATGGCCCGCATGTAGAGCTCGGTGCTGAGCAGGCCCTTCATGAGCAGGTCGGTTTCACCGGAACGCACCAGGGCCACGGCCTTGGCGGCGGCCTCGGTATCCGTGGCGGCGTGGACCATGCGGAAGCGCTCCCGGGGCAGGCCGTGTTCCTGGCAGACCTTCAGCATGACCGGCTCGTCACCCACAAGGATGGCCTCCACCAGCCCCGCCTCCACGGCCGCATTCACGGCCTCCAGCGTGTGGGCGTCGTTGGCCCAGGCCACCACCAGGCGCTTGCGGGGACGGTTTTTCACGGCACGAAGCAGGTCGTCTAGGGTGTTGATCCGCATGGTTGGAACCTGTCAAAAGTCGCCGAGAGCCCCGGCGGTACGGCGAGGAGAGTACCATGTCACCATGGCCGTCTCTGTGAGCTTCCGCACATACCTCCTCGAGCAGCTGGGGCAGGTGCGTCCCGTCACCTGCCGCCCCATGTTTGGCGGTCTGTGTTTCTTCGCCGAAGGCCGCGCCTTTGCTCTGGTGGCCGGGGACACGCTCTATTTCAAAGTGGACGACATCAACCGGCCAGATTTCGTGGCAGCAGGCAGGGGACCCTTCCTGCCCTTCGGCGACCCCGACAAACCCATGCAGTACTACGAGCTGCCCGAGGAAGTGCTGGAGGATCCGGACGAGCTGACGGCGTGGATGACCAAGGCCATCGCGGTGGCAGCGCGGGCCAAGGCGAAAGCTCCGGCGAAGAGCAGGGCGAAACCCAAGCCGACGGGGGACGCGCCATCCCCGGCCAAGCGGAAGTAGCCGCCATGACTCAGGTGGCCATCCGACCTGCAGGGGTGGCAGATGCGGCGATCCTGGCGGGGCTGGGCGCGCGCACCTTCCACGAGACCTTCGAGGCCATCACCTCGCCGGAAAACCTGGCCGCCTTTCTGGCCAGTGCCTACGGCGAGGAGCTCCAGCGTGCTGAGCTGGCGGATGCCTCCCGACCGGCCCTGGTGCTGGAATGCGATGGCGTCCCATCCGGCTTTGTCCAGCTGCGCCTGGGACATCGGGAGCCCTGTGTTCCGGGCCTGCGCCCCGCCGAGCTGCAGCGCATCTATGTCCTGCAAGCCGCCCATGGGGGAGGCCTCGGCAAAGCGCTGATGGAGGCTTCGCTGGACCTGGCCCGCGCTTGGGGGGCCGATGTCCTCTGGCTGGGCGTCTGGGAGCACAACGACCGCGCCCTCGCGTTCTATGCCCGGTGCGGCTTCCGCGAGGTGGGCGATCACGTCTTCACCATCGGCGATCAGGTCGACCGGGATCTGATCCTGGTGAAGGACCTGCCTTGAACCTGATCCTGCTGCTACCGGAGGACCTCGTCGCACCCCAGCGCGCCCTTCTCACCGGGCGGCGCCTGGCGCATGTACGGACCGTCCACCGGGCCCAGGTCGGCGATGACCTCACCGTGGGTCTGCTGGGCGGGAAGATGGGTCGGGGCAGGGTGCTGCGCCTGGATGACGAGGCGCTGGAACTGAAACTGATGCTGGACCAGGCGCCGCCGCCCAAGCTGCCCCTGACCCTGTTACTCGCTCTGCCGCGGCCCAAGGTAATCAATCGCGTGGTGGCCGCTGCCGCCAGCCTGGGCGCCGAGCGCATCGTGCTGCTCAATGCCTGGAAGGTGGAAAAGGCCTACTGGGCCAGCCCGAAGATGAAACCCGAGAACCTGCATGAACAGATGATCCTGGGGCTGGAGCAGGCCAAGGATACGGTGCTGCCGGAGCTGCAGCTGGCGCGGCTGTTCCGCCCCTTCGTAGAAGGTGAACTGCCGAGACTGCTGGTGGGCGGCACGGGACTCATGGCGCACCCAGGGACAGGCGGAATGGCGCGGAGTTCCCTCGCGGCCCCCATCACACTCGCCATCGGGCCCGAGGGCGGCTGGATCGATGCCGAGGTGCAGAGCCTGTTGAGCGCGGGCCTCCAGCCGATCGATCTCGGGCCCCGCATCCTGCGAACCGAGACCGCCTTAGCGGCGCTGGTGGGAAGGCTGCTCTAGTGTAGCTCGCCAGAAATACGCGGATCAGTGAGCGCCTTCCGAGCCCGCACGACTTTCGCGAGGATGTCGCTGGCTTGAGCAGTCCAGATGAAGGCTTTGGGCGCTTCGTTGTGGCCTGCGATGTAGGCGTGGATG
>JANYAZ010000127.1 GCA_025361045.1 Geothrix sp. | reverse complement strand
CGACGGCGCCCTCAAGGCCGAGCACGGCACAGGCCGCAACATGGCGCCCTTCGTGGAGGCCGAGTGGGGCCCCGAGGCCAAGGCCGTCATGGAGCAGCTCAAGGATCTGGTGGATCCCCTGCGCCTGCTGAATCCCGGCGTGATCCTCAATGCCGACCCCAAGTGCCATCTGGCTGACCTCAAGCCCATGCCCGGCGTGGAGGAGGACGTCGACAAGTGCATCGAGTGCGGCTACTGCGAGCCCAAGTGCCCCAGCCGCGAGCTCACGCTGACGCCCCGCCAGCGCATCGTCGTGCGCCGCGAGATGGCGCGCCTCGAGGGCAACCACGAGAACCCCGCCCTGCTCTCCTCCCTCCAGGAGGCCTTCCCCTACATGGCCCTGGACACCTGCGCGGCTGATGGTCTTTGCGCCACCGCCTGCCCCGTGAGCATCGATACGGGCCAGCTCACCAAGCGCTTCCGCCGGGCCAGCCACAGCCGCAGGGCCCAGAAGATCGCCCTCTCCGTGGCCCGCAACTTCGCCACGGTGGAACCGGTCATGCGGGTGGCCCTGCGGTCAGGGCACCTGGTGCAGAACCTCTTCGGACCTAAGGTCATGCCTTTCATCACCCGGGTGCTGAAGGTCTTCGGCGCCTCCCACCAGTGGAGCCCGGAGATGCCCAAGGCCGCCAAGGCGCCGCTGCCCGTGACTTCCCTGGAAGGCGCCCAGGCCATCTACTTCCCCGCCTGCATCTCCCGCATGATGGGCCACCTACCCGGTGAATCAGAGGAGTTGAGCCTGGTGGAGGCCCTGGTCAAGGTTTCGGCGCGGGCCGGTGTGCCGCTCCACATCCCCCTGGATGTCGATGGCACCTGCTGCGGCGTGCCCTTCTCCTCCAAGGGCTTCGATCTGGCGCACAAGTACACGGTGAACCACGCCATCGAGAAGTTCTGGGAATGGAGCCAGGAGGGGCGCCTCTCCATCGTCATGGACACCAGCCCCTGCACCTACGGCGTGGTCACCAGCCGGGCTTACCTCACGCCCGAGAACCAGACGAGGTTCGACCAGCTGAAAATCATCGACAGCACGGCCTTCGCCAACGACGTGCTGCTCCCCAAGCTGCAGGTGACCCGCAAGGTGGGCTCCGTGGTGCTCCACCCGGTTTGCTCGCTTACCAAAATGAACCTGCTGCCCAAGCTGGAGGGCGTGGCCCAGGCCTGCGCTGACAAGGTCGTGGTGCCCCGCGATGCGGGCTGCTGCGGCTTCGCGGGGGATCGCGGTTTTACGCATGCCGAACTGACCGCCTCGGCCACGAAGCATGAAGCGAAGGAAGTGAAGAGCCAGTCCTTCGACGGCCACTACGCCAGCAGCCGCACCTGCGAAGTGGGCATGACCCGCTCCACAGGCGAGGTGTATCGAAGCTTCCTATACTTGCTCGAATCCGCGACTCGGCCGGAGGTGGTGAAGTGAGTGACAAACCAACCAAAGTCTATTTCTATGGCACCTGTCTGGTGGATCTGTTCTTCCCCGATGCGGGCATGGCCGGGATCCAACTCCTGCGGAAGGCCGGCGTGCAGGTGATCTATCCCGAGGGCCAGACCTGCTGCGGCCAGCCGGCCTTCAACTGCGGCTACTGGGAGGAGGCCCGCGATGTGGCCCGCACCCAGGTGGCCCTCTTCCCGGAGGACCTCCCGGTGATCCTGCCTTCGGGCAGCTGCGCGGGGATGATGAAGGTCCACTACCCCGAGTTGTTCCACGGTCAGCCTGACGAAGCCGCCGTGTGCGCCTTCAGCAGCCGCGTCTTCGAGCTGACCCAGTTCCTGGTGGAGGTGCTGGACGTTCAGCTGACGGATCTGGGCGAACCGGTGAAGGTGACCTGGCACAGCTCCTGTCATGCGGTCCGCGACCTGGGCCTGAAGGGCGAGCCCCAGGCCCTGATTGGCCAGCTTGCGAACGTGGAACTGGCACCCCTCACGCGGGAGCACGAGTGCTGCGGCTTTGGTGGCACCTTCTCTGTGCGCCAGCCGGAGATCTCCGGGGCCATGTCCTGCGACAAGGCGGCCGATGCCGAAGCCACCGGCGCTTCCGTGATTCTCTCCACGGATGGCGGCTGCCTGCTCAACGTGAATGGCACCCTGGAGGTGAAGGAAAGCCCCCTGCGCGTCCAGCACATCGCCGAGTTCCTCTGGGAGCGCACCCATGCACGCTAAGAGCTCTGAACACGAAATCCTCTTCCGCGATTCTGCCTCGAAGGCCCTGCTGGATCCCCAGCTCCGGGCCAACTTCCGCCGGGCCATG
>JANYAZ010000123.1 GCA_025361045.1 Geothrix sp. | reverse complement strand
GCCCCCATGCTGCAGGTGCAGGTTCACTTCTGAGCGAACCCGCTAGACTATCCCCTGCGCGCCTATAGCTCAGGTGGATAGAGCAACGGCCTTCTAAGCCGTAGGTCGCTGGTTCGAGTCCAGCTAGGCGCACCAGTGCGCTTGGCCGGGCTCGGACCAGCCCCGGCCACGCAGACGTGGCCGGGATCCCACGTCGAATGGGATCGTGGAGACAGCGCATAGGCGCTGTCGGAGCGAGACCGGCGGACGGCGCAGCCGGACGCAGTTCGAGTCCAGCGTGAAGTGGGTCGGCGCCCCTCCGCGCCCTGCTGGATCCGGGTCAACGCTGGCGTTTCGCGCCGCTCATTTCATGGGTTTCAGCGTCTGCGGATCCCGCAAGGGCACTTTCTGGAAGGGCAGCTTGGCCACGCCCTGAAGGGTACCTGGATGATCGGGATCCCCTGCTTCGATCTCGTCAGCCTTCCCCACGGCGAGGATCACGAGCTTCTCGAAATCGAGATACTTCTTCGCCATGCGCTGCACGTCGGCCGGCGTGACGGCTTGGATCTTCTCGCGGTAGTCGGCCCACCAATCCTCGGGCCACCCCTGCAGCGCTTCCTCGGCGAATCGGGAAGCCACGGCCTGCTTGCCCGACCACTGGCTCGGGAAGGATTCGATGATGCCGTCCTTGATGACCCGGAGCTCCTCGTCCGAGGGCGGTGCGTCCTTCAATTTCTGCATCTCCACCAACGCAAGCCGCAGGGCATGGGCCACCGAGCGGTTCTTGGTCTGCATCCGCCCCAGTACATCGCCCTGCCAGTAGGGGCCTGCTCCCAGGGCCGAATAGACGCCGTAGGTCAGGCCTTCATTGGAGCGGATGGTCTTCATCAGGCGACCGGTGAAGCCCCCGCCGCCCAGCAGCTGGTTCATCACAAACGCCGCGTGCCAGTCCGCCTCCTGGCGTCGCAGGCCAGGCATGGCCCAGTTCACCATGGCCTGGGGTGCATCCTTGTCGGTGAGGTAGATGCCCGGCTTTCGCACGACACTGGGCACGGGGACTTTCGGGCTGACCTCCGCTTTGGGCCCTGGCTTCAGGGCGCCCAGGCTGCGGTTGAGCTTCTCCAGCATGACCTTGCGATCAAAGGCCCCCGCCGCCGACACCACCAGGTTCCTTGGGTGCAGCAGCCGAGCGTGGAAGGCCTGGAGCTCTTCCCGGGTGATCCCGTCCAGGCTGGCGGCGGTGGGATCCGACGAGGCGAAGTGATCCTCCCCAAAGAGGAGGAAGTTCAGTTGGTAGGTCGCGATGCTGGTGACGGCATCGTTGCGGCGGCTGAGGGCCTGGCGGGCCTGGCGCTTGGCCAGATCCAGCCGGTCCTGCGAAAAGACGGGGGTCTCCAGCGTTTGCAGGAGGAGGTCCAGACCGGCGTCCACATCCTTCTCAAGCACCTGCAGGGAAAGCGTGCCGCTGGTGTCGCCGCAGTTGGCCGTCAAGGTGGCCGCCAACGCCTCCAGCCGATCCTCCAGCTTGGCGGGTTCCAGCTTGGCGTTGCCGCCCTGGACGAGCTGAGAACCGAACAGCTGTGCGAGCCCCTCCTTGCCCTTGGGATCCAGGTAGCCGCCACCGCGCCAACTCACGGTGACCCTCACCAGGGGCGTGCCTTCCTTTTCATTGGGAGCCAGGAAGGCCGGGATGCCATTCTTCAGTTTCGTTTTGAGATCCTTGGCCAGCGGCGTCTTGAAGACCACAGGCGCGAAGCCGAGGTTTTCGGGGCGGACCGGGATGGTCTGGGCGACCAGCAGCCCGCCACCGAGGATGAGGGCACAGGCAACTCGGGTGGACATCACTTCCCCTCCAGCTTCTGGATGCGTTCCTGGATGGCCTTCTGGGCTGCTTCAAGGCCGGCCCTGCGATCCGGCGGGGCCTCGGCCACTTGCTTGGTGACCCGGTCGAGCATTGTCTTCAATTGCGCCACATCAGTGGTCTCCTGGATGCGGGCCAGCATCCCCGGGGCCGAGCCACCCCCCGGGCGGGCGGGCGCCGGAGCCTCGCCCCCCTTGCGGTGGGTGATGAGCACGTTGCGGTTGTCCCGGATCAGGTATTGCCTGGCGACCTGCTGCACACCCTCTCGGGTCACAGCCTGGATTCGCTTGGGGGTCGCCTGGAAGTCCTGCACGGTTCCCACCGCCAGGGCCTGGGCCAGGGTTTCCCGAATGCCTGTGTTGCTTTCCAGGCGGGTGTAGAGGCCCACCTGAGTGGCGTTCTTGAAGCGCTGGAGTTCATCTTCGGTCACCCCTTCCTTGGCGATCCGATCAATCTCCGCGTAGAGCAGGGGCTCCATCTCCTCGGGACTGTGGCCTTGGGCGGGGGTGGCCCTCAGGACAAAGAGGCCCCCGTACTTCATGCCCCGGAAAGCCGCACTCGTGCTGGTGGCGACCTTCTTCTCGAGCACCAGGGACTTGTTCAGGCGACCCGTAGGCGGCCGTCCGCCGCCGGCCCCGGGACGCCCCGCGAACATCTGGGCGCCCCCCAGGATGCCGCCGAGGGCTTGCAGTGCCGCCGCATCCTGATGGACCGCAGAGACTGCCTTGAACTCGATCTGGAGGGCCGGTGTCGTCTCGACCTCGGCGACCATCCGCTGTTCCGCAGGCTGTGGGGGTTCGAGAGTGATGACCTCGGGCACGCCGTTGGGGTTGGCGGCGATGCGACCTAAATAGCGCTCGGCCATGGCGGTGGCCTTTTCAGGATCGAAATCCCCCACGAGTACCGCCGTGAGATTGTTGGGTGCGTAGTAGGTGGCGAAGAATGCGTTGGCCTGTTCCCGGGTGACCTGGGCGATGTCACTGGGCCAGCCGATGACCTCCCAGCTGTACGGGTGGGCCATCCAGGTCATGGCATTGAAGGCCTCGCCCACCAGCCCGCCCGGGCGGCTTTCCAGGGTCTGTCGGCGCTCCTCCAGGATCACGTCCCGCTCGCTGTAGAATTCGCGGAACACGGGGTTGGCGATGCGGTCGGACTCGATCCACATCCACAGCTCCAGCTTGTTGGACGGCAGGCTGATGATGTAGAAAGTCCGATCCTGGCTGGTGCTGGCATTGATGCCGGTACCTCCAGCCTGAGTGTAGATCTGGTCCATCTCGTCCTTGACGATGAGCGTGCGCTGCTCCTTGACCAGCGCGCCATATTCTTCCAGCAGCTGCTTGAGGCGGGGCGTTCGCGCCTTGGGGTCCATCATGTTGGGAATCTCGCCCCGACGCTGCTGCTCGCGGAGCAGGCTCATCTCTTCCCGGATGCGTGCCTGCACCTTGTCCTGCAAGTCGTTCAGTTCCCCGTCGCGCTTGGCATCCCGGGTTCCCAGGGTTCTGGTGCCCTTGAACATCATGTGCTCGAAGAGGTGGGCCAAACCCGTGATGCCGGGGCGCTCGTTGGCGCTGCCCACCCGGGCCATCCAGCCGAAGGCGATGGTGGGTTGTTCATGGCGCTCCACCATCACCAGGCGCAGGCCGTTGGACAGGGTCTTCTCGACCACCGGGAGCTGCTGTGCCACCAGTGGGCCCGCGATGAGCAGGGCGGTCAGCCCGCCGACCACGATCTTGGAGAGAGGCATGAAACCTCCTTGGGAAGGGTTTGCCAAAGGATACCCAGAGGTATCGATTATGCCTCGTTAAAAGATGCTCGACCCCCTGGAACTAAGCTTCACCCCAAGGGCTTGTCGCCGTAAGCCCGTTCAAGCAACCTGCGGGCGTCCACACAGATGGGGCAGTGGCAGACCGACCGGGAGGCGGATTTGGCGTGCTCCATCATGAAGCGCCGCAACAGGAGGATCAGCTTCGAATTCGAGATGGGGTCGGAAGACACGGGGTGCTCCATCCACCGGGGACGCGGGCCCAGGCGCAATCAGGCTGAACATACCCTGCCACAGGGCAGAGGGTGCCGACTTCTGTCACAACCTGCAGGGAAAGTGCCATACATCCCATGTCGGCCAGAAGGAGGCCCTGGACCGACGGGGGGGCGCCTCCACTGGCCCGTGGGTTGATCGGATTCAGGAAGATGGACCTTCCACCCGATGAAGCCTTGCATCGAAAGATGATGATGTGCTGACCCCGCCGCCCGATGACGCCCCCCGTGGGCCTCTCAGACCCGCCCCCAAGGGCCGGACGACCCCGGCAAGGGTTTCTTTCCTGGGATGGATCGGGGTCCCCATCAAAACGCTGGGGGGTCTGCTCTGCCTCCTGTGCGCGTTGGCACTGGGGGCGGAGCCTCCCGCAAAACCCATCTCGGTGGCCACAAACGTCGGGAATCCACCCTACGAGTATCTGGACGAAAAGGGTCAACCCACCGGCTTCAACAATGACCTCATCCGTGCCCTGGAACGGGCGACCGGGCGCCCATTGGATCTGCGCCCCATGCCCTTCGGCACCGCCCGGGAGGCCTTTGAGCGCGGCACACTCGACGCCCTGGGCACCGTGATCTACACCGAGGAACGGGCGAAGGTCATGGATTTCACCGTGCCCACCCACACCATGACCTACATCCTGCTGGTCCGGACCGGGGACCGCACCATCAATTCCGAGCGGGACTTGATCGGCAGGACCGTGGTGGTGAACCGCAGGAATGCCGTGGCCGAGCATTTCAAGGCCTTGGGGATCCCCTATCAGGAGTTGGACACCAACGAAGCCTGCATCCTCGCGCTCCGGGACGGCAAGGCCGATTGCGCCGTAGCCCCCAAGTACACCTGGCTGTATTTCAAGACCCAGAATCGGCACGAAGGCATATCGATGTTGTCCACGGAGATCTACCCCTCCCGGCGGGGCATCGCCATTCACAAGGGCAACCCGGAGCTTCTGGCCCAGCTCAACGAGGGCATCTTCCGCCTCAAGGAAGATGGGACCCTGGACCAGCTCTACGCCAAGCATTTCGGCGCCCTGGAAGCCTCTGAAGTCCCTTTCTCAAAAATCCTCCGGCGGGTGATGGTCGCAGCCTTGCCCATCATGGCCATCATCCTGCTGGCGGCCCTGGGGCTCTGGTCCTGGGCACTGCGACGGGTCGTGCGGAGGCGCACAGTCGAACTGAGGGACGAGCTCACGCGCCGATCCCGGCTGGAAGTCGAACGGGAATGCGCGCTGGCTGAACTCACCCTCTACAAGGCCCACCTCGAGGAGCTGGTCACCCAGCGTTCCACGGAGCTGAAGGAGGCCAACCTGGATCTGACGCTGGCCAAGGAAGCCGCAGAGTCAGCCAATCAGATGAAAAGCGCCTTCCTCGCGAACATGAGCCATGAAATCCGCACGCCCATGAACGCCGTCACCGTACTCACCCACCTGGCCCTGCAGACGGACCTCACCGACAAACAGCGGCAGTACCTGCTCAAGAGCAAGGTCGCCGCGGATTCCCTGCTGGGGATCATCAACGACATCCTCGATTTCTCCAAGATCGAAGCCGGCAAACTCCAGATGGACGCCAAGGATTTTTTTCTGGAGGAGGAGTTCGAGAAGATCACGCAACTGGTGGGTATGAAGACCGCCGAGAAGCACCTGGAATTCCTGCTGCACATCGCCCCGAATGTACCGCCCTGCCTGCATGGGGACCCCATGCGGCTGGGGCAGGTGCTCACCAACCTGTGCAGCAACTCCGTGAAATTCACCGAATCCGGTGAGGTCGTGGTCACCGTCACCCAGATCCAAACGGGGGAAGGCCGCGTGACGCTGAAATTTTCGGTGCGCGATACCGGCATCGGCATGTCCCCCGACCAGACCCGCCTGTTGTTCCAGCCCTTCAGCCAGGTGGACAGTTCCAGCACGCGGAAGTTCACCGGCACCGGGCTGGGTCTGGCCATCAGCAAACACCTGGTGAGCCTGATGGGGGGCGAACTCTGGGTGGAGAGCGAGTTGGGCAGGGGCAGTGAGTTCTTCTTCACGGCCATCTTCGGGCTTGGCCACCTCCTGCCCGCGCCACGCGATTCGCAGGCGCAGGACCTCAGCGGGCTCCGCATCCTGATCGTGGATGACAGTCCCATTGCCCGCTTGATCCTGCATGGACTGGCCAACGGCCTGGGCTATCCCACCGCCATGGTGGCTTCCGCCAAGGAGGCCATGGTGGAGCTGCAGCGGGGTCCTTACGATCTGGTCATTCTCGATTGGCACCTGCGCGAGGAGGACGGCTTTGAGGCCGCTCGCCGGATCCGGTCTGAACCCAGCGCCCATGCCATCCCCAAGATCATCATGGTGACCGCCTATGGGGATGAGGAGGTGGCCCGACGGGTGGAGGAAGAAGGGCTGGACGGCTACCTGACCAAGCCCATTTCGCCCTCCTCGCTTTTCGATGCCATCACCAGGGCATTCGGGAGAAACAGTACTTCAGGCCGCCTGGCGCCTTTCAAAACCGTGGTGGCCCCTGAAGATCTGGATCGGCTGAAGGGGGCCAGGATTCTGCTGGTGGAGGACAACGACTTCAACCAGCAAGTGGCGATGGAGCTCCTGGCCCTGATGGGCATGGATGTGACCCTGGCCGAGGATGGCCGCGAGGCCATCGAGAAGGTGCATGCCGCTTCCTTCGATGCGGTGTTGATGGACCTCCAGATGCCCGTCATGGACGGCTACGAGGCCACCCGCCTGCTGCGCAGCGAGCCGCGCTTCGCCTCCCTGCCCATTCTCGCGATGACGGCCCACGCCATGCTGCCAGAGCGGGAGCGGTGCCTGGCCCTGGGCATGAACGACTACGTCACCAAGCCCATCATCCCCGACGAACTCTTCGGCACCCTGGCGAACTGGATCCGACGGAACGATCATGCGCTCGAGCCACCCACCCATTCGGCGGATCGACAGGCACCCCCTGGGCTCCCGACCCCAGTCGGCCTTTCCAGGGCAGCGGGATTGGCCACCTTCTCCGGCAATGTCGATCTCTACGAGAAGATGTTGCGCCGGTTTCTGGAACTGAAACCGAATGCAGCCCTTGAGATCAAGTCGGCCTTGGCCGACAACGATGTCGAATCGGCCGCCAGGCTGGCCCACTCCATGATCGCCGTGGCCGGCACCATCGGGGCGATGACCCTTTCTGCCCTCGCACGGGACCTCCAATACGCCATCCCCTCAGGCGTCTCCGAGGCGGTGGCACCCCTCCTGGCCCGCTTTGAGACGGAGTTGTCCGTGGTCGTCGCGGCCGTACAGGCCCAGGTCGATCCGACTCAGGAAACGCCGAACGTGTCCTGATCCTGGTTTTCAAGGGCCGGGGGCGGTTTCAACCCAGGATCTTGGCCATCAGGTCCGAATGCAGGTTCCAGTGGAAGAAGCCCGCCAAGCCGAACAGGAACCCAAGGCTGGCGAAGACGCCTGCGACCCCGAAGAGCCAGCGCTTTTTCGTCAGGGCCGTGATGCCTGCCAGGGCCACCGCCACGCTTAGGCAGGCCTCCGCCAGGTCGAACTGGTCGTCGTGGATGTTCATGGCGTCATAGTCCTTGGCGGCCTTTTCCGCCTCCCCCTTGATCTGCTCCTTTTCCTTTTCATACTTCTTCGCAGCGGTCAGCTGGGCGGCGATTTTGGCCTCGACCTTGGCCTGGATCTCAGGTTTGAGCCCAGGATTCATCTCCAACTGCGCCTTCAGCATCTCGGCAGAATTCTCGGCAATGTGATGCTTGGTGCTCTTGCTCTGGTAGTAGGCCCACTGATCCACGGCCTTCGCCTGGGACTGCTGCATCGCCTGGACCACGTTGCCATCCTTCACGTTGCACAGGGCCATGAACGTGGCGACCACCGCCACGAACAAGGCGATGAACCCGTTGAACCGGCTTTCCGACGCGTGGTCCTGAACATCATCCTGGATCTTGTCGAGGGCTTCGGGCATGGGGGGCCTCCGGGGACGGGATCCCAGTCTAGAGCAGAGCGGCCCTGGGCACCTCTGCGGGATATCACGGGAGATCCGCCGTTCTCCTCCTTCGGTATCACCCGCCAAGGCGGGGCTTCGAACGCGGCCGGGAGCCCGAACCCTTTCTAGCCAAGGGCCTGCTGGAGCGCGGCCATAAAGCGATCGGGTGCTTCCTGCTGCGGCACATGTCCGCAGCGGGGAATCGGGATCAGCTCGGCATCGGGGAGAACCGCCAACATGCGCTGGGCGTAGTCCAGGGGCATCAATGCATCAGAGACACCCCAGACCAACCGGACGGGGGTCTCCATGGTTCGAAGCTGCGCTTCTGTGAGAACCCAATCCTCCATGCTGGCAGCGGTTGCCGAGAAGCGGGCCAGGGGGCCCGTTCTGGAACGCCGAACCAGATCATCAAGAACCGGGTCGGGAATGGTTGGGCTGCTCGCATCACGCAGTTGGGCCATGGTTTCCCGGGCCTCCTGCCGGGTTGCAGGCAACAACCGAACATCCGGATTGGTACCCTTCAGCGGCCCCCCGTTGACGGCGATGACCCGCTCCACCCAGTCAGGATGCCTCGCCGTCAGCACCATCGCCATCCAGGCGCCCAGAGAGTTGCCCACCAGGGTGACCCGCTGACCTCGGGCCTGGCTGGAAATCACCGCCTCAAGCCCGCTCACGATGTCGGAGGCCTGGATGGGGCCTGTCCGGGGTGCGCTCTCGCCGTGGCCTGCCAGGTCTGGGATCACCAGGGTGTAGCGCGTGCCGAGGGCCCGGACGGACTGCAGCCAGGTCCCCGCCTGGTGGCCGGCGCCGTGCAGAAACACCAGCACGGGGCCCGCACCGCCCACGAAGACGGTCTGGGGACCCGCCGGCGAGGGGACGACGCGCTTCTCCAGGCCGGCCCGGGCCAGGGCCCGCCGCGTGCCCCAGTCCCAGAGCTCCAGCGGCCGCTTGAACATCATCCAACCAAAGACAAGACAACCGACGAGGGCGGTCCCCAGCAACAGGGTCCCCACCATCCATCCCAAAGGCATGCGGCCTCCTCACCCGGAATACGGGCCCCACTGGATGGTGGTGGCGGCCCAGACGAACCCGAGCCCCGCGCCGACAAACACGATGCGGGAGCCATCGTGGATCTTGCCGTCCCGCAGTCCCAGCTCGAGCGAAAGCACCTGGTCGTTCTGGCCCAGGTGGCCGTACTCATCCAGATAGGTGCTCTGCTCGGGCCCGAGGCCGAGCTCCGCCAGCACGGCGTCATGGGCGCTGCGCTTGAAGTGGAGAATGGCCAGGTAATCGAGCTCCTGCTCCGACAGGCCCGACAGCTTCAGCGACTCGCGGATCACCGCGTAGAAGTTGGGCATGGTCACCTCGCCCAGCTTGGCCTTGAAGGCCAGCTCATCCGGCACCACGAAATGGGCTCGCTCCAAATCCCCGGCCGCAGGTGGCCAGGCTTTGGTGCCCAGGGTGGGCACGATGCACATCTCGGAGAGGGATCCGTTGCCCCGGAAGGCCGAGGCCAGGATGGCGTTCCGGCCAGCGTTCTTCTTCAGCACCAGGGCGGAGCCGCCGGAGCCGATGTCCAGCATGAACCGCGTCTCGGGCACGGCCGGGTCGATGAGGTCGTTGTTGCGGTAGCCCGAGACGAGGAGGACGGTGTCCAGCTCGGGGTGCGTGGTCATGAGGGCCTTGGCCACGTCGAGGGCGGCCATCATGGAGCCACACATGGCCTCCATGTCGAAGCTCCAGGCGTGCTTCGCGCCGATCTGGTTGGCCACGTACAGGCCGGCCAGCCAGCAGGGATAGTCCTTGTGCTGGGCCCCGCACCAGATCACCAGGTCCACGGCGCCGCCTTCGATCCCGGCGCTGGCGAGGGCCTTGTTGGCGGCGGCCAGCCCCATGAAGGCGGTGGTCTCGCCGAGCCCGGCGATGGGCTTGCCCTTCACGCCGAATTTTAGGGCGATGACATCCTCGGGGATGCCGGTGGCGGCGGCCAGATCCGCGGCCGTCACCCTGCCCGAGGGGATCCAGTTTCCGTGTCCGATGATGCCTACGTGCATGGCCTGCACTCCCTTGAATCATGGGTTGTCGCGCCCGGCCCGATCACAGGTAGCCGAGCTTCCGGGCCTGCTCGGCAAGCTCGGCGCGGAAGTCCGGGTGGGCGATGCTGATGAGCTCCCGGGTCCGCTCGCGCACGGTCCGGCCCCGCAGGCGCGCCACGCCGTGCTCAGTGACGACGTGGTCCACGTGGGAGCGGTGCAGGGTCACGGCCGAGCCCAGCGGGAGGGTCGGCGTGATGGTGGAAACTGTGCCGTTCTTGGCGGTGCTGTAGCAGGCGATGATGCTCTTGCCCAGGCCATCGAAGCCGGCCACCGCGCCCTGGGCCGTGTCCGACTGGCCACCGGTGCCCGAGTACTGGCTGGTGCCGATGGATTCGCTGGCCACCTGCCCCGTGAAGTCCACGGAGATGCAGGTGTTCACCGAGACCATCCGGGAGTTCTGCGCGACGATGGCGGGGTTGTTGACCCAGCTGCCGCGCTGGAACTCGACGGCCACGTTGTCGTCCAGCCAGTCGTAGAACTTCCGCGAACCCATGGCGAAGGTCGTGAGGAACTTGCCGGGCTTCAGGGCCTTCCGGGCGTTCGTGATAACGCCCATCTCGTAGAGTTCCATCATGGAATCCACGAGCATCTCCGTGTGGACGCCCAGATCCTTCTTGTCCTTGAGGGCGAGGGCGGCCGCGTTGGGAATGCCGCCGATGCCCAGTTGGAGGGTCGAGCCATCCTCCACGAGATCGGCGATGTGGGCGCCGATCTGGAGGTCGATGGCGTTGGGCACGGGGGCGGGCAGGGAAGGCACCTCCTGGTCGTGCTCGACGAAGTAGTCCACTTCGGACACGTGGACCTGGGTATCGCCGAAGGTCCGTGGCAGGCGGGGGTTCACCTCGAGGATGACGAGCCGGGCGTGGTCCATGATGTCCTTCTCGTAGGTGATACCGAGGGCCAGGGAGACAAAGCCGTGCTTGTCGGGCGGCGTGCAGGTGCCAAAGAAGATGTCGGGCCGATGGGCATGGATGCGGTCCGTGGCCGCGCGGTGGAGCATGTTGGGCACGTAGGTCACGGTGCCCGTGCCGGCCTTGAGGGCGGCGCGCGAGCCTGGTGCGTGGAACCACGAGGCCAACTCGAAGTGTCCCTTCATTTCCTTCTTCATGTAGAAGTCGTATTCCTTGAGCGTCAAAACCGAGAACACGCGAACGTTTTGCACGCGATCCCCGACGATGTGGAAGCGCGACATGCAGCCCTGGGGCTCCGAGGCACACTGGGCGACGATCACATCGTGGTCGCTCTGGATGTGCGAGACGGCGTCGTCGATGGCAACCAGCTTGCTGCGGTAGAGGTCCTGGGCATTCATGGCAACTCCTGAAAAAAATCCATGGCTTCCCGACGCCCTCACGAGGCGTGCTTGGCGAGGAATCCGAGGATGATGGTGTTGACCTCCGCCGCCCGCTCCAGGACCACGACATGGCCGGCGCCCGGGATCAGGTGGAACTCGGCTCCGGGGATGGCCCGGTGCATGATCTCCCCGTACTTCCGGGGCTTGAGGAGATCGAGCTCAGCGGAAACGATGCAGGTGGGAACCTGGATGCCGGCCAACTCCGCGGTGACGTTGAAGCCCTGGAAGCTCTTGATCAGGCGCACAGCGGCGGGCAGGTCGAGGGTGGCGTACCGTTCTTCGGCGAGGGGCATCAGGTCCGGCCGCGCTGTCAGGAAGAGCTCCGAGTAGACATCGGCATAAATGAGCCGGAAGAAGGCCTTCCCATCGCCGAGCTGGGCCGCCAGGCGCCAGCGCTCCACCATGGCTGCGCAAAGGGGATCGCTCTGCGAGACCGAGGCGATGATCACCAGGGTGCGACAGCGCTCAGGATGCCGGAGGCCCATGAGCAGGTTCAGTTCGCCGCCGTAGGACGTACCCACCATGTGTGCACTGCTGAGGTGCAGCGCGTCCATCAGGGCCACCAGATCCTCGGCGTGCAGATCCAGGGAGTACTCACCCTTGGGATGCTCGCTCCTGCCCTGCCCACGCATATCGTAGGTCAGCACCCGATAACGCCTGGCCAGGTCGGGTAGCTGGAAGCCCCAGGAAGCGGCGTTCATGAAGATGCCGTTGTTGAGGATGAGCAGCTCACCCGATTCTGGGCCATGGAGTTCATGGTAAAGATCGAGGCCGTTCACGTGCAGGTAGGGCATGGTGGATCACCTCCCTGGAGATCCGAATCGTCTGGGATCAGGTATTTCCACGAGCCTTGGTTCGGAGCTTCCCAACGATGCCCGTGGGGAAGCGGTAGACGCTCAGGACGAAGAGGATGCCCAGCCAGAGCAACCAGCGATCCGGGTGCAGCAGGTCCCGCAGCAGCGGAACCCTGCTCATCCCTTCGCTCGCGAGCTTCATCAGGTCCTGCAGGTAGTTCTGCACGATGATGAACAGCGTGGCCCCCACCACGGAGCCGTACAGGGTGCCCATGCCCCCGATCACCACCATGAGCAGGATGTCGATCATGATCTCGAAGGAGAGCGAGGTGTCGGGGCCGTTGTAGCGCAGCCACAGGGCCAGCAGGGCACCGGCCAGGGTGGCGAAGACGGCCGACAGGACATTGGAACAGGTACGGTACACCACGGTCTGGTAGCCCAGGGCCTCCGCCCGGAAGGCATTCTCGCGAATCGCCTGCAGCACCCGTCCAAAGGGCGAGTTGACGATACGCAGCATGAGGAGGAAGAGCACCAGAGTGACGGCCACCAGCAGGTAGAAAGCGATCAGCCGCCCATCCAGGGACACACCCAAAAATGGATGCTCCGAGAGGGAGAAGCCCGGTGACAGCAACTCGGGAGCTTTGAAGGTCAGACCATCTTCGCCCCCGGTGAACTCAGAAAGCTGCGACGCGAAGGTCTGGAATGCCGTGGCCACGGCCAGGGTGATCATGGCGTAGAACATCGCCTTCACCCGCAGGCTGAACAGGCCGATCAGCAGGGATAGTACGAGTGACAAAAGGAGTGCCACGACCACGCCCAGGGCCACAGCCGACCAGGACGGGCCCATGCGGTTCAGGGCGATGGCCACCCCATAGGCACCGATGCCGAAGAACATGGTGTGGGCGAAGGAGACAATGCCGGTGTAGCCCAGCAGCAGGTCAAAGCTGGCCACCAGCACGATGAAGACGCAAATTTTGGCGGCGACATTCAGGGCCTTCGCCCCGGGGAAGGCGAAGGGGGTGAGCAGGAGCCCGGCCAGGATGGCGACCAGGACCACCGCCAGCACGCGGCTGCGGGGCAGGTCACCGGAAAGCAGACGGCTGAAGATCATCGCTTCCCCACCGGGTAGAGCCCCTCGGGCCGCCACATCAGGACGATCACCATCAGGAGGATGTTGGAGAAGAGGGCGACCTTGGGGGCGAGGAAGCCGGCATAGTTCGCCACGAGACCCACGAGCAGGGAGCCGATGAAACAGCCACCGACGGAACCCATGCCGCCGATGATGATGACGATGAAGAGCAGGACGTTGATCTGGCCGCCCATTTCGGGGGTGATGGTCTGTTGGTACATCCCCCACATGACGCCGCCCAGCCCCGCCAGCGCCGATCCAGCCACGAAGACACCGATGAACAGCCGGCCGATGCGATAACCCAGGCTCTCCACCATCTCGCGGTCCTGGACGCCGGCCCGGATCAACAGGCCGAGCTTGGTGCGGCTCAGCACCCAGAACATTACGGCGAACACACTCAGGCCGACGACGACGGAGATCAGGCGGTATTTTTCGACCGCCGCCTCGCCAAACAGCAAAGAACCCCGGAAGGCGGTCGGCAACGGCAGGGGAATCGCCTGGGCGCCCCAGATGACCTTGATGAGTTCCACGCCCACGATCATTCCGCCCATGGTGATCATGATCTGCTTCAGGGGCTGGCCATAGACCGGGCGGATGATCAGGCGTTCGAAGGCGAAGCCCACGCCTCCGGCCACCACCATGGCCGCTGCCATGGCCGGCAGCACGGCCAGGAGGTTGCGGAGCAGGGATGGGCTCTCGGTCCACCCCGTCATCCGCCCCAGGACCGACACGGCGAGAAAGGCGCCGAGGGTGATGAACACGCCGTGGCCGAAATTGAGCACGTCCATCAGGCCGAAGACCAGGGTCAAGCCAGACGCGATGATGAAGATGATCATGCCCATCGCCAGGCCGGCGAAGGTGAGCGTGACCCAGGTGGAGAACGAGCCAATCAGTGGGAGGGCCGCGAGCGCCAGCACGGGGAGCAACAGCAGCGGGATCCGGTCGAGCTTGACCGCCGGTAACGCGTCCTGGGCGAGGGTGGTGGTGGAAGCAGTCATCAGCGCGTCCTCATCATTGGTGGGCCGCCAGCGACAGGCCCAGCAGCCGCTGCTGCAGGTCCTCGTCGCCGGCGAGATCGGCCATGGCGCCCGAATGGACAATGCAACCACCATCCATCACGGCCACCTTGTCCCCAAGCTGGCGGGCGAAGTTGAAATTCTGCTCCACGAGCAGGACGGTGGTGTCGGTCTGCTTCAACTCGCGGAAGGCCGTGATCATGTTCTGGATGATGGCGGGCGCCAGCCCCTTGCTCGGCTCGTCGATCAGCAGCAGTTGGCGCGGCTCGATGATCGCCCGTGCAACGGCCAACATCTGCTTCTGCCCACCGGAGAGCAGTCCCGCGGGGTGTTCCCAGAAGCGCTTCATCGCTGGGAACAGTCCGAAGACCCATTCCAGGCGGGCGCCATCGATGTCCTCGATGCGCTTGGCACCTCGGGCGGCGAGCAGCATGTTCTCGCGCACGGTGAGATCGCCGAAGATGCCCATGTTTTCGGGAACATAGGCGATCCCCCGATGGGCGATCTCCGGCGTGGTGCGGGCGCTGATGTCCTCGCCATCGAAGCGAACCGATCCTGAGGAAGCCTGCCAAAGACCCATGATGGTCCGCAGGGTGGTCGTCTTGCCCGCGCCGTTGCGGCCAAGCAGGACTGTGAGCTCACCCCGCATGACCTGGAGGTCGACCCCGTGCAGGATATGGTAGGCGCCGATGTGGGTGTGAACCCCTTCGAGCTGTAGCAAGGGCGTCTTCATTTCGCCACCTCGATGCCCAGGTAGGCTTCCTGCACAATGGGAGAGGCGATCACCTCGGCAGGTTCACCGTCGGCCACCAGGGCTCCGTTGTGCAGCACGATGATGCGATCGGCCAGCTCTCGCACCACATCCATCTTGTGCTCGACCAGCAGGATGGTCTTGTCGCGGCGGGCCTTGAGGGCGCGAATGAGGTCCAGGATCACCGGCACCTCGTCCACGCTCATGCCGGCCGTGGGTTCGTCGAACATGAAGACATCGGGCTCGAGGGCCATGAGGATGGCCACCTCCAGCTTGCGCTGGTCACCATGGGGCAGGGCGGCGGCGGCGAGATCCCGTTTTGCCGTCAGGGCGACCGTCTCCAGCACCTCTTCGGCGCGGCCGATGAGCTCGCGATGGTGGCTCCAGACGCTCCAAAGGTTGAGGCCCACCCCGGCCCGCGACTGCACGGCGAGGCGGATGTTCTCGAGCACAGTCAGGTTCGGGAAGAGGTTGGTCAGCTGGAAGGCCCGGCCGATGCCGCGGCGGCTGCGCTGCGGGGCGGAGCAGCCGCTGATGTCCTCGCCATGGAGGAAGACACGCCCTGTGGTGGCCTTGAGCTGTCCCGAGATGAGGTTGAAGTAGGTGGTCTTGCCCGCGCCGTTGGGGCCGACGATGGCGGTCAGAGTCCCCGGTGCGAAGGCACAGGACACGGCATCCACCGCCACGTGGCCACCAAAGCGGATGGTGAGTTGTTGGGTCTCGAGTGCAAACGTCATGGTTTCTCGTGGCTGAAAGGATGAAGGCGGGGCCCTGTTATTGCGCTGTCCAGCCCCCATCGATGGGGATCGGCACACCGGTGATCTGGGCGGCGGTCTCGGAGCAGAGGAACACCGCGAGCTGGCCCAGCTGCTCGACGCTGACGAACTGCTTGGAGGGCTGCTTCTCCGACAGGAGGTTCCGCCCGCCCTCCTCGAGGTCCACACCGAGCGCCTGGGCCCGGGCGGCGATCTGCGGTTCGATGAGCTCCGTGCGGGTCCAGCCGGGGCAGATGGCATTGCAGGTGATGCCGAGGCCGGCTGTCTCCAGGGCGACCACCTTGGTGAGTCCCATCAGGCCATGCTTGGCGGACACGTAGGCCGCCTTGTTCACCGACGCCACCAGGCCATGCACCGAGGCGATGTTGATGATCCGGCCCCAACCCTTCGCCTTCATGTGCGGGAGGGCATCGTGGATCGTGTGGAACGACGAGGAGAGGTTGATGGCCAGAACGGCGTCCCACTTCTCGATCGGGAAGGCCTCCACCGGGGCGGTGTGCTGGATTCCCGCGCAGTTGACCAGGATGTCGAGGCTCCCCAGCCGTGCCACCGTGTCAGCCACCAGGGCGGCGATCTCGGCCGGGCGGGTCATGTCGGCCCGGTTGTAGGCGACGGTGACACCCTGATCGGAGGCAAGTCCGGCGCGCAGAAGCTCGATGGCCTCCGGATCGCCGAAGCCGTTCATCATGACGCCACAGCCCTGGGCCGCCAGAGCCTTCGCCACGCCCAGACCGATGCCGCTGGTGGAGCCGGTGATCAGTGCGTTCTTTCCCTTCAGCACGACATCCTCCTAGGTCAGCCCTGGCGCCACGGTCAGCGCCGGCTCGGTGCAGTTCCGGATCTCCTCGATGGTGTGCCCCGGGGCCAGCTCCACCAGGCGCAAACCCTCCGACGTCACGTCCAGCACGGCCCGGTCCGTGATGATCCGGTTCACCACGCCCTGACCGGTCAGCGGCAGGGTGCAGTGGTTGAGGATCTTCGGCTCACCCTGCTTGTTGACGTGGTCCATGATGACCACGATCCGCTTGGCGCCATGCACCAGGTCCATGGCACCGCCCATGCCCTTGACCATCTTGCCGGGGATCACCCAGTTGGCCAGGTCCCCCGTCGCCGACACCTCCATGCCGCCCAGAATGGCCAGGTCGATGTGGCCGCCGCGGATCATGGCGAAGGATTCGGCGCTGCTGAAGAGCGCCGCACCGGGAATCATGGTGATGGTCTCCTTGCCCGCGTTGATCAGGTCCGGGTCCAGATCCGCCTCAGTGGGATAGGGTCCGATGCCCAGCAGGCCGTTCTCCGACTGCAGCACCACCTGCTTTCCCCGGGGGATGTAATTGGCCACCAGGGTCGGCATGCCGATGCCCAGGTTGACGTAGTAGCCGTCCTGGATTTCCAGGGCGGCCCGCTGGGCGATCTCCTCGCGTGTCCAGGTCATGCTGGGCTCCCTTTCTGGACGGTCCGCCGCTCGACCCGCTTCTCCTGGTGCTCGCAACGGATGATGCGCTGGACGTAGATGCTGGGGGTGTGGACCTGCTCGGGCTCCAGGTCACCGATGGCGGCCAGGACTTCCACCTCGGCGATGGTGACCTTGCCCGCGGCGGCCATCATGGGGTTGAAGTTGCAGGCGGTCCGTCGGTACTGGAGGTTGCCCAAGCCATCGCCGCGCCAGGCCTTGACCAGCGAGAAGTCCGCCTTGAGGGCCGTCTCCAGCAGGTACGCCTTGCCCTCGAAGGTGCGGACCTCTCGTCCCTCCGCGATGGGCGTACCGACGCCGGCGGGAGTGTAGAAGGCGGGGATGCCCGCGCCGCCGGCCCGGATGCGCTCGGCCAGGGTGCCCTGGGGCACCAGCTCCACCTCGAGTTCGCCCGACAGGTACTGGCGCTCGAACTCTTTGTTCTCGCCGACGTAGGACGCCACCATCTTCTTGATCTGGCGGTTGGCGAGTAGCAGCCCGAGCCCCCAGTCGTCGATGCCGCAGTTGTTGGAGATGACCGTCAGGTGCTTCACTCCGGTTTCGCGGAGGCCGAGAATCAGATTCTCCGGAATGCCCACCAGGCCGAAGCCCCCCACCATGAGGGTGGCGCCATCGGTGATTCCCGCCAGTGCCTCTGCTATGGATGTGTAGATCACGTATTTCCTCCCTCTGGTTTTGCTACAACGGCCGTTTCAGCAGCCGGGCCAGCTCGCCGACCATGCCGCGACGGAAGACCAGCACGCAGACCATGAAAATGCTCCCGATGATCACCGTGATCCAGGAGCCGACCGAGCTCAGTTCCGATTGCAGGGTCACCACGGTGAAGGCGCCAACCAGGGGACCAAAGACGGTTCCCACCCCGCCCAGCAGGGTCATCAGGACCACCTCCCCGGAGGTGTGCCAGCTCACGTCCGTCAAAGACGCCAACTGGAAGACCAGCGACTTCGTGGCCCCGGCCATGCCCGCCATGGCTGCCGAGATCACGAAAGCCATGAGCTTGAAGCGGTCGACCTTGTACCCCAGGGAGATGGCCCTCGGCTCATTTTCCCGGATGGCCTTCAGGACCTGCCCGAAGGGCGAGTGGATGGTCCGGTGGATGATCCAGAAGCCGAGGCAGAACACCGCGAAGACGAAGTAGTAGAGGTTGAGCGCGAGGGGGTGCCCCCCCACGGAATAGACCCGGTTCAGGTCGATGAGGCCGAACAGGACGCCGCGGGGGATGCCCTGCAGGCCATCCTCCCCCCCGGTGAAGGGCGCCTTCAGGGCCACGAAGTAGACGATCTGGGCCAGGGCCAGGGTGACCATGGCGAAGTAGATGCCCTGCCGCCGGATGGCCAGGCTGCCGACCACATAGCCCAGCACACCTGCAAAGAGCGTCCCGGCCAGAACGCCGAGTTCCGGGGTCAGGCCGCTGTTCTTGACCAGGTGGCCGGTGACGTAGGATGCGCTGCCGAAGAAGGCCGCGTGGCCGAAGGACAGCAGCCCGGTGTAGCCCAGCAGCAGGTCGAAGGCGAAGGCGAACAGCGCGAAGCAGAGCAGCTTCATCATGAACACCGGGTACACCACCAGCGGCACGAGCAGACCCAGGATGAACAAGGCGATCCAGACGAACCTGTTCACCTAGGCCTCCTTCCCGAACAGGCCGGCCGGCTTGACCAGCAGGACGACGACCATGATCAGGAAGATGACGGTGCTGGAGGCCGGGGCGTACACCACCTTGGTGAACCCCTCCACCATGCCGAGCAGGAGTCCCGTGATGATGGACCCCATGATCGAACCCATGCCGCCGATGACCACGACGGCGAACACGGTGATGATCATCTCCGAGCCCATGACGGGGCTCACCGAATAGATCGGGGCGGCCAGCACACCCGCGAAGGCCGCCAGGGCGGCGCCGTACCCGTAAGTCAGGGACACCATGAGCGGCACGTTGATGCCGAAGGCCTTGACCATGTCCGGGTTCTCCGTGCCGGCCCGGAGGTACGACCCCAGCTTGGTCCGCTCCACGACGAACCAGGTGCCGAAACAGACGAACAGCGAGATCCCGATCACCCACAGGCGGTACTTCGGGAACATCATGAAACCCAGATTCACCACGCCGTTCAACACCTCCGGCTTGCCGTCGTAGGCATCGCCGGAGACATTGAAGTAGTTGGTGAAGACGCCCTGGATGATGAGGGCCAGGCCGAAGGTGAGCAGCAGCCCGTACAGGTGGTCGACCTTCTGCAGCCGGCGCAGCATGGTGCGTTCAACGCCGATGCCCAGGGCTCCGACCACCAGCGGAGCGGCGATCAAGGCCACCCAGTAGTTCATGTGGTAGTCCGGCATCCCCAGCAGCGGTCCCAGCATGGTGTAGCCCAGGAGCGCGACGTAGGCGCCCAGCATGTAGAGCGCGCCGTGGACGAAATTCACGATGTTCAGGAGGCCGAAGATCACGGACAGGCCCAGGCTCAGCATGGCGTAGAACACGCCGTTGTTGAGCCCCAGCATCACCTGCGACATGACCGCCTGGAACGACATCTCCATGAACCAACTCCTTCGGACGGGGCTTTGGGTAAAGGCAGAGCGCTACTTCTTGACGAGCGGGCTGGTGCTCTCGGACAAGGGCATGAAGGCCTCGTCGCCCGGGATGGTCTTGATGATCTTCAGGAGGTCCCATTCCCCCTTGGACTCGGAGGGTTTCTTCACTTCCATCAGATACATGTCGTGCACCATGCGGCCGTCGACCCGGATCTTGCCGTGGACGGCGAAGAAGTCGCTAATGTCCATCGACTTCAGCTTCGCCATGACCGCGTCCGGGTCATCGGTGCCCGCTGCCTTGATGGCCTTCAGGTAGTTCATGGTCGCGGAGTAGGCGCCCGCCTGATCCATGGTCGGCATCGCCTTGTGGATGGCGAAGAAGCGCTTGGCGAAGGCGCGGGTGGCGTCATCCCGATCCCAGTAGAAACCCGACGTGAACTGCATGCCCTGGGCCACGGTGAGGCCGAGGCTCTTGATGTCGGTGTCGAAGACCAGCAGCCCCACCAACTTCTGGCCCTTCTGGCCGATGCCGAACTCCCGGGCCTGCTTGATGGCGTTGATGGTGTCCCCACCGGCGTTGGCGAGGCCGATGATCTGGGCGCCGGAGGACTGAGCTTGGAGGAGGTAGGAGGAGAAGTCTGCCGTGGCGAGCGGATGCCGCACCGAGCCCACTGCTTTGCCACCGAACTTGGTCACGAAGTTGGTGGTGTTCTGTTCGAGGGACTGGCCGAAGGCGTAATCCGCCGTGATGAAGAACCAGCTCTTGCCGCCACCCTGGACGACCGCCTGGCCGGTCACCTTGCCGAGGGCATAGGTATCATAGACGTAGTGGACGCTGTACGGCGTCGAGGCCTTGTTGGTCAGCTCGGTGCTGGCCGCGCCGGTGTTCATGGTGATGCGGTGCTTGTCGCCACCAAGCTTCTGCACGGCCAGGGCACAACCGGTGTTCAGCAAGCCCGTGATCATGTCCACCTTCTCGTTGTCGAACCACTCCCGGGCCTTGGCCGAGGCGATGTCGGCCTTGTTCTGGTGGTCCGCGCCGATGACCTGGATGGGCTTGCCGAGCACGGTGCCACCGAAGTCCTTGACGGCCATTTCGACCGCCACCTGGGTGCCCTTCCCACCGAGGGTGGAGTAGACCCCCGACATGTCGGTCAGGACGCCGATCTTCACGACCCCGTCCGAGATGACCTCCTTGTTGGAGTCAGCCATCCCACTGGTTGCAGCGAGCGCACAGAGCAAGAGCGTGGTGCGGGTGAAGACGTGCTTCATTTGGTGCTCCTTCCTTGGGAGGACCTGGTCAGACGCCCAGGTACTGGTTGAGTTTCTCCGTGCTGGAGGGGAGTGCTTCCTTGGTGATCAGGTCGGCGATGAGGCCACGGTCGATCACGTAGTGGCGATCGGCCAGGTCGGCTGCAAAGTGGAAGTTCTGTTCCACGAGGATGATGGTGAAGCCCTTTTCCTTGAGCTTGCCGATGAGCTGCCCGAGGGCCTGGACGATGACGGGTGCCAGCCCCTCGGTGATCTCGTCCAGGAGCAGGAGCTTCGCGCCGGTGCGCAGGATCCGGGCCATGGCCAGCATCTGCTGCTCGCCACCTGAGAGGCGCGTCCCCATGCTGTGACGGCGTTCCCGCAGGTTCGGGAACAGGTCGTAGATCTCGGTCAGCGGCATGCCTCCGGGTTTCACGACCAGGGGAAGCAGGAGATTCTCCTCCACGGAGAGGCTTGAGAAGATGCCTCGCTCCTCGGGACAGTACCCGATCCCCAGCCGTGCGATCTTGTGGGTGGGCATCCGGTTGGTCTCGATCCCGTTGACCTTGATCGAACCCGTGCGCCGCCCGACCAGACCCATGATGGACTTGAGGATGGTGGTCCGGCCGGCCCCGTTCCGCCCAAGCAAGGTGACAACCTCCCCCTCGCCCACCGCCAGGCTGAGACCGTGCAGGATGTGGGACTCGTCATAGAACGCATGCAGGTCGTCCACCCGCAGCATCTCGTTGTGGACCGAATCACTCATGGGCACGCCCCATATACGCTTCCAGGACCCGGGGATCCTTCGAGACCTCGGCATAGATCCCCTCTGCGAGGATCGCGCCCCGCTGGAGGACCGTGATCCGGTCGGCGAGGCTGGCCACGACCTTGAGGTTGTGCTCGACCATGAGGATGGTGCGGTTCGCTGAGGCCTGCTTCACCAGCGCGGTGATCTTTTCCACGTCTTCCGCGCCCATGCCCTGAGTCGGTTCGTCCAGCAGCATCAGTTCCGGCTCCAGGGCCAGGGTGGTGGCGATCTCCAGCGCCCGCTTCCGGCCATAGGCCAACTCCCCCGTGACCTCGTGGCTGTGGGCTTCGAGGCCGACCGACGCCAGGAGTTCCATGGCCCGGTCGTCCAGCTTGCGCAGGCAGCGGTCGCTCTTCCAAAACTGGTACGAGGTCCCCGTGGGACGCTGCAGGGCCAGCCGCACGTTTTCCAGGGGGGTCAGGTTCGGAAACACCGCCGAGATCTGAAACGAGCGGATCACCCCGCGCAGGGCGATGTCGGCGGGCTTCTCGCGGGTGACGTCGATGCCGTTGAAGAGGATCGTCCCCGTGGTGGGGGTGAGGAACTTCGTCAGCAGGTTGAAGATGGTGGTCTTGCCGGCGCCATTGGGTCCGATCAGGGCATGGATATGTCCTCGCTCGACCTGCAGGTTCAGGTCGTTGACGGCCGAAAAGCCTTTGAACTCTTTCGAGAGCTTTTTGGTTTCGAGGATGAAATCCGCCATTCGGCGCGTCTCCTGTGGTGTGGACTGCTGCGACTGATCTTGGGGCACAGGCTGGTGCCTGGGGCTAGTGGGACATGAGGACCGGAACCGTCATTTCCCGGAGGAGCTGACGGGCCAGGGACCCGAGCACCGGCTGCCCCTCGATCCCGTGGGCGTAGGCTCCCACCACCAGGAGGTCGAAGGTCTCATCGAAGACCCGGTTCAGCAGCACGTCGCCGAAGGGCGTGTCTTCCGCCACCACCCAGCCCGCCTTCGCAGAGACACCGTGCCGTCCCACGTGGGCGCAGAGGGCGGCCAGGTCGCCTTCCATCGCCTCCAGATCGCTACCTGTGCGGTTCTTGGTGAGGAATTGGACCCGCTCCGCCTGCCTCAGGATCGGCATGGCATCTGACACGGCGCGGGTCGTGGCGTGCCCGCCCTTCCAGGCCACCAGCACGCGCGCGCCGACCGTGGCGAAGGTCCCGACGTAGGGCACGATGAGCACCGGGCGGCCTGATTCGAGGATGGCGCGCTCCGGCAGGTCGTTCGGTACACCCATCCAGGCTGACTCAGGCGAGCCCTGGCCGATCACCACCAGGTCATGGAACCGGGCGTGATGGAGGACGAAGTCCGTCATGCCAACCTCCTCCATCGATCCGTTCACACAGAGCCAGCGCCCCTCGATGTCGGCCTCGGCCGCCCGGTGTTCGAACTGGTCCCGGGCTGCGGACACGTCCATCGGGGCCGGATATCCGTGTCGCACCACCAGCAGTCCGGTCAACCGAGCCTGGTGCTGGCGAGCCAAGCCGAGGGCCACCTCCAGCCGGGCCGCTGAATTCGCATGGTGATCGATGTGGACCAGAACCTCGGTGAATGCCACCGCCTCCTCCACTGCGAGTACAAGGGTAAAGCCGGCCGCCTGGCGTGCTTGGGGAGAAGGCGACCGGCTTCGAAAGACCTCAACGCTTGTTGGTGATGGGAATGTGCATGTCCTCGATCTTAATCTCGCGCACGAGCTCGGGGATGGCCCAGGCCACCTTGGGATCGACCTTGATCTTGAAATGGAACATGGACTGCATGGCCTGGTGATCCTCCTTGCGGAAGGTCATCTTGCCTTTGGGTGTCTCGAAGGACAGGCCCTCCATGGCGGCGATCAGGGTTTCCGTGCCGGCGTCACCCTTGGTCTTCTTGAGGGCTTCGACCACAGCGATTCCAGCCGACATGCCACCGGCCGTGAAGAAATCAGGCGGCGTGTTGAACCGCTTGAAATGCTCCTTCACCAGCCAGTCGTTCACCTTGTTCTTGGGAATCTCGTAGTAGTAGTAAAGGGAGCCTTCCATGCCAGGGAAGGCCTTGTAGAGGGCCAGTACGGGCAGCGTGTTGCCACCGGTGGCGATCTCGATGCCGAAGCGCTTGGGATCCAGATCGGCGATCTTGAACGGATTGCCGCCAGCCCAGTTGATGAAAATGATCTTGCGGCCCGGCAGACCCTTGAGCTTGTCGAAGAGCCGCTGGGCCCCGGCGGTGAAATCGGTGGTGGCGGCCGGCAGGTACTCTTCGTGCACCAGCTTGGCGTGCTTGAGGGCACCCCGGAAGGCCTTCACGAAATCCTTGCCGAAGGCGTGGTCCTGGGCCAGGGTGGCGATGTTCACCCCATCCTTGTCCAGTGCCACACCCGCAGAGATCGCATCCTGGGAGGAGTTGCGACCCGTGCGGAAGATGAAACGATTCCACTTGTCGCCAGTGATGGAATCGGCCACGGCCGGCTCCACCAGCAGGATCTTCTTGTACTCCTCGGCCACCGGGAGCATCGCCAAGGCGACGCCCGAGCTGGTGGGTCCGATCGCCAGCGCCGCCTTGTCATCGGCGTAGGCCGAAGCCAGCTGGGACTTGGCCACGTCCGGCTTGCCCTGGGTGTCCTTCTCGATGATCACCAGCTTGTGGCTATTGACCATCATGGTGCCGCCGGTGGCGTATTCCAGGCCCATCATCAGACCGGCCTGGGTTTGCTTGGCGTAAGCCTCCAGCACGCCGGTCTTGTCATAGACATGGGCAATCTTGATGTCCTGGGCCACGGCCAGACCCGCGCAAAGAACCGCAAAGGCGAAGCCCGTCATGAATGTTCGTCTGAGTTGCATGATGTCTCCTGATGAGAGCGGTGAATTGGGACGCCAGCCCCCCCCGGAGCTGACGTCCCTGCATCCAGCCTGGGATCGGTGGGGTGCCGGGACCTTTCCCCGGTCACCCCCCGGCCCCGACTAGAACCAGTAGTTCAAGATGATGCCAGCCTGGCGCCAGCTCTCGCCCGTGGCGATGGCACTGCCGCCGAAGGGACTAAAGCCGGTGAGGAAGGGCTGGTAGTAGGCGTGGGCATCGTTCTTCAGGGTGGTGTAGTAGAAGCCCACGAAGGCGCGCTTGGTCATGGCGTAGTCGTAGACGAAGTTCATCTGCTTGGCGCCGGAGGCATCAAGGGAGGACGTCTTGCCGGCCACCGAGTAGGTGGCATAGACGGCGTGGTCACCGAAGGCATAGGAGATCGGGATTTCGAAGGAGGTGCGCTTGGCGTCCGAAAGCACGCCCACGGTATTGAGACCGTTCACCATGTTCGCGTTATCGTAGACGGCGCCCACCTTCAGCCCGAATCCGAACTTGTAGGAGCCGCCCAGGCGCATGGCCTTGAGTTCGGTGTTGGGGGCGGTGGTGAGGACCCCCTGGAACTTCTGATCCAGGTAGCTGCCGGAAGCCGAGAAGCCATGGCCGTTGTAGGCCACCTTGCCGTAGATGGTGGAGCCGCCTTCGTACGTGGAACCATCGGCAACAGACTTCCACATGTTCTGGGCCCCGGCGGCGTTCTTCGAGAAGGCCAGCGAGAACTGGAGGAGGCTTGCAGCATCCGGCTTGAAGAGGATCGAGTCGTACCGAACCACATTGCTGGAACGGGTGTTGCCCAGGATGTTCTGTTTGGTCGGCGTGAAGACGCCTGCCGCAGTCGCAGACCCGGTCATGTAGGTGGAGAGGATATTAAACGAGGCGAGGCCGTTGGCGTCCCAGATGCGATAGCTCTCGCCGGGGGCTTCGAGGGTAGGGGCCAGATAGCCCGCGGAAATGGTGTCGGTGTAGTAGAGGGTCGACTTGCCCACCACGATGGACCCGTAGGGCGAGGAGACGCCGCCCCAGGTGTCGCCATCCGCAAAGCCGGTGGCATCGTTGACGGCGAGGCCAGTGGGGGCGCCGGGTCCGGCGGGTAGGAGCGCCGCTCCGGGACGGACGTTGGGGGTGAAGCGGCTTTCCAGGCGGAAGATCACATTCCAGCCCTCGGTGATCTTGGAGGTGCTGGCGATGATCAGCCGAGAGGTGTTGTCATCGACATGAGTCTCGCTGGGCATGGCACTGCGGGGGGCCCAGGCGGCATCAGCCGCACTGCCCTGCGAGATGACAGAGTTCTTCACCCCCACAGACAACAGGCCCGAGATGGTGATGTTGGTGGCACCCGTGACCGGAATGCCCTGGCCCCAACTGGGCAAGGCGACGACGGCGGATGCGGCTGCGACGACAGCGAAACGAATGTTCATGGCCGTTCCTTCTTGGTGATGGGGCTGGTCCTCGGACCTGCCACCAGGGTTGGGGGAGGGGGTAGAAGGGTGGTGCTGGTGAAAGTTGCAGGGATGTTACACCTGTTCGAAAAAAGCGACAGAGTTTGTGAATATGACAAGTGAATTGGGTTATTTCGCAATGCCCCTGGGGTAGCAGAGGCCACCGGTGATCTCGATGGTCGTGGCATTCAAAGCCTGATTTTCGACGCAGTAGGCGATGAGGGAGGCGATCTCCTCGGGGGCCACCAGACGGCCGAGGTGCACGTCCTCGAGGATGGCCTTCAGGGCGTCCTGGTTCATGCCGGTCAGCATGGGCGTGGCGGTGTAGCCGGGGGCGATGGCCACACAGCGGATGTTGCGGATCCCGCGCATGAGGAATTCGCCCACGATGATCTTCGGCATCAGGGCATCGGCGACCTTGGCCGAGGAGTAGTTGATCTGGCCGACCTGGCCGACCTTGTTTACCGAGGAGATCGGCACCAGCAGGCCCTCCCAGCCACCGTTCACCATGGCCTCGGCCGCGTCCCGCATGGTGAGGAAGGTGCCCGTGAGGTTGGTGTCGATCACAGCCTGCCACTTGGCAAGGTCCAGTTTCTTGGAGACCTTACCCGTTTCCTAGTCCAGGCTGAGCATCGTCCCGTCCCGGATGATGCCTGCGCAGGACACGGCGATGTTGAGCTGGCCGAAGGCCTCGAGCGTCCCCTTGATGTACCTCGCGGTGTCAGCCTCGCTGGTCACATTGGCCTGGATGCCGATGGCTACGCCACCCATCTCCTGGATGTCCTTGACCACGCGGTCGATGTTCTTCTGCGCCATGTCGACCACGGCGACCTTGGCGCCCAGCTTGGCGAGGTGCTTCACCACCGCCTCGCCGATGCCGTTGCCACCGCCCGTCACGAGGGCTACGCTGCCTTTGATGTCCATGGAAATGGTCCTTTGAATGGAGGGATGGGGCCTGATCAGAGTTGCTTGGGGCAGGACACGCTGTCCTTGTTCCAGTAGATGAAGTTCGGGTGGGTCACATCCGGGCCGACGATCTTCAGATCGCCGATGGTGTTGGGGTGCGCCACATCCGGCCCCACCGACTTGATGCCGACCGGGAAGATGGTCTTGATCAGGGCCTGCGCCCGGACAACCGCTTTGGCTTCGGCCAGGCCCGCGAACAGCCCGGCCCCGGCGACTGCGGTGGTTCCGTTCGGCTGGGCGCAGGTGATGTCCCAGCGATCGCCCCGAGGCTCGACGGTGAAGGTCATGTCGTTGTAGGTGATGGTTGGCATGGTCGTCCTTCCCGTCCCTACAGCTTCTTCAGGACGGTGACGCAGTTGGTGACAGCGGAACCCCCGACGTTGAAGGCCACGCCGATATCAGCCTTTTTGGCTTTCACGCCGATGGGCTCGCCGATCAGCTGCTTGTAGATCAGCGCGTGCATGGAGGCCCCGGTGGCGCCCACAGGGTGGCCCTTGGACTTCAGGCCGCCGGAGAGGTTGATGGCCACCTGGTCATCCCGGGTGAAGCGGCCATCCAGGTAGTCGTAGCCACCCCGGCCATCCACGGAGAGACCGAGGGCCTCGGTGGAGAGGATCTGGTTGATGGTGAAGCAGTCGTGCACTTCGGCCAGGTCGATGTCGGCGGCGGTGATGTTGGCTTCCTTGAAAGCCTTGGCCACGGCATCCTTCCCCGCCATCAGGTCGTACATGTTCGGCCGCACGTTCTCAGCCAGGCGCTCCACCGAGTGGCCAATGCCGGCGATCTCTACGGCCCGGTTCCGGTTGCTGACATTCGCCGTCTGGGTGATGACCAGGGCGGCGGCGCCATCCGTCACCAGGGAGCAATCATGCAGGCGCAGGGGCGCGGCGATCATCATGTTCTTGCACTTGCCCTTCGCGTCCAGTTCGTTGAGCTTCATGATGGCCTCCACGGTCGCGGGGCCGTTCTGGACATGGGCCAGCGGATTCTCGGCGCCGTTCTTGTAGCAGAGCGCCCCGGCGGTCCAGAGCATCTTCTCCAGCTCCTCGTGGGAGATCTTGTAGTGCGCCTGGTACCCCTTGGCATACTCGGCGAACAGCATGGGGAAGGACATCCCCCGTGAACCCTCCGTCGGCCAGTGTGAGCAGCAGGCCAGCACGTGGGTCATCTGCGGGGTCGGCAGCAGGTTCATCTTCTCCACGCCGATCACCAGCACGTGTCTGGCGCGGCCCGCCTCGATGGCGTAGACCGCGTCATAGAGCGCCACCGAACTGGAGGCGCAGGCGCACTCGCAGCGGGTCATGGGCTTGAAGCGCAGGGCCGGATCGATCTCGGCGGCCAGCGGGGCCACATGCTCCTGGTTGATGAAGGAGCCTGGCGAGCAGGAGCCCACGTAGATGGCGTCGATGTCCTTCGCCTCGAGCCCGGCGTCCGCGATGGCGCCGCGGCCAGCCTCGATCAGCAGGTCGTAGTAGGTCTTGGTGTCGGTGATCAGGCCTGTGACTTTGTCTTTCTTGATAAAGGCGCCGAACTGGGTGTTGTAGGCGCCGATGATGCTTGCTTTGCTCATGACCACTGTCCTTTCAGCCTTGGAATGGTTGGCCCGACTTCCGCTCGCGGAAATCAGGGCATGGTGAACGCCACGGCCGCCTGGTTGTAGCCCACCCCCGAACCGACCAGCACCAGCCGGTCACCGGAGCGGATCTTCTGCTTGGCGAGCGCGTCATCGAGGGCCATCGGGAGGCAGGCCGAGCCGGTGTAGCCACAGGCCTCCATGATGGTGTGGGTCTTCTCCATGGGCAGTCCGAGGTCGGCCATCACCACATCAATGGAGGGCTTCCGGACCTGGGTGAAGATGATGAAATCGATGTCGGAGACCGCGAACCCACTGCCGGCTGCCAGCTTGCGCACCAGGCGTGGCCAGCCTTCGTGGTTGATCTCGGGAGGATAACGCTCGAGCATCTTCACCGTGGTGCGGCCGGCGGCCACCGATTCAAGCGTCGCCGGTTCGTAGGTGCCGCCTGAGAAGATGCCCCAGTGCTTGTGGTAGGCCCCACCGGCCTGAGCGGCTGCGCCGATGAACCCAGGACGGTCGGAGGCAATCAGCACCGCTGCCCCGGCGCCATCCCCATAGAAGAATGTCAGAGGATCCTCGGGCGAAGCCAGCTTGTGCATCAGGTAGACGCCGATCACCAGCACCGTCTTGACGGCCGGGTTGGTGGCAATCCAGCCGGCGCCGCAGGCCAGGGCCGTGGGGAAGGAGGCGCAGGCACAGCCGACATCAAAGGTGCCGGCGTTCACCGCGCCCAGCTTGTGCTGCAGGACCACCGAGGTGGCCGGGGTGATGTAGTCCGGCGAATCTGTGCCCAGGATGATCAGATCCACGTCTTCGGGACGCAGGCCCGCGCGATCGAGGGCCTGTTTTGCCGCCGGCAGGGCCAGATCCGAGGTCGCCCAGGTTTCAGGAGCATGCCATCGGCTGCGGATGCCCGAGGAGGCCTCCATCAGGTCGACGAAGTCCGGAAGATGGGCGAAGCGCTGGCGGAGTTCGTCGTTCGTCACCTCGATCTCGGGCAGGTAGCAGCCCGTGGATGCGATGGTTGCGGATCGGTTCATGGTTCCTCTTTGGTACCAGACGGATGAACACAGCCGCACGGGCGGAGTGATCTGAATTAAAAAACGAACAGTCGGTCGGTTTTCAAAAAGATCCTCCCCCCTCGTACCCGTGTCAACGAAAAACCAAGCGGCGGTGTCCATCCTGTGACCCAGGTCTCAGCCCCTTTTCGTGCCCTGGTGGCGGCATGGATCGGGAAACCCTGTCAGGTTGGTGAACGACTGGTTAAAAAATTTTTGACGATGACTCGATATCGATTATTTCGTGGGATCCAATGGCCTCAAGAAGCCCCGGCGAAGGATCTTGGAGATCTCCTTCAGGGCTGCCGGGGTTTCCTGGCCCAGCTGGTCGGGGACCCCGAACAGGATTTCCACGGCGAAGTACTGGAGGAAGACGCGGCTCGCCAGCATGAGTGCGGTGGTCGGGTCCAACCCAGGGGCCAGTTGATCCTTGAGCGCGTCACCGGGGAAGCGCCGGCTCAGAAAGGACTCGAAGCGGCCGGACATGCCCGAATAGAACTTCCGGATGTGCGTGCCATCGAATTCAACCACGTCCACATAGATCAGGGCCACATGGCGGCGGTAGAGGGTGACGCTCTCCCGGGCGGCTTCGGCGAGGGCCTCAAGATCATCTGGGAAGGCCCCGGCGGCGAGCGCCTTGTTGAAGGGGAACTCCGGCGTATCGATGGCCTCCCAGTACTGGTCGAGGAGGGTCCGGAACAGGGTCTCCTTGTCGGGGAAATGGTGGTAGACATTGCCCGTGGACAACCCGGCTTCCTCCGCGATTTCGCGGATGCTGGTCCCTCGGTAGCCCTGCTTCGAGAAGAGCTGGAGGGCCGCCTCGAGGATCAAGCCGCGGCTTCGTTCCGACTTCTCCCCTTGGGTCAATTTCAACACAGGACTCCTGGGGCGAGGTTACGAGGTGAGTTGCTGCGGGGTCAAGCTTGCCAAGTGATCTGAGCCCTGGGATGTGCAGAACCTAGAGCGCAGACCCCTGGCACCCCTTGCCACGTCAGCGGCTCCACCCCATCAACTCGAACCCGGAGACGGACCAGGACGCAGAGGGACTCTGTTTCCGCACCGGAGCAGAATCAAAACAGGAAAAGGGTCTCTCGGGTTGCCGAGAGGCCCTTTCGCCACTGGGTTCTCTTGGTCGGAGCGAAGAGATTCGAACTCTTGACCCCCTGCTCCCAAAGCAGGTGCGCTACCAGGCTGCGCCACGCTCCGAAGGAATCAGTGTAGCTCTACTTGCCGCCGATGGCGACGCTGCGGAGGTTCAGGCCGGCGCGCTGGAGGTCGAAGATCTTGGCGGCGAGGCCCACCATGAGCTGGGTTTCCATGTCCTCGCGGCCGCGCTTGGTGGCGCCTGCGGGGGGAATGGCGGCGATGTCGGCGGCGGTGTGGGTCTTCGACCAGGCCAGGTCCATGGCGAAGGCGACTTTCTTATCCTGGCTCGAAAGCTCACCGGCGACGTTGGACATGCGGCCGTCGCCGCCGTAGCCGATCCGCAGCCAGCCCGGACCTTCGAAGCCACGACTGCTGTTGTTGATGTTCACGGACTGCAGGCGGCCGTTGGCGCCGTAGCTGAACTCCATGCGGGTCTGCACGCCCTGCTCGTCGTTGCGGAAGTCGAGGCGCACGGGCTGCTTGGTGGTCTTGTCCACGGCGACTTCGAGCTTGCCGCGCTTCCAGAAGCCCAGGCTCTGGGCCAGGCTCTGCTCGCGCTTCTTCGCATCCCAGCCCTGGGTGGGGGCGTTGAAGAGCAGCCGCTGGACCGTGTGGCCATCCAGGGACTCCTCACCGGCCACGCTGGCCTGGAAGGTGGGGGCGTCGATGTAGACGGCCTTGATGTCGTTCAAGGTCTGGCGGAACCAGGACATGTAGGTAAGTGGTGCGTCCGAGGGGGGCAGGTCCACGCGGGTGGTGTAGGCATTCTGGTCCTTGCTGTAGATGAAGCCGCGGTTGCCGCGCCGGGTGTAGAGGATGGTCCCGAAGTCACCGGCCAGATCCGTCTTGAAGTCGCCGTTGGCGAAATAGGTGCCCTTGACCCGGAGGTTGGCCTGACCGCCCTGGCTGTTGCCCTTCACCTGGCCCTGGCTGAGGGTGTCCACCTTCTGGTTGACCAGGGCGCCGCTCAGGGCGATGCCGAGGGTGCCCTGCATCTCCACGGAAGTGATGCCCTGGTAGGGCTGGCCAAACCAGCCGGAATCCACGGCATCCAATGCCTCCCGCAGAGCCTGGCGGGCGGCCTCGGCTTCAGGGGTCGTCTTGGTGCCGGCCTTGGTGGCGGCCTTCGTGGGTGCCGCTTTGGGCTTGGACGGCGTCTGCGCGGGCAACAGGGTGGCCAGGAGCAAGAGGGGGAGCAGGGGTGTGCGCATGAAAACCTCGATGGGACTATCGATGAGGATGTCTGGGGGTGGGTTTATGTTCCGGCCGTTCCTTGGCGAAGCAGGTCCGGCAAAGCGCCTTGGCCGGATCTTCCGGCACGAAGGGCAGGTATTCCTGGGCCCCGCAGGAGGCACAGACGATGTGGGACAGGATCCGGGCGGCATCCTTGCCGCCATTCCGCTTGTAGACGAAGGATCGGCGGTAGCAGTCCGGGCAGAGGTAGAACTTCTGGCCGGATTCGACCCGGAAGCGCATGGCGCATTCGGCGCAGATCTTCTCCCGGGGGGCCTTGGGGTCCGGTGGCGCCACGGGGACCCGCTTGGTCAGCAGGACAGGGGTGGGCTTCGACGCCAGATCGGGAACCGCCTCCCCATGGGGGCCGTTCGCTGATTTGGACCCTTTTTTCATTGTCAGGCTTCCCGTACGGCCAGAGCCGAAGGATCAGGGTACCCCATCCAGCTGCGGCCTGCGAGTTCCGGTCCCGCCGGGGAGATGCCATCCTGGGCGCATGCCCCTTCCCCCCGACCTCCTGGAGCCCCTCCGCCGTGGGGATCATCGGGCCCTGGGCCGGGCCATCTCCTGGATGGAGAACGGCCACGCGGGCGCCCGGGGGCTCATGGCCCAGGTCTGGCCCCACCTGGGCCGGGCAGCCGTGATCGGCATCACGGGTTCCCCGGGCGCCGGCAAGAGCACCCTCACCGAGCAGCTGGCCCGCACCCTGCGCGCCCAGGGCCAGCGGGTGGGGATCCTGGCGGTCGACCCCACCTCGCCGTTCAGCGGGGGCGCCATTCTGGGCGATCGCATCCGCATGCAGCGCATCGCGGCGGATCCCGGCATCTTCATCCGCAGCATGGCCACCCGCGGGGCCCTGGGCGGACTGGCCCGGGCCACCCAGGACGCCATTGATCTGCTGGATGCCGCGGGCTTCGACACCATCCTCGTCGAGACCGTCGGCGTGGGTCAGGATGAAGTGGATGTGGTGAGCTGCGTCCAGACCTGTTGCGTGGTGCTGGTGCCGGGCATGGGTGACGAGATCCAGGCCATCAAGGCCGGGATCATGGAGGTGGCCGATCTCTTCGTCATCAACAAGGCCGACCGCGAAGGTGCGGACCAGGTGGAGCGGGCCGTCGAAGCCATGAAATCCCTGGCCATGCCCGAGGGCTGGGATCCCCCGGTGGTGCGCACCGTGGCCCAACAAGGGGAAGGCGTGACCGAGCTGCTGGCCCAGGTCTGGGAACACGGCCGGTGGCTGAGGGCCCATGGTGGCCTGGCCCGGAAGGCCCGGGAGCGCGCCCGGTTGCGCTTCGAGTCCCTGCTGGCCGAGGCCGCGGTGCGGCGGGCCAAGGCCCAAGCCGGGCTGGACCGGGTAGAGGCGGTCATCCAGTGCATCGCCGATCGGACCCTGGACCCCTACACTGCTGTCCGGGACATCCTGGACGAAGCTTGAGTTCATGGCGCACGGCCCGATAGGTCGGCATGGGAGCTCGCAACCTCAACAAAGAGCATGTCGAAGCCATCCGCATGGTCTTTCAGCGACTCTGCGAAGCCGAGGACCTGATCCAGGTGGGCTTCGGCGAGTTCCACGGTGAGTTCAAGGTACTGGCCGAGACACCGGATCGGATCATTCTGGGGATCTCGGATCTGGAGCGCGGCCAATGGCGCCTGAAGCCCGGCAGCCGCCTGGTCCTGAAGCTGCTGGACCGGGGCCTTCCCTTCGAGGCCTTGGTGGAATTTCAGGGCCACGGGCGGCTGCACGGCGCTGAAGCCTGCCACGTGACCCTGCCTCGCCTGCTGCGGGCCCTTGATGCTCACCGCTTGGCGGACTTCGTGCCGGATCGGCCCATCCCCTGTTCCTTCTCGGACCAGCGCAACGATATCAAGGACGGCATGGCCACCTGCTTCGGCGAGGATGGCCTGGAGTTGGCCCCGCCTGCCGGCACCAAGGTCCTGGGCGACATGCTGAGGCTCAACGCCTCCTCCACGGTGGAGGTGAAGCCCCCCCTGGGAGAGAGCATCGTCTTGTCGGTGCGGGTGGCCTACTTCGGGGAAAAGGTCTGGGGGCTTTGCCTCTCAGATTCAGCCGACCGGATGGCCGTGAGCCGCTACCGCCAGTGGATGCTGGAGGCCCGCCACGCGCAGGCCAACCGCGACCGTTCTCGCTTCAACCCCGGCGGCCTGGAATCCACCCGACTGCCGGGCAAGAAGGAGGCCGCCAAGCCGGCGGCCCAGGTCAAGCTGCTCGTGGACCGCGATCCCCTGGTGCTGGTGCTGGCCGAGGGTGAGGCCTTCCCGACCCGCCTGGGGGAAGCCATCGGGCGGAAATTTGGCGTGGCGTCCTTCGATCCCGGGCCCGGCCCTCTGAAGCCGCACCTGGTCGACCTGGGGATCGATGATCAGAGCTGGGGTCGCGTCCGGCTGGTGATGATCCACCATAAGCTTCGCTCCGGCACGGTCATGGAGCGCTGCCGGAGGCTGGCCCAGGAGGAGGCCTGCCCCCTGCCCATCCTGCTGGCTGGAACCGAAGAGGAAGCCGATCTGAAGCGCAACCGGGCCGTGGCTGGGGGGGCTGTGGATTACCTGGTGGTGGAGCCCTTCCATGTCCTGAGCGTCCTCCGGACCCTGGATCAGACCCTCCGGCTGTTTGCCTGAACTCAGGGCCCTCCACCTGAGTTCCGATGCAGAGGGGTTGCCGTCATTGCACCCTTCAAGGGAGTTCCGGATGTCGTTGTCCAGCCGCCTGAGCGTCAAGGGAAAGCTCGTCCTGCTCTTGGCCCTACCCCTGACGGGATACGCCTACTTCAACCTGCACGACACCTGGACCGACTACAAGGAGCTCGTGGCCAAGGGGATGATCCAGAAGGGCCTCGACCTCTCGGAGCCACTCTGGCGCTCTTTCGTCGCCAATTTCGTCATCTCTTTCATCGTCTGGATGGTCACCTTCTTCCTGGTGTACCGCATCAGCCTCTGGATCACCCGGCCCTTGAAGTTCATGGCCGAGGGCCTCGGGAAGAGCGACCTCACGCTGGAACTGGCCGTGGAGAGCCAGGACGAGATCGCCCAGGTCGCCATCGCCTTCAATGCCTACAACGCCCGTCTTCGCGACGTCTTCCAGAACCTGAGCGGCTCCTCCAGCTCCGTGGCCAGTGGGGCCACCCAGCTCTCCGCCTCCAGTGAGCAGATGGCCGCGACCAGCGCCAGCCTCGCCCAGAATTCCGAAGCCCAACGGGCCGCCTTCGAGCGGGTCGCCGCCGCCACCACCGAGCTATCCGCCTCCATCGAGCAGGTCTCGGGGAACATCCGGCGGTCCCAGAAAGAATCCGAGGCCGCTGTGGCCGCCGTGAACCTGGGGTCCCAGGCTGGCGGGGAAAGCGCCCAGGCCATGGACGACATCCGGGCCGCGACGGCCCGAATGGTGTCAGCCGTTCGCTTGATCCAGGACATCGCCCGCCAGACCAACCTGCTGTCGCTGAATGCCGCCATCGAAGCCGCCAAGGCCGGGGCCATGGGCAAGGGCTTCGCTGTGGTGGCCGAAGAGGTCCGCAAGCTGGCCGAGCGCAGTGGTGCCGCCGCCCGGGAGATCGGGCAGCTCATCGAGCAGAGCAATGCCTCCGTGGACCGCGGCGCCGAGATGGTGAACGCCACCGTCGCCGCCCTCGGCACCATCGACACGAACATCCAAGGCCTGGCCGCCATGATCCTCGAAGTGGGGGCGGCCGCGGACGAGCAGGCCCACACCAGCACCGAAGTGGCCCAGCAGGTGGACGAGAACCTCGACCGCGTGGCCCACAACGCCACGGCCACCGAGCAGATGGCCCGCACCGTGGCCGAGGTCGCCCGCACGGCCGCCGAGCTGGCCCGAGTGGCCGAGGATCAGAACCACGTGGTGGGGCAGTTCAGAGTCTGAGAGCGCCTCAGCTCTTGGAGATCAATCCGTAGAGATCCGGCCGCCGATCTCGGAAGAAGCCAAAGGAGGCCCGATTCCGCTGGATCTCCTCCAGGTCAAAGTCCGCCAGGATGACGCCGCTGGCGGCGCGACCCAGCTCGGCCACCTTCTCGCCGCGGTGGTTGGCGATGAAGGAATGGCCGTAGAAGGTCTGGTCGCCTTCCAGGCCGATGCGGTTGGACGCCACCACTGGCACCACGTTCGATACGGCGTGACCGATCATCGCCCGCTGCCAGAGATCCTTCGTATCCAGGTCCGGGTTTTCGGGCTCGGTACCGATGGCGGTGGGATAGAGCAGAAGCTCGGCGCCCATGAGCATCATGGCCCGGGCGCACTCCGGGTACCACTGGTCCCAGCAGATGCCCACGCCCAACCTGCCGAAGCGCGTGTCCCACACCTTGAAGCCGGTGTTGCCCGGGCGGAAGTAGAACTTCTCCTCATAGCCGGGGCCGTCCGGGATGTGGCTCTTGCGGTAGATCCCGAGCATGGAACCATCCGCATCCACCATGGCCAGGCTGTTGTAGAAGGCATGCCCATCCCGCTCGAAGAAGGAGACGGGAATCACCACGCCCAGTTCCTTCGCCAGGGCCTGGAAACGGGTGATGGTCGGGTGCCCTTCGACCGGCTTGGCCCAGTCGAAGAATGCGTCCTTTTCCTCGCGGCAGAAGTAGAGGCCTTCGAACAGCTCGGAAGGCAGGATCACCTGGGCGCCCTTGGCAGCGGCCTCGCGCACGAGGGCCTCCACCCGGGCCACATTCTCGGCGAGGCTGCCGGTGAAGGCGCACTGGGTGGCGGCGACACGGACCATGTTCAAGGGACCTCCGGCTGCTGCTGGGTGATGCAGTGGAAGGCACCGCCCCCACTCAGGATGGCCCGGGCGGAACGACCCACCGTCCGGCGATCGGGGAAGAGGCGGCCAATCGCAGCCACGGCGCCGGCATCGAAGGGCGTGCCATAGGTCGGCACCACCACGCTGCGGTTGCCGATGTAGAAGTTCACGTAGCTCGCAGGCATGGGCTCGCCCTCCTGGTCCACCAGCACGCCAGGGGATGGGATGCGCAGCACCTGGAGGTTGCGTCCCCGGGCATCGGTGAAGGCGGCCAGATCGGCGGCGATGCGATCAAGGGTCGCAGCATTGGGGTCGTCCGGGTCCCGGGCCTCCATGCAGACCACCACCCCCGGGGCCACGAAGCGGGCCAGGGTGTCGATGTGGCCATCGGTGTGATCGTTGAGCAGGCCCTCGTCCAGCCAGAGCACCTTCTCCGCGCCCAGGCCTTCGCGCAGGGCGGCTTCGATCTCGGCCTGGGACATGCCGGGGTTGCGGTTGGGGTTGAGCAGGCACTGGCGGGTGGTGAGTACGGTACCTTCGCCATCCACCTCCACGGAGCCCCCTTCAAGCACCCAGTCGTGGTCGAGGCGCGGCAGTCCGATGATCCCAGCGACCCCGCCCGCCACCTGGTCATCGCCAGGGAGCAGGTATTTCCCGCCCCAGCCATTGAACCGGAAACAGGCCGCCCGCAGCGCGCCATCCATGCTCTTCACGAAGATCGGCGCCGTGTCCCGCAGCCAGATGTCGCCCACGGGAATCCGGTGGAACCGCACCTGGGGGAGCACCGGCGCCAGGGCCACCCGGGCCTCGGCTTCCGCGGCGTCATCCTGCACCAGCAGATCCAGCGTTTCGCCGCCGTCTTCCGCAATGGCCACGCAGAGGGCCGCGAACTCCGCCTGGGCCGGGGCCAGGTTCGACCGCCACAGATGAGCGTGGCTGGGCCAAGCCAGCCAGCAGGCGCTGTGGCGGTTCCACTCGGCGGGCTGAAGCACAACGGGTCGGGTCATGGGGGAGGGGTTCCTGGCAAGGAGGTGGGCCCCGGGGGAGGGCCCACCCTCCAGTTCAGCAAAAGCCAACCATTCCGTCGAGGAGAATGGCTGCCGGAACAGGGAGATCGCCGGGCCCCACAGGATACCGCTTAAGATGAGGGTCACCCTCGGAGCGTTCATGCTGATCTTCCCTGTCCTGCGGGCCGCCGTTCTGTTCCTGGCCCTCCTGCCCTGGACGTCCTTGGACCTCCAGGCCCGCGTCCTCCAGACCTCGCCTGAAGCTTCCGCCGCCTCGGTTCGGGAGCACTACACCAAGCGGGAAGTGCTGATCCCCATGCGGGACGGCCGGAAGCTGTTCACGGCCATCTACACCCCGAAGGACGCCAGCCGCAGCTACCCCATCCTCATGCAGCGCACACCCTACAGCGTGTGGCCCTACGGCGAGGAAGCCTTCCCCGAGCATCTGGGCCCCTCGCCCCGCTTCCAGGCCGAGGGCTTCATCTTCGTCTACCAGGATGTGCGGGGGCGGATGATGTCCGAGGGCGAGTTCGTGAACATGCGGCCCCAGCGCGCAGTCAGCGGCGCCGCCGTGGACGAGAGCACCGATACCACCGACACCATCGAGTGGCTGCTCATGCACGCCGAAGGCCACAACGGCAAGGTGGGCCAGTGGGGCATCAGCTATCCCGGGTTCTACTCGGCCGTGGCCCTGCTCTCGGGTCATCCCGCGCTGAAGGCTGTCTCGCCCCAGGCCCCCATCGTCGACTGGTTCCAGGGCGATGACTTCCACCGCAACGGCGCCCTCTGGCTGCCCCATGCCTTCAACTTCATGGTGAGCTTCGGCCTGCCCCGCCCCGAGCCCAACCGAACCTGGCCCAAGGCCTTCGATCACGGCACCTCGGATGGCTATGCGTGGTTCCTGCGCCTGGGTCCCACCGGTGCCACCCGGCAGTACACCAAGGACGTCGCCTTCTGGAACGAGATGCTGGACCACCCCACCTACGACGCCTTCTGGCAGGCCCGCAACCTGCGGCCCCAGCTCCAGAATGTGCAGCCCGCGGTGCTCACCGTGGGGGGCTGGTTCGACGCGGAAAACCTCTACGGCGCCCTGCAGGTCTTCCAGACCGTGGGCCGGCAGAGTCCCGCCACGGACAACCGCCTGGTCATGGGCCCCTGGTTCCACGGCGGCTGGGAGCGCAGCGCGGGCGACCACCTGGGTCCCGTGCAGTTCGGCGCCGCCACCGCCGAGTGGTTCCAGGCCGAGGTGCTGTTCCCCTTCTTCATGCACCACCTCAAGGGCGCGAAGGACCCCGGGCTCACCAAGGCCACGGTGTTTGAAACGGGTTCCAACCGGTGGCATCGGCTTGCGGCCTGGCCGCCTGCGGAGGCCAAGTTACAGAAGCTCTACCTGCAACCCAATGGCCATCTTTCCCTAACTCCGCCGTCGGCAGACGGCGGAGCAGATGCGTTCGTCTCGGACCCCTCGAAGCCCGTCCCCTTCATCGAGCAGGTGGCCATCGGCATGCCCAAGGAGTACATGACCGCCGACCAGCGCTTCGCCGGGCGCCGCACCGACGTGCTGGTGTACCAGACCGAGCCTCTGAAGGCGGACCTGACCCTGGCCGGCCCCCTGCGGCCCGAGCTCTTCGTGGCCACCACGGGCACCGACGC
>JANYAZ010000047.1 GCA_025361045.1 Geothrix sp. | reverse complement strand
GCCCGGCTTGTCCAGGATGCCGTCCGGCACCCGGAGCTTGCCGATGTCATGCAGCAGCCCGGCGATCTCGATCTTGGCCTGGCTGCTGTCGTCCAGTCCCAGCTTCTGGGCCAGCAGCCGGGCGACCGCGGCCACGCCCAGGGAGTGTTCCGCGGTGAAGGGGCTCTTGGCATCCACGATCCGGGAGAAGATTCTTGCGAGCTTCCGGAGATCCACCATGGAGGCCACGAACCCCGAGCCCTGGCTCAGCTGATCCTGGATGAAGGTCTGGATGGACCGGGGTTCCAGCATCAGCCAGAACGCTTCGGATCGGGACGTCTCCACGAAGAGATCCACCAGCTCAGGGGCGAAGGTGGTCCCGCTCCGTTTGGCGATCTCCTTCCGGATCGCCTCCGCATGGTTCATATCGGTGCCGTGATGGCCCGCGGCCAGCGTGTCCACCCGATCGACGAGGAAGATCAGGTTGGCCTGCCAGGCCACCTCAGGAGCGAGCTTCTCCTGGGCGAGCTGGTCCCAGGGCGTGTGGTGATACCGGACCGGGACCGCCAGGGGGGCCAAAGGGGCGAAGCCCTGCAGCATCGTGCAGCCGTGCTCGCAGTGCTGAGCCGAATCAGCCCAGTCGAATTCGGTGATGAGCTGCTGGTGCACCCGGGTGGAGGACACCCCGATGTCGTGCAGGATCCCCAGGTCGAAGAGGAACGTCAGCTCAGGTCCCTTCAGGCCCCGCTTCCTCCCGCATTCGTGAGCCATGATGCCGACCCGCTTGCCATGCCCGACATCGTCCACGCCGACCAGGTCGAGGGCCTCCGAAAGGGAATAGATGACGTGCCGGAGATCGGCCTTGATGACCATGGGGTCCCCCATCCAAGGGAAGGGTAAACCCATTGCAGCTGGGGTGAGGGATGGATTCTGTACCGGGTGGGTGGCCTATTCCTTGGGACGAGGCGGAACCTTGCCCTTTCCGACCAGCCGGTAGAGGTGGGGCAGGCGGTCCAGCGTCCGGGGTTGGTGAGGCAGCCCCTTCCAGGGCGTGGCCTTCGAGTCCCTGGCCTGGACGATGGCGATCTTCTTTTTGACCTCGACCACGAGGACCTGGTGCTGCTCGAACCTGGGATCCCGCATGGCCCAGATCTGGCCCGGTTGGACCGCGCGGGCTTCAGCGGGCAGCCCCTTCCAGGTGACCAGGTCCTTGGCCTCTCGCTGCTGGGCCAGCTCGGCTTTGTGGACCTTCTGGGCTGCCACCTTGGCCCGCCGCCCCTCCAGCGCCTGCTGGGCCTCGTCCCGGAGCTTCTGCTGCGCCAGTCGATGCTGTTCACGGAAGGGTTCCTCGGCCCACTTTTGTGCCGCGGCCGCAGTACGGAAGGGGCCCTTGATGCCCTCGACATCCTGACGGGAGCCCCACCAGCCTTTCTTGCCCTTCCAGTAGGCGGCCTTGCGACCCCACTGGAAGATGTCGGCTCCAGCCTGGACCCACTGCGTGACAAAGGGTGATTTCGCCATGGTCTGCTCCCCTGCGTCCGAATTGAAGGCTATTGTCTGTCCTTCCTGGAGAAGCGTCGATACCGCCAGGTCAAAAGGGTTTAAGGACCCATCCTTCCCATGGAGGTTCAGGTTAGAAGTTCGGAGCAATGGGTCCTCACACCGTCGGCATGCTTCCTTGGCCTTCCAATCTGCTCGTCGTTCCGCAATCGCCTTGGACAATTCTGGGAGGACGTCATTTTCTTCAGAAGATCGCGATGTCTGTCAGGCGATTTGCTACGAAGTCCGCCGCGAATTTAAGATCGAAGGCGGCAGAGGATCCAAACACTGAGGTCCTGATACCTGACCAAACCCGCTACTGGGTAGCCGACGTCTGATGCGCCCGCCTGTTGATCGGCCATTCCGCATTCCATTGCCAGAAGAACTCGATGGCTGAAACGTGCGGGTGAACCATAAGCTGTCCGCGAGTAGAAGGAACCATGAGCTGGCCAAACGGCCAAATTATGCTTCCGTGACACATATAAAAAAATAAGTCACTGATTTATCAGTGACTTACGTATGCTACTGGTGGAGGTGGTGACTGCCCAATGCGTTGTCCATGTATTTTTATAATGGGCACTTAGTTAAACCGCTATGAAGAGTTGCCCCCAATCATGCCCCCTTAGGTTCTCGGCTGACATTGGATGCTCATGGACGAACGAGGTGGTCATGGCCAAAGTTCCCATAGACTAGTTTTCCTCTGGTCCCTGATTCCTATTCTGATCCCCTGGAAGGTCAGGCGTCCCCGTTTGTAGCTGGGGGGTTCCTCGCCACGGCGGACGCTGGTGGGGGGATCGGCCTCCTCGGCTGCGGCGGTGAGGTCTTGGGTGGTGTGGGGCTTCGGTGAAATAATTGCGTCCCAGCCAGTTATTTCCCAGTCGAGGACGTTGCCGGCATGGTCGGTGAAGGTGATGGGTTTGCTCATGGGGTGCTCCGGGATTTGACGAAGTCCACCCACCCCATGCCCGGCACATGCATGGCGTGGACGACCTCGTGGCCCTTGCAGACTTCCTGGATGGCCTGGCATGCCATCAAGGCGCTGTGCCCCTGGTCCA
>JANYAZ010000043.1 GCA_025361045.1 Geothrix sp. | reverse complement strand
GTGGCCCGCGACTTCGACCATCTCTTCGAGGTGCTCGACGCCTTCGAAGCCACGCTGGGCTGGCGGCGTGGCGGCGATCACGGGTTGGAGGAGGCCCTGCGCGCGCGCACCGTGAACCACCTGGTGCTGGACGATGGCCTTGAACTGACGGGCAAAGTGGTGGCGCGGATCCCTGCCCGGGGCGAGTTGGCGCCGGGTCTATCCACGGCCTTGGTCCGCATTGAAGGCCCGGTCCAGATCTCCAGGAACGGGAAGGCCGGAGATCGGCCCTGGCCCGGCGAGGCGCTGGTGGCCTTCGGCCGCGGCGTGCTGCCCCTGCGCGGTGCCTTCAGCCTGGACCTGCCCTCAGGCCTCTTCCTCACGGGCTTTCGGGTGGGTGAGCACGAGGTGATCAACCTGCGGGGCCATCAGGACGGCCGCCCCCTGGACCTGCCCAGTTGGGCGCTGCTCTTCCTGAGTGGAACGCTGCCTTCGGTGGCGGGCGGGCCTGCGGACCCCGGAGCCTGGGATGTGTGGTTCGGCGACCATTCCGCCTTGGCCGAGGGGGAGGCCGAGGCCCAGGCACGGGATCGCAAGGCTCAGGCGCTGCCCGCAGAGATCGCGTCCCTCTATGTCGAGGTTAGGGTTCACAGGGAAGGAGGGCTGATCGATCAGAATCGTCTGGGCGCCCTGAAGGATCGGGCTTCGCGCCACCCCGGAGAGTGGTTGCTGCAAGCCGAATTGGCGGAACTGGAGGCAAGGCAGTGAACTGGATCGAACAAAATGGCACGTTGGTACGCACCTTCAAGACGCCGGATTTCATGACAGCCTTCAACCTGGTCAGCAGTGTGGTGGGCCCCGCTGAGGGCCTGAATCATCATCCAGACATTGCCTTTGGCTGGGGATATGTTCGGATCACCCTCACCACCCATGACTCGGGCGGCATCTCAGAGCTGGATCATCGGTTGGCCAAGGTCATCGATTCTGCAGTTAAACCTTTTGATCTATAGGGTTTGCAGAACTAAGACCTGTTCATCCACTGCAGGGTCAGGTATTCTGAAATGTCCATCGAGGAGTCCCTTGCCGAATCCGCCCTTCCCCCTCCATCGTCCCGGTCTCACACCCTCCAAAGCCGCTGCCTTGATCGGCACGGGGTTGCTCGTCCTCGCCTCTGGCTGCAGGTCCGAGCAGGTGTCCCACTTCCGAGTGCCCAAGGAAATGGCCTCCGCCGAATCCGCTCCCAGGCCCGCCATGCCCCCCAAGCCCATGGGTGAGCGGACGGGCGAGGTACCGGCCTCGGACGTGCCTCCTCCCCCCACGCCCAAGGGCTCCCTGAAGTGGTCCCTGCCCAAGGGCTGGAGCGAACTGCCCGGCGGCGGCATGCGCTTCGCCACGTTCAAGGCCCCCTATGCGGGCAAGCTCGAAGCCACCGTCGTGGTGCTGCCGGGACCTGCCGGTGGCGAGCTGGCCAACGTGAACCGCTGGCGCGGCCAGATCGCCCTGCCCGCCCTCGACGAGGCGGGGCTGGCGAAGGCCCGCACCGCGCTCAAGAGCAAGGTCGGCACGATCAACGTGTATGACTTTACCAGCGATGGCCAGGCCAAGAGCCGCATGGTGGCTGGCTACGTCAGCACACCCGATGGGAACACCTGGTTCCTGAAGCTCAACGGCGATGCCGATCCCGTGGCCAAGGCCAAGCCTGATTTCATGACCATCCTGGGGAGCCTGCACCTTGATTAACAACCTCGCCTCCCGCGTCTGGGCCTTCTTCAAGTCGTTCCAGCTCACCGTCGTACTGCTGGCACTCCTCATGGGGCTCGTGGTCGCCTGCACCCTGGCCCAGGTCGAGATGGGTACCCAGGGCGCCGTGAACGCCTACATGCGCAGTTTCATCGTGTGGCACCAGTTCTCCTTCCTGTCCTTCCAGGTTCCGACCTTTCCTGGCGGGGCCCTGGTGGGACTGCTTCTTACCCTCAACCTCATTGCCAAGACCATTGACATCAAGCTCACCTGGCAGAAGTCCGGGATGTGGCTGGTCCACTGCGGTCTGGTGGTCCTCTTCGCGGGCGAGTTCGTGGCCGGCATGATGCAGGTGGACACCAACCTGTCCATCGAGGTGGGTCAGACCGTCAACTTCGTCCAGAGTTACAAACAGATGGAACTGGCCATCATCGACGTGACCGATCCGACCTGGGACGAGGTTTATTCCGTGCCGGACACGTTGCTGGCCAAGGGCGGCTCGATCCCCGTTCCGGGTACGCCGATCACCCTGAACGTGAAGCGATTCCTTCCCAATGCCCAGCTCAGCAACCTGCCACCCGGCGTGCCGCCCTCCATGGCCACCGCAGGCGTAGGCGCCGGCGTGTCTGTGGTCGAGGCGCCAGTGGTGTCTGACGAGAAGGAGATGAACCAGACCTCGGCCTTCGTCGAGCCCATGGTTGGTGGCCGCAGTTATGGCACTTGGCTTACCTCCGTGGCCCTGGGCGCCCCGCAGTCCTTCATCCACGAAGGCCGCACTTACCAGTTGTCCATGCGCCTGCGCCGCCAGTACCTGCCCTACGCGTTCACGCTGAAGCAGTTCCGGCACGACGTCTATCCCGGCAC
>JANYAZ010000036.1 GCA_025361045.1 Geothrix sp. | reverse complement strand
CACATTGGCCCAGGCGTGCAGAGGACTGGTGGCGAGGCCGACGCCCAGCATCAACACGCCCAGGCAGGAAAGCGTCCAGGCCCCCAGGCGGAACTTCTCCCCGATCTCCGCGAGGGTGGGAAACTGGGGCCTGGTGAGGTCGCGCGAAGGGACGGTGAACACCTGGTCGGGCTTCATGAGGTCGCTCCAGTGCTCGGGGTCGGCGCTGGCACATTGGCTGGCGCTGGTACGGGAGAAGATTTGGGCGCGGCGGCCTTCTGTAGCTCACGGATGTAAAGAACGACCTTCCAGCGGTCCTCTCGGCTGATGAGGTCGCCCAGTCCCTTCATCTTTTCGGGTCCCCCGAAGGTGGTCACGTGGAAGATGCGCCCATCCGGCATGTTCCTCACGACCGGTGCCACCAGGATGGCCGGCGCCAGCAGGCCCCTCGCCACGATCACACTGCTGTTGTTGTCACCGTCCAGGCCATGGCAGGCAGCACAGCTCCGATCGTAGACCAGCTTCCCACGGCTGAAATTCTCCTGACTGGGCTGGAAGGGGTTCTTCAATTCCAGGCCCGCCCGCTCGGCCTCCGCCTTGCCAGGTCCATAGGAAAGCGGCACCAGCCCCTTCCGCGACACGGTGCCAGCGGGAGGCTTCTGGAGCACCTGCCCGCCCGGCAAGGATGGGTGCGGATCGAAGGCTTGGTAGGCTACAGGGGCCATCATTCCGCCGTCCCAGGCCAGGTTCCGCTTCAGGTAGTTGCGGTTCAGCAGTGGCAGAGCGGCCAGCACCAGCATCGCGGGAGCGGCGGCCAGAAGGAAGGCCAGGGGCTTCGCCTCTCGATCAAGCAGGGAAGCATCCTGTTGCTTCTTGTCGTCCACCAGTAGTTCGGTCTCCAGGGCGCCGAGACCCGCCATCAGTGCCTCGACTCCCGCGAAGCTGGCGCCAGCCTGGATCTCGGCCGCCACCACGAAGCGGTCATCATTCACGCCCGGGTGCAGGTCAGGGACCTTGAACTTCGGCCTCATGCCCGAGGCCACGAACAGGCTCCCCACCACCCCGAGACCCGCCAGCAGGACCGTCAGCTCAAAGGTCACAGGAATGAAGGCAGGGAGGGAGATCAGGGGCTTGCCTCCCACGATCAGGGGATAGTCATAAGCCGAGGTCCAGATTTGCACGCCCAAAGCGGTCGCCAGGCCGAGCAGCCCAAAGGCCAGGCAGGCCCTGGGCAGGCGGGAGGGCTTTAAGCCGATGGCCTCATCCATGCCGTGTACAGGAAAGGGCGAGTAGGTATCGATGACTGGATAGCCCTCCTGCTTGAGGCGCTTCACGGCCTCAAGGAGTTGATGAGGGTCGGCGAAGCTGGCGCGGAACCGGGTCAAAGTGATGGCATCAGTGCTCCTCATGCTTCAGCACTCCTTTCACTTCGCTGGCCGCGATGACGGGCAGCAACCGGGTGAAGATGAGGAAGCAGGTGAAGAAGAGCCCGAAGCTGCCCAGGAAGATGGCCACTTCGACGAAGGTGGGTGTGTACATGGCCCAGGAGGAAGGCAGGTAGTCCCGGTGCAGGCTCGTCACGATGATGACGAAGCGCTCAAACCACATGCCGATGTTCACGAAGATGGACAGGATGAAGATCATCCAGGGCGTCGTGCGCACCTTCCGGATCCAGAAGAGCTGGGGGATGACCACATTGCAGGTCACCATGGACCAGTAGGCCCACTTGAAGGGCCCCAGGGCGCGGTTGAGGAACACGTAGCGCTCGAAGTCGTTGCCACTGTACCAGGCCATGAAGAACTCGGTGCCATAGGCCATGCCCACGATCATCCCGGTGGCGATGATCACCTTGGTCATGGCCTCCAGGTGCCGAACGGTGATGTACTCCTCCAGGTCCATCACGTTGCGGGCGATGATCATGAGCGTGAGCACCATGGCGAACCCGCTGAAGACCGCGCCGGCCACGAAGTAGGGCGGGAAGATGGTCGCGTGCCAACCAGGGATCACCGAGGTGGCGAAGTCCATGGACACGATGGTGTGCACCGAGATCACGAGGGGGGTGCTGAGGCCCGCCAGCAGCATGTAGACCGTTTCGTAGCGGCTCCAGGTCCGATTGGAACCGTTCCACCCGAGGGAGAAGATGCTGAAAATGGCCTTGCGGATCTTGGTCTTGGCCCGGTCCCGCATGGTGGCCAGGTCAGGAACCATGCCCAAGTACCAGAAGGTGAGCGAGATGATGAAGTACGTGCTGATGGCGAAGACATCCCACAACAGCGGACTCTTGAAGTTCACCCAGAGCGGACCCCTGGTGTTGGGATAGGGCGTGGCCCAGAAGGCCAGCCAGGGCCGGCCCATGTGGATGATGGGGAAGGTGCCGGCGCACATGACCGCAAAGATGGTCATGGCTTCCGCCGCCCGGTTGATGCTGGTGCGCCAGCGCTGCCTGAACAGGAAGAGGATGGCGGAAATCAACGTGCCGGCGTGCCCGATTCCTACCCAGAACACGAAGTTCGTGATGTCGAAGGCCCAACCCACCGTGCGATTGAGGCCCCAGGTGCCAATGCCTCGGGTCACCGTCTGGGTGACCGCCCAGGCGCCCAGGAGAAACAGCGAGAGGGACACAGACAATGCCAGCCACCACTTGAGGGGTGGCATGCGCTCCGTGGTGCTGAAGACTTCTTCCGTGACCTGGGAATAGGTCTTGTTTCCATCGATGAGGGGGAGGACATGGCCGTAGCCCCGCTCCTGCTCGTCCTCGACCAGCAGAGGGGTTGGCAGGGTGGCCGTGTGATTCTCAGGCGCCATGATGGCCTCCCTGGGCTTCGATCGATTCCGCGTTGCGGATCTTTGTCAGGTAGCTCACGGCGGGGCCGATACCCAGTTCCCCCAGCACCAGGAAGCGCTTGGGATCGCGCATGGCATGGCTGATCTGGCTGTCGGGATCCTGCACGTCGCCGAAGACCATGGCCTGGGCCGGGCAGCTCTGCATGCAGGCTGGCAGAGCCTCTCCATCCTTCAGTTCGCGGCCCTCGTTCTTGGCCTGGATCTTGGCAGTCATGAGCCGCTGAACACAGAAACTGCACTTTTCCATGACGCCCCGGCTGCGCACCGTCACATCGGGATTGAGCGCCAGCCGCTCGACCTCACTGGCGTGGGGGTATTCCCACCAGTTGAAGCGGCGGACCTTGTAGGGGCAGTTGTTGGCGCAGTAGCGGGTACCCACGCAGCGGTTGTAGACCTGCTGGTTGAGCCCCTCTTCGCTATGCACGGTGGCCAGCACGGGGCAGACGTTTTCGCAGGGCGCGTTGTCGCATTGCTGGCACATCATGGGCTGGTGGAACACCTTGGGATCAGCCTCGCTGCCCTCGTAGTAGCGGTCGATGCGCAGCCAGTGCATCTCCCGCTTCTTCGCGACCTCTTCCCTGCCCACCACGGGGATGTTGTTTTCCACCTGACAGCCGATGACGCAGCCAGAACAGCCGGTGCACTTGTTCATGTCGATGACCATGGCCCAGCGATGCTTGCCATGGGGATGAGCGGCATAGGCTGAAGGGCCCGGTTGTTCATGGGGCCGCGCCGAAGCCGGATCCCGCAAGTAGGTGGCCAGCGCCATCTCCCGCACCAGTTCGCGCCCCTCGAGGCTGTGATGATCCTGAGTGGCGGCTAACTCGGCCCGCCCGCCGGCCTTCCGGATTTGCAGCGCCGCCGGAGTAGCGGCCAGAAAGCCACTGGCCAGACTGCGCCAGGGATAGACGTTCGTGCCCACGATCTTCCAGCCCTTGGGGGCGCCCTCCCTTCGGCCATAGCCCAAGGCCACGGCGAGGGTGCGGTCATCCTGGCCGGGCTGAACCACCACGGGGAGGGTCAGTTCAGGGTGACCTTGGGGCCGCAGAGCCGCCAGATCCCCCTGCTCCAGGCCCAATCCCTTGGCTGCGGCTGGTGAAACGGAAATATAGTTGTCCCAGGTTATTTTGGTGATGGGATCAGGCAATTCCTGGAGCCACGGGTTGAACGCATGGCGACCATCCCCCATGCCAACCTTGGCCACGAGCAGCAGCTCGTAGTTTCCAGCTCTTACCCCATTCCATGCTCGGAGGGAGGGTGCCAGCGGCTCTCGATAGATCGGTGAGGCAGGACTGCCCTCGAGTTGGACCGCGCCCTTCTGCAGCACGCCATTCCAGAAAACCTCAAAGTCCGCTACGGCTTTCTGACGAGGGAAGACATCCTTCCGCCAGTGCGCCCGGAGATGGTCGAGGACCGCTTGAGCCTGGCCGCTCCAGGTCAGGAAACTCTCCAAGACCTGGCGGGTGTGGAGTAGGGGATTCGTGAGGGGCTGGATCAGACTCAGTGTCCCGAGCGCCGGTTCCGCATCGCTCCAGGCCTCCAGCCAGTGATGGTCTGGCGCAAGGTGAGTGCAGAGCTTCGCTGTTTCATCCTCCGTCAGGGCGAGACTCACCCGGACGGACACCTTGGCGAAGGCCGCAGTAAACGCTGCGGGCAGATCATAGACCGGGTTGGCGCCCACGACGATGACGACATCGACCCGAGTCTCGCCCATCTCCTCGATCAGGTCGGCGAGGGCCCGGTCATCGCCCTGTTTTTGGAGGCTTGGACGAGCCAGGTCCACCGTGCGACCCTCGTTCCCCAGCAGGTGGTTAATGCGAGCCGTGAGCAGTTGCGCGTGCAGGTCGTTGGCGCCGCAGAGTAGGAGGGAGGCACCCCTGTGCTCACCCAGCTCATGGGCAAGCTGCTTGGCCCTGGTGCTGAGTTCCTTCCGAAGGTCCCCAGCGGAATTCCCCGATCCCAGAGCAGAGGCCAAGGCTTCGAGGAAGGGCACGATCTCGGAAGGCGCCAGACGGAGTCGTTCGTCGGCGTTGCTTCCCGTCAAGGACATCCCGGCTTCGGCCTGCACATGTTTGGACATGGGCCGCGGATTGTCCGGGCCCCGCCGGCTCGCGTAGGCCCGGGTGAAGCCCGCGGGATCGATCCAGGTCCCCAGGAAATCCGCCTCGATGCCGAGAATGAAGTCGGCCTCTTCGATGCGGTAATGCGGCAAAACCTTCCGGCCATGCGTCAGCTCATAGGCGGCGGGGATGGCGGCACAACTCAGGGCATCGTAGGTGACCAGCTTGCCATCCTTGAAACCACCAAGAAAATCCTGGATGGTGGCCTTCAGCGTGGGACTGAGCAGGGTTCCGCCCAGGACGCGGACCTTCCCACCCCTCCCCTTGATCTCCGCAAACCGTGCGACCAGATCGGCATCGAGGGCCTTCCATGTGCAGTCCTCTCCCCGCATGCGTGATTGCTTGAGTCGGGCAGGGTCATAGAGGCCCCGGGTCTGGGCCTGGCCGATGGCGCAGAGGCCCCCACGATTCAGGGGGTGATCGGGGTTCCCTTCCAGCTTCACGGGGCGGCCATCGCGACTGCGGGCCAGGGCGCCGCAGCCTGCCGAACATCCCTGACAAGTGGTGGCATACCACTGCGCCACACCGGGTGTCAGCCCCTCCTGGGCGTTCAAATAGGGCAGCGCCTTTTCGACGGTTTTGCTTTTGCAACTGACGGCAAGGCCCGCGATGAAGCCCAGGCTGGAAAAGCGGAAGAAGTCGCGGCGGCTGATCTGCCGTACGCTCTCCCCGACCGGGAGCTCATCGCTGAACTCAGCCTTGGTTTTCTTGATGAGTCCCCGCCGTTCGCCGAGGCTCTTCCACACGTGCATGGCTTCTCCTCAGTGGTGGCAGGCGCTGCAGTCGATGGGCGCTGCGGGCCCCTTGCCGTTCAATTGCATCTTCTGGTTTTCGGTGCGGTGGCAGGTTAGGCATTCGCCCATGGTTAGCGCGAGGGCTTGCTCGACCCGCTCCATGCCCTGGATCTCGCCGTGGCAGTTCTGACAGGCCACTCCTGCGTTGACATGCCGGCTGTGGGGGAAATCCACGTGCGAAGGCAGACGATGGATTCGCACCCATTCGATGGGGCGTCCTTCCTTCACGACCCTGGACAGCTTGGCAATTTCGGGGCTCGGGTCGACGACGCCGGGCTTGGTGCCCGCCTTGTTCAGGATGGTTTCGTGGCACTTCATGCACGTGCTCACCGGCGGGATTCCGGCGTGGCGGCTCTGCTCGGCTCCCGTGTGGCAGAACAGGCAGTCGAGCTTGAGTTCGCCCGCATGCAGGGCATGGGAATAGGCGATGGGCTGGACCGGCTTATAGCCGGAGTTGTCCCCCAGCAGCTTCGTGTCCACGCTGACCGCAAGGATCATCAGGGAGGCTCCGAAGGCCACAGCGCCTCCCAGGGCGACCGTGCGAACCCTCATCTGGCACCTCCTGTGCCAGACCCTGCGGGCCTCGCCTGCGGCAAGGTGGGCCTACGCTCCTGCTTCGACCTCATCGGAGTCCCCGCCGATTCCAGATCACCACCTGGGGCTTGCGCCAGTAATAGAAAATGGGCACCACCAGGAAGTGCACGAGACGCGTGAACGGGATCAGCAGAATCACTGAGAAGCCGCTGAGGATGTGGATCTTTGGCAGCCAGGGCAAGGGGATGATGAGCTCCGGCCTGGGGCTCAGGCTCAGGAGGCTCCAAAGGTAGGGCGCGGCGTTGGAGGCGTACCAGGAGCTGCCCCAGCGGTAGCGGAGGGCGGTGTCGATGCCCGTGGTCACCTGAAGGAGCAGGACGCCGAGCAGGATCCAGTCCATGGCCGTGGTGACGACTTTCACACGCGAGCTGGTGTGGCGGCGAACCATCAGGGCCACGATCCCCACGAGGGCCAGGAGGGCCGCGGTCAACCCCGTGAATTCGAGGAGGTAGAGCCGAAAGGGTGTGGAGTTCCAGGCGAGAATCTGCCCTGGGATCAGGAAGGCCACGAGATGCCCGGTCAGCACCCAGACGATGCCCCAGTGCCAGAGCCCCGAGCCCCAAAAGAGCTGCTTGTTCTCCAGGAACTGACTGGAGAGGCTCGAATAGCTGAAGGGCTTCCACACGAACCGGAGGATGCTCACCACGATGGCGAGAACCAACGCCACATAGGGAAAGCCGACCCAGAGGAACTTATCAAGCATGGCTCACCTCGGCGGGCATCCGATGGGCTGTGAAGATGAGAAACAGCGCCTGGAGCAGATGGGCATAGGCGCCATCCTTCATGGCCGACTGAATCTTTTCCATGGCGGGCAGAATGCAGTCATCCACCAAGTCAATGGCATCCTGGGTCTCCAGCTTCATCGTGAGATCCAGCAGATTGGGCAGGTAATCCGGAAGGTCATTGCCCGCGTCGATATCGTTCTCCCGCAGGTGGTGGCGCATCATCGCCAGGAACTGGCCACGCTTGTAGGATTCGCCGAACAGGTGCCAGCCGATCTCCAGCACACAGTCGGGATTCAG
>JANYAZ010000024.1 GCA_025361045.1 Geothrix sp. | reverse complement strand
CCCGCCGGCGGTTGCGGGCGGGATCCGCGCGATCGCGTGGCCGTCCGCCCGCAACCGCTGGCCAAGCGAAGCTCGTTCGGACGGGCCTCTCTGTGTCCTCCGTGCCTCCGTGGTGAATCTCTATTTTTGAATGCAGATTGGTATCAGGACCGCCTGCTGCACCACCATGCCCGTGGATAGCCCCCCCGGAAGCCCCCCGGGAGGCATGTCCAGTGGACACGTTCGAATGGATATAACCCAAGTGGTTACAAATGAATATTTACTTACATAAATATTTGTAAAGACGAATGATATTTTCTGACCTTAAGGTCAAAAAAATGAACAGTTCATGGCTGATCACGGCGCCGGTCCGATAGGGTCAGCACACCTCGAGCTACGGCCTCATCCGACTGGATGGTGCTTTCCTGTCCGAGGGATCCCCTCAGCCCCCCCTTTCACAGGGATGCCCCATGGACCACCATCAGCCGGTCCGGATCCTCCTGGTCGAAGACTCCGAGGAAGATGCAGTCCTTCTCAGCGCCCACTTGGATGGGCATGGGCTGAAGTGTGCCATGACCCGAGTCGAGGACCTTGAATCGCTCCGGACTGAGTTGCTGAAACCGGAGTGGGAGATCCTGCTCACGGATTTCTGCCTGCCAACGATGGACGGCTTCAAGGTCATCGAGGAGGCTCGCAAGCTCGCGCCCAACCTTCCCTGCATTGTCGTCTCGGGCCAGATTGGGGAAGAAGCGGCCGTCGAGGCCCTTCACGCAGGGGCCAAGGATTTTGTGAACAAGTCGCGGTTGGCGCGCCTGCTCCCTGCGATTGAACGCGAATTGAATGCGAGCCGCTCTCGGGCACGAGCCCATGAGACCCGTGCCGAACTTCAAAGCGCAGAAGAGCGGGTCAGGGCCATCACCTCCGCTGCGCTGGACGGCATTGTGATGATCGATCCCGAGGGCAGGATTTCCTTCTGGAACCAGGCCGCAGAGCGCATTTTCGGGTTCACGGCATTGGAAGCCATTGGCGCAGACCTGCATGATCTGATCGCGCCCTCCAGGTTTCATCCTGCGATACGGTCAGGGTTCGGAAAGTTCCAGAGCACAGGATATGGTGCGGCCATCGGAAAGGTCACTGACCTTCAAGCAAGGCGAAAGGACGGTACCGAATTCCCCGTGGAATTTTCACTGGCTGCCATGAAGGTGGGCGAAGCCTGGCATGCCGTCGGAGTGGTCCGGGACATCACAACCCGGAGAGCCATGGAGCGCGAGCAGTTTGAACACGTCCAGTTCCTTCGCACCTTGATCGAGACTCTTCCAAACGCTCTTTACTACGAGGATCTCGCAGGCGCTGTCCTGGGGTTCAACCGGGCCTTCCAGGAATTCCTTGGTCTTCCCGCAGACGGGATTCTTCACCAAAAGATCCAGGATCTGCTTCCGGAAGTGGAGCATGGATCAGCCAAGGGCGCGGGCCTGGATGAAGCTGCCTCCTGCGAGGTGTCCTTCCAGCGGATCCCTGCTCACGGTCGGGTCCAGCATGCCCTCTTCCACAAGGCCCCCTACTTCAAGGCCGATGGGCAACCGGCGGGTTATGTGGCCACCATTATGGACATCACCCGGATCAAGGAGACCGAGGAGGCCCTGCGCAGGAATGAATGGCTGTTCTCGGCGATCCATCGGCATGTGGTGGACCTTGTGGCCATCATCGACGGGGAGGGGAAACGAATCTATACCAGCCCCTCGTATCAATTCGCCCTGGGGTATTCCGAGTCGGAGATGTTGCGGCAGTCCTCGACAAACCTTCTCCACCCGGATGACCTTGAGCGGGTCTCGAAGGCACTGCAGGAGCTGATGACGGGGCAGCCCACCCAGAGGCTTGAGTACCGGTTGCGGCACAAGGAAGGGCGCTGGCTCCACTTCGAGAGCACGGCGACCATCATCCCGGATCCGGCCCAGGGCGTCGTCAGGGCCCTGGTGGTCGCTCGGGATGTCACGGAACGAAAAGCGGCCGAACAGACCCAGGCGGCCATGGAGGTCCAGCTTCGTCAATCGCAGAAGCTGGAAGCCATTGGCCAGCTGGCTGCCGGGACTGCCCATGAAATCAACACTCCGACCCAGTTCATTGGAGACAACACCAGCTTTCTGCGGGATGCGTTCAAGGAAACCTTCGACGTGCTGGGGAAGGTATCGGGCCACCTGACAGCCCTGGTCAAGGAGTCGGGCCCCGGATCCCAGGAAGTTCAGGCTGCCGTGGCAGCTCTCGAGGCTTCTGACGTCGATTACCTTCGGGAGGAGATCCCCAAGGCCATCCAGCAAAGCCTCGAAGGGGTTGGCCGCATCTCCAAGATCGTCAAGGCCATGAAGGACTTTTCACATCCCGGTGGCGAGTCGAAAACGCCCACGGACCTGCAACATGCCATTGAAAGCACCATCACGGTGTCCCGGAATGAGTGGAAGTACGCGGCGACCTTGGTCACAGACTTTGAACAGAATCTGCCTCCGGTTCCCTGCTTCCCTGGCGAGTTCAACCAGGTGGTGTTGAACCTCATCGTCAATGCCGCCCACGCCATCGAAGCCACCAATGCCACGAGACCATCAGGGGCGCTGGGTCGGATCACAGTGAGAACCCGCTCAGGAGTCGGAGAAGTAGAAGTCTCAGTGTCGGATGACGGTACCGGAATACCAAAACAAGTCCAGGCACGGATGTTCGAGCCCTTCTACACAACCAAACCGGTTGGAAAGGGTTCAGGGCAGGGACTGGCCATCGCTTACGCCGTGATCGTCGAGAAGCACCAGGGCCGCATTGAAGTCGAATCAGAGGTGGGTTGCGGCACCACCTTCAGCATTTTCCTACCACTGGGTACCACAGATCGCTGAGGGTCTCGTGGACAAACAGCAGATTCTTTTCGTGGATGACGAGCCCATGTTGCTCCAGGGGCTGCAGCGGATGCTGCGTCCCTTCAAGTCGGAATGGGACATGGCCTTCGTCGAAAGTGGACAGGAGGCGCTCAATAAGCTCCGCGAACATCCCTTTGACGTCATCGTCACAGACATGCGGATGCCCGGAATGAACGGCGCCGAACTTCTGAAGGAAGTGGTCCGTCTCTATCCATCCATGGTGCGCATCGTCTTGTCCGCATGTCCGGACAGGACGATG
>JANYAZ010000003.1 GCA_025361045.1 Geothrix sp. | reverse complement strand
CCCACGGAAATGGAGGAATCCATGACTGCCACGCAAGGCCACGCGGAGCCCCGCGTCAAGGCTCGCTACCACCAGGAGGTGGTGTCGAAGCTCAAGGAGGAGTTCGCTTTCTCCTCCGCCATGCAGGTCCCCCGCCTGCAGAAGATTGTCATCAACATGGGCGTCGGCGATGCCATCCAGAACATCAAGGTGCTGGATGTGGCCGTCGATGAACTGACCGCCATTGCCGGTCAGAAGGCTGTGGTCCGCAAGGCCAAGAAGAGTGTCGCCCAGTTCAAGCTGCGTGCCGGCATGCCCATTGCCTGCATGGTGACCCTGCGCGGGTCCCGCATGTGGGAGTTCTTCGACCGCCTGGTGACCCTGTCCCTCCCCCGCGTCCGTGACTTCCGTGGTGTCCCCACGAAGTCTTTTGATGGTCGCGGCAATTACACCCTGGGCCTCCGGGATCAGCTGATCTTCCAGGAGATCGACTACTCCCGGGTGGACAAGATGAAGGGCATGAACATCACGTTCGTGACCACCGCTGCCAACGACGCCGAAGCGCGGGCCCTGTTGGGCCACCTCGGTATGCCCTTCCGCAAATAGCCAAGGAGATCATACCGATGGCCAAGATTTCCAAAATCGTCAAGGACGCGCGAAAGCCCAAGTTCTCGACCCAGCATCGCAATCGTTGCAAGTGCTGCGGCCGGCCCCGGGGTTATATGCGCAAGTTTGAACTCTGTCGTCTGTGCTTCCGCAAGTTCGCCTTGAATGGCGAACTGCCGGGCGTCCAGAAGTCCAGTTGGTAAGGAGAGGGGACCATGAATACCGATCCCATCGCTGATTACCTCACCCGCATTCGTAACGGCATCATGGCCGGTCACGATGCCGTGGTGGTGCCTGCCTCCAAGATCAAGGCCGGACTATGCGGCATCCTGAAGCAGGAAGGCTACATCCACTCCTTCAAGCAGGTGGAGCATGAGGGCCGCGTGTACCTCATCGTCAACCTGAAGTACGTGAAGGATAAGGAAAACGTGATCCACGGCCTGCGCCGCGTGTCCCGTCCCGGCCTGCGCATCTACTCCGGTGCTCAGGACATCACGGACGTCCATGGCGGCCTCGGCATTGCCATCCTGTCCACCCCGAAGGGTCTCCTGACGGGCAAGGACGCCAAGAAGCAGAATGTGGGCGGCGAAATTCTCGCCCACGTCTGGTAACCCATCCTGAAATGGGCGGATGCTCCGCCCTCATCTAAGGAATCACCCATGTCTCGAATCGGAAAGAAGCCCGTGACGCTGCCCCAGGGCGTGAAGGTCACAGTCACCGGGTCCGAGGCCGTCGTCGAGGGCGCCAAGGGCAAGCTCAGCTGCCCGATCCCCGCCGGGATCACGCTCGACGTTCAGGCCGACTCCGTCGTTCTCTCTCGCGTCAATGATGAAGCCCAGAACCGGGCCTTCCATGGCCTGACCCGCGCCCTCCTCGGCAACGCCGTCACCGGCGTCACCGAAGGCTGGAAGAAGGAACTCGACATCGTCGGCGTCGGCTACAAGGCCGCCATGGAGGGCGCCAAGCTCAAGCTCGAGCTCGGCTACAGCCACCCGATCAACTATGAGGCCCCTGCGGGTATCACGATGGCCGTCGAAAAGACCACCCACATCGTCGTGACCGGCATCGACCGGCAGCTGGTGGGCCAGGTCGCCGCCGACATCCGGAAATTCCGCAAGCCTGAGCCGTACAAGGGCAAGGGCGTCAAGTACACCGGCGAAGTCATCCGCCGCAAGGCCGGCAAGACCGGGAAGTAAGGGGAACCCATGGCGAACGATATCCAACTTCGACGCGAAAAGGTCAAGGCCCGCATCCGCGGCCGCGTGAGCGGCACGCCCGAGCGGCCCCGACTCACCATCTATAAGAGCCTGAAGCGCATCTATGTGCAGGCCGTGGACGACACCAAGGGCATCACCCTTGCGACCGCCAGCAGCCTGGAGAAGGATCTGCGTGCTTCACTGAAAAATGGCGCCAACATCGAGGCCGCCAAGGCCGTCGGTGCCAGCATCGCTGCCCGCCTGAAGGAGAAGGGCATCACTTCGGTGGTGTTCGACCGGAACGGCTACGTCTACCACGGCCGCGTCAAGGCGCTGGCCGACAGCGCCCGCGAAGCCGGGCTTCAGTTCTAGGGGATGACCATGGCGATCGCAGAGCAAAAAGACAACAGGGAATCCCGCAACCCCGAAGCCGGGGAATTCAAGGACCAGGTCATTTACGTGGGTCGCGTCACCAAGGTGGTGAAGGGGGGCAAGAACTTCTCCTTCTCCGCGCTGGTGGTGGTGGGCGACGGCAACGGCAAGGTCGGCTTCGGTCTCGGCAAGGCCCTCGAAGTGCCCTCCGCCATCAAGAAGGGCATTGAGAGCGCCAAGCGCAACATGATTCGAGTACCCATCAGCCCGAACGGCAGCCTGCCGCATCCGGTGACGGGTGTCTTCGGTTCCGGCAGCGTGCTGCTGAAGCCCGCCCCTGAAGGCACTGGCATCATCGCCGGCGCCGCGGTCCGCGCGATCATGGAAGCTGCCGGCATCCACAACGTGATGACAAAAAGCCTGGGCTCCTCCAACCCCCACAACGTGGTTCGTGCCACGTTCGAAGGGCTGAAGGAACTTATGGATCCCTACACGGTCCTGACCAATCGGGGCCTGGATCAGGCGGAGGCATAACATGTCGCAGTTCCTCGGCAAGCAGGTGGTGCTGACCCTCAAGCGCTCCATCATCTGCACCACTCCCAAGCACCGCGCCTTCATGCAGACCCTCGGTCTCAAACGGCCCGGCGATACCCGCGAATGCGAATACACCCCCAATGTCCACGGGATGGTCAAGCTCGTTCCCCATCTCATTGGCGTCACGGTGAAGGGGTAGATCATGAAGCTCAACGAACTCAGGCCCGCAGAGGGCGCCACCAAGTCCCGCAAGCGACTCGGCCGCGGCAAGGGCTCCGGCCTTGGCAAGACCTCCGGCCGCGGCGAAAAGGGCCAGAAGTCCCGCTCTGGCTATCGCAGCAAGCGCGGCTTCGAGGGCGGCCAGATGCCCCTCGTCCGTCGCCTGCCCAAGCGCGGCTTCACCAACATCTTCGCGCCCGAGACCAAGGAGATCACCCTCAACCTCATCTCCATCCACTTCAAGGATGGCGAGACGGTGACCCTCGAGGCCCTGCGCGAGAAGAAGCTCGTCAACTCCCGCGTGGAGAAGATCGTGGTGCTGGCCAGCGGCGAACTCACCACCAAGGTGAATGTCGTCGCCGACCGCATCACCAAGGGCGCCCGGGAAGCCATCCTGGCCAAGGGTGGCACCATTCAAGAGCCAGCCGCAAAGTCGGCCGAGTAACGGCCGATGAACCGCATCAGGAACCTCTTCGCCATCCCGGAGCTGCGCAAGCGGCTCCTCTTCACCCTGCTGCTCCTGGCGATCTATCGGCTGGGCGTGCACGTCAGTGTGCCCGGGGTGAACGCCGAGAACCTGGCGGCCGCGCTTCGGCGCGGGGGCGGCGGGCTCTTCGATGTCATCGACCTCTTTTCCGGTGGTGCCTTCAAGAAGTTCTCGGTCTTCGCCCTTGGCATTGCACCCTACATCACAGCGAGCATCGTGCTGCAGTTGATGGGTGCGGTGGTGCCCTACCTGGAGAATCTCCAGAAGAAGGAAGGCGAAGCCGGCCGCCAGAAGATCAACCAGTGGACCCGTTACCTCACCGTGGGCCTGGCCTTTGTTCAGGGCATGGGCATCGCCTCCCTGGCCCAGAGCCAGAATGCCCCGGGCCTGGAAGTGGTGACCAGTTCCATCTCCCCGACGGCCTTCCGGTTCCTGGCGGCGTTTACGCTGTCTGTGGGCACGATGTTCGTCATGTGGATTGGTGAGCAGATCACCGAACGCGGCATTGGCAATGGCATCAGCCTGCTGATCTTCGCGGGCATCGTGGCAGGCCTGCCCCAGGCCCTGACCACTCTGACGGTGATGATCACCCAGTCCCTGAAGAACGCCCCGAATGTTCCGCCCCCGGGCATCTTCATCCTGCTCATTGCCGCGATGATCGTGGTACTGCTGGCTGTCGTGCTGGTGGAGAACGCCTACCGGCGCATTCCCATCCATTACGCCCGTCGGGCCGATTCGGCAGGCATGTCCAGCCAGCGCAGTTCCTACATGCCATTGAAGGTGAACACCGCCGGCGTCATGCCCGTCATCTTCGCCAGCTCGGTGATCTTTTTCCCGGCCACCATCGCTCAGTTCACTCGGTGGGAATGGCTGGCCAAGGGGGCCTCCTACCTCAGCCCGCAGACCCATTTCTGGATCTATACGCCGGTCTTTGTGGGCGTGGTGATCTTCTTCGCCTTCTTCTACACCAGCATCGTCTTCAATCCCGATGAGACCGCCGAGAACATGAAGCGGTCCGGGGGCTACATCCCGGGCATCCGGCCCGGCAAGGAAACCAGCATCTTCATGGACAGCATCCTGTCCAAGTTGACCTTCGTGGGTGCCATCTACCTGGCCCTGGTCTCCCTGGTCCCGCTGCTCATCACCAACAACATCCAGGGCCTCAACTTCTACTTTGGCGGCACCAGCCTGCTGATCGTGGTGGGCGTGGCCATGGACAGCGCGGCCCAACTGGAAAGCCTGCTGGTCATGCGCCGCTATGACGGCTTCCTCGAGAAGGGTCGCATCCGCGGCCGCTCCACTCGCGGAGGCGCCGCATGAGCCTGGTCGCGAACATCCTCCTCGGAGCCCCGGGCTCCGGGAAGGGCACCC
>JANYAZ010000289.1 GCA_025361045.1 Geothrix sp. | reverse complement strand
GGTTCGTAGAAATGCCTACTCCCGGGCCGGCTCCAGCCTGATCGGGAGCCTGATTTTCCGACCCTCACGCTCGACCTCCAGCTGCGCGGTGCCCCCCAGGGGCAGGGCCTCGACCGCGTCCAGCAGGCCATCCCAGTCCTCCACCGTGCGACCGTTCACGGCCTGGATGAGGTCGCCGGGAAACACCCTTCGGCCCTCCGCGCTCACGCCCTGGAGACCGGCTTTGGCGGCGGCGCCACTCCGGGTCACCTTGCCGACCATCACACCCTTCTGGGGACCGAAGGCCCGCTCCATCAGGCGCGGGGCCACGGGTTCGAAGCCCAGGTCCGGGCGTTCCAGGCGGCCCCGGGCGATGAGCTGGGGCACCACCCGATTCACGGTGTCCACGGGCACGGCGAAGCCAATGCCGGCGCTGGCGCCGCTGGGGCTCTGGATGGCGGTGTTCACGCCGATGAGGCGGCCCGCGCTGTCCAGCAGCGGCCCGCCGCTGTTGCCGGGGTTGATGGCAGCGTCCGTCTGGATGACGCCGCTGATTCGTCGCCGGGTCACGCTCTGGATCTCGCGGCCCAGGGCGGACACCACGCCGGTGGTGAGGGTCTGGTCCAGGCCAAAGGGGTTGCCGATGGCCAGCACCGCCTGACCCACCTGCAGGTCTGCGCTCGTGCCGATGGGAATGGGGCGCAGCCTCGGTGGCGTCTTCGCCAGCAGCAGTACGGCCAGGTCCTTGTCTGGGGCGCCACCCACATAGGAGGCCTCATGGCGGCTGCCGTCTGCCAGGGTGATGTAGGCCCGTGCGGCGCCCTTGATGACATGGAAGTTCGTGACCACGTGACCCAGCTCGTCCCAGATGAAGCCCGTGCCTGACCCGGCGGGAACCTCCACCACGTCCAGGCCGAGGAAATCCCGGCTGCGTTCCTCCGTGGTGGTGATGTAGACCACGCTGGGAGCGGCCTCCCTGAAATGCCGGATGGGCCCCTGCTCCCATTCGGGCAGGGCCTTCCGGGGCTCCACCGGGCGGGGACGCACCGCCCCTGGTGCAAGGGCGTGGCCGCACCAGCCCGCCAGCAGGCCGAAGGAGAGGAGTCCGAGAATGAGAATGGACTTTCGCATGGGGGTAGTACCTCGGAGCCTCGAGTGTACCGCGCCGAATAGCCCGGTTGGCAGGGAGCGGGACCCCCACCACGGCCGTCGGCCATCTTGAAATCAGACACCTAGAGCTTGAAGCCCCCGACCACGGCTCTCAGGCCCTCGGCCACGCGGGCCAGCTCGTCCGAGGTCTTGGCGATCTCGTGCACGGTGGAGGCCAGTTCATGGGTGGCCGAGGCGTTCTGGGACAGCTTCCCGGTGGTGGTGGACATCATCTCAGCCACGCTCTGGCCCGTAGCCTCCTGCTGCCGGGACAGGGCGCCGATTTCCGAGATGCTGGTGGCCACAGTGCCGATGCGATCCCGGATGGCCTCAAGGCTCGCGAGGGTGGTGTTCACGCTGTCGGCGCCTCCGGCGACCACTTCCTGAGTGCGCTTGATGAGGCCTTCGATCTCCCGGGCGGCGGTGCCCGAACGCTCGGCGAGCTTCCGCACCTCCTCGGCCACCACGGCGAAGCCCTTGCCCTGCGCGCCCGCCTTGGCGGCCTCGATGGCCGCGTTGAGAGAGAGCAGGTTGGTCTGGCGGGCGATGTCCTGGATGACCGATACGGCCAGGACGATCTGCCCGGTGACCTGCTGGATGTCCGTCATGCCCTGGGCCGTCCCCTGGCCCGCGGTGGCACTGCGCTCCGTCTCCTGCACGGCGTCCTGGGTCTGGGCGTCCGCGTCCTGGGTCCGCCCAGCCACCCGGCCCGCGTTGGCGCCGAGGTCCTGCAGGGACCGGGACACCTGCTCTCCGGCGTTCTTGAGGTCCTCACTCACCTGGGCGATCTCCGCCACGGCCTTCGCCATCTCATCGGCGGAGGCGGCCAGTTCAGTGCTGCCGGAGGCCACCCTAGCGGCATATTCCGATACGTCCAGCACTGTCTTGCGCATGCCGCCGTTGTAGTCGTTGAAGGCCATGGCCGCCTCGCCCACCTCGTCCTCCACCGTGACCTGGATCTGCTTGGACAGGTCACTGTTGCGCAGGCCCTCGACCAGGTTGTGCAGGGGCTGCACCATCCGGTGGGAGAGGGTGCGGGCGAGGAAGAAGACCAGGCAGGATACGAGGAACATGCCCCCGAGCATCACCAGGGCGATGGCCCGGACCTCGCGATCGACGTCATCCACGTAGACCCCGGTCCCGATGGTCCAGCCCCAGGGGGCAAAGGTCCGGACATAGCTGACCTTGGCGAAGAGCCCCTGCTGGCCGGGCTTGGTGAACTCATAGTGGTGGAAGGCCCCATCCGGATTCTGGGCGGCCACCCGGTCCAGGTCCTGGAACAGCTTCACGAGGGCCGGATCCTTCAAATCATTGGTTTGGATCCCATTCCAATCGGGGTGGATGGGATGGACGACGATGCGCGGTCCGGGGACCTGGACCCACAGGTAGTTGGTCTTGTCGAAACGGAGGGCGGCGATGACCTCCTTGGTGCGGGACTGAGTGGCCTCCAGGGGCTGGCCGGCCCGGACCTGGACCTCCTGGGCCTCGAGCATGGTCATGGCCAGGTCCACGATCTGGCGTACTCCGGCCTGCTTGGAGGCCATGACCGACTTGTAGATGGTGGGCATGACATAGCTGGCGAAGAAGAGCACGAACAGCCCCACCGGCAGGAGGCTCAGGGCGAGCACCTTGGCAGACAGGGACCGGAACCGGAACGCACCCTTCGCGGCCATGGGGACTCCTGATGAAGGACAAAAGGGCCTATCGGACCGATGGCCAAAAGCTTGCGTTTTTGATAATCCCCAGGGAGGCTCGAAAAAATATGGAAGCAGGGTGTTGACACGTGATGGTAATAGACTAAAATTTTATGCGGAAACGGCAGCATGGTTTCCCAATCCTGCTTTCGCCGTTCTCCCATTTTTCAGGAGGACTTCATGAGCATTCTTCGGACCCGCACCCCCCAAGCCGCCCCAGCCACGGCCGCGTCCCTGGAGCCCTTCCGCCTCATGCGCGACTTCCTGCGCTGGGACCCGCTCCTGGACTACAACCTCGGCGCGCCTGCGGCCTTCATGCCCAGCTTCGACGTGAGGGAAACCCCGGATGCCTACCAGTTCAAGGCGGACATCCCCGGCATCCTCGAGGCCGATCTGGAGATCAGCCTGGAGGGGACCCGCCTCACCGTCGCCGGCAAGCGCGAAGAGGACGTCCTGAAAGACGGCGAGCGCATCCATCTCTCCGAGCGCAGCCACGGCCGCTTCAGCCGCACCTTCACCCTGCCCGAGGACGTGGAAGGCGAAAAGGTGGTGGCGGAACTCCGCAACGGCGTCCTGACCCTGCTGGTGCCCAAACGCCCCGAAGTGCGGCCCCGCAAGATCAACGTCAGTCTCGGGTAGATCCGGACGGAGGTTCATTCCTCGCTCCAAAAAAGCCCCGGTTCCGGGGCTTTTTTGGAGTCAGTTGTAGAAGTAGTTTGGCGGGCCGAAGGTGCCCGGCGTGGTTGCGCTGTTGAGCCGGACCACGATGTCACCATCAGCCAGCACCAGATCCGGGCGGCCGTCCCCGTCCATGTCAGCGATGGCCACGCCCATGGGGCCGTAGACGCCGCGGTAGTTGACGGCGGGCAGGAAGACGCCGGGCGTGGCGGCCGCCGGCGGGGTCTGGAGGAAGACGGAGACCACGCCGGGATCGCCCGGCAGGCCCTCGCAGGCCACGACCACATCTGGTTTGCCGTCGGCGTTGAGGTCGCCCACGGCCAAGGCCACGGCCCTGTAGCCGGTGGTGTAGTGGACGGGCGCGGCAAAGGTGCCGGGGGCGCCCTGGATCAGGATGCTCAGGCCCTGGGTGCCTGGACTGAGGGAGGCGCCGAAGTTGGCGGTGAGCAGGTCGAGCTTGCCGTCACCATTGAGATCCGCAGCCTTGATGGCGACCGGCTGGACGCCGGTGGTGTAGTCCACGGCGGCAGCGAAGACGCCGGCGCTGGTCTGGAGGAGCACGGAGACGGTGTTGGCGGTGGTGGCCACGGCGATGTCGGCCAGGCCGTTGCCGTCGAGGTCTGCCACAGTCACGGCCTGGGGATCGCCGCCCACGGTGTAGGCCACCGGTGCATTGAAGGTGCCAGTGGCGGTCTGGGTGAAGACGAGCACACTGTTGGCGCCGCTGGCTGCCACGACGATGTCCATCCGGCCGTCGCCGTTCAGATCGCCCACAGCCACGTCCAACGGGGTTCGGCCGGGAGTGGATAGCACAATGGCGGGCAGGAAGAAGCCGGGCTTGGCGGGGTCCGCGAACCGGACTGAGACGGTCTGGTCATAGGCATTTGCTACCACCAGATCCGGTCGGCCGTCTCCGTTGACGTCCTGCACCACCAGGTTGGCGGGGCTCTTACCTACCCCGAAGCGGGTGGGCATCACGAAGGCTCCCGCGGAGGACTGGAGCCGGGTGGACACGTAGCCCTGGGTGGGGGCACCGCCAAAGTCGGTGGACACCAGGCCAAGGATGTCAGGAAGGCCATTGGCATCGATATCCGCCACCGCGATGGCGTTCACCAGGTAGCTGGAGGAGGGGCCGTAACTGCTGTCTGAGCTGGAGCAGCCCAGCAGGGCGAGGATGCCGACGGAACCGAGAAACAGGCGGGAACGCAGGGACATGAGGGACTCCGTGAACCAGTAGAGACATAAAGGTGGGAGATCGGAGGGCAGGGCGCAAGGGCGCAGGATATGGACCCGGATGGACCAGTCCAGGTTGAAGGATCAGACCTCGGCGACTGTCACGCCCCATGTGACCAACTCACGGGGCAGCAGGGCGGGCCAGTAGGCCACGATCTCCTGGGCCTTGGGGCGGCCTCCTGCAAAGCCTGTGACACCGGCCGGTCCCGCCGTCACCAGGGGCGCGATCTCGCGGCCGAAGCGTTCGACCTTCTTCCGATCCGGGTCCTTCACGCTCAGCCGCAGCACGATTTCGGCCGGATCCTGTGGAGCCGGGGCGATGCCGGCATGGACGGTGCTGGCCCCCAGGAATTCCGCGTCGGTGTGCTCGTAGTCGAAACCCGCGACCTTCAAGCGTTTCCAGACGATGTCGGCACAGAGCTGAGCCTTCTCCAAGGCCCGGGGGCCGCACAGGGTGAGTTGACCGGTGGCCTTGTAGCCCTTCAAGTAGGCACCACTCACCTTGAGGAAGGGGGTCTTGGGCTTACCGGTGATGCCCGAGACGCGCACCCGGTCCGGGCCGACCTGGTCGAGGTGAATGCTCGTAAAGTCCGCCACCACGTCCGGTGTGATGTACTGGTGCGGATCCCCCATCTCGTAGACCAGCTGCTCGCTCACGGTGTCCAGGGTGACCATGCCCCCGGTGCCCGCATGCTTGGTGATGACGAAGGTGCCGTCCTCTGAGCATTCGGCGATGGGGTAGCCCACGTTCCAGAGGTCGGGCACTTCCCACCAGCGGGTGAAGTTGCCACCGGTGCTTTGGGCACCGCACTCCAGGATGTGACCGGCCACGGTGCCCGCGGCGAGGCGGTTCCAGTCGTCGGCCGCCCATTTGAATTCGTGGATGAGGGGCGCGAGGGTGAGGCCCGGGTCCGTGCAACGGCCGGTCAGGACAATGTCGGCGCCGGTATCGAGCGCCTCAACCATGGCCTGGGTCTGCAGGTACACGTTGGCGCTGAGGATGTCCCGGGGGGTGTCGAAGAGGCCCTCGCCCGTGTCCATGTTGGCCAGCTTCAGGCCCGCGGCCTGGAACTCCGGCAGTCGGGAGAGCACATCGTCGCCGGTAACAGTGGCGATCTTCAGGCCTGTGACGCCGAGCTTCCGGGCCACCTCGAGTACGGCTGCACGGCAGGCTTCGGGGTTCACCCCGCCCGCATTGGCTACCACTCGGATGCCCTTGGCCTTGAGCTGCGGCAGCACGCGCTTCATCAGGTCCACGAAATCCGTCGCATAGCCCAGCTGGGGGTCCTTCCGGCGCTGCTTCTGCATGATGGAGAGTGTCACTTCCGCCAGGTAGTCCAGGGTCAGATAGTCGATGTTTCCGCCCTCCACCAGGCGCACCGGGGCATCGATGCTGTCGCCCCAGAATCCCTGGCCATTGGCAATGCGGACGAGCTTGGGCATGGAGACTCCGATGGGGGCAGTGCTCCAGTCTAGTGGGTCCGGAGCCTTTCCAGGAGGTGGGCCACGCCATGGGCGTAGTAGTCCAGCAGAGGCACTTTGTGCGCAGGCAACACCAGGCGACCTTCGGCCACCACCAGGATGCGGCGCAGGAGCAGCACGCGCAGCCCCACATCGAAGGCGCGCTGGAAGGAACCCCGGGGCAGATACAGGGGCAGGCCCCGTTCCTGGGCCTTGGCGAGCACTTCGAGCATGCGGTCCCGTAGCTGGGCGCGGCCCGGAGAGGCCTCGCCCAGATCCCGATAGACCCAGGCCACGGCAGCCACCGGCGTGATGGGTACTTCCTGGCCCACGGCCCGCACCAGGGTGTCGGCAAAGGCCTCCAGCAGGGGTCTCCGGGTATCCCAGTCCATGGTACGGAGGTCGGCCCCTTCCAGCGCGACCTGGGCATGAATGGGCTGACCGAAATTGGCCACGGCGTACCCGAAGCGGTGGAAGCGCCTTGTGGCGCCCCGCCAGACCAGCCCCAGCAGCCAAAGGGAGGTCCGCCGGATGAGGGCGAGCGGGCTTCGTCGGGGTTTGCCCAGGGATTCGCGCACCAGGTTGCTGTCCTCCACCACGCGGTCGTAGTTGATGCCCACAGGGATGAAGACGAGGTCCCTCGCCCCGGCGCGGAGCATGTAGTCCAGCAGGCCGAGTTTGGGGGCCTGCAGCCGCCCATCCCGGCTCAGACCGCCCTCGATGAAGATGCCCTGCGTGGTGCCCTGGGCCACGGCCCGCTGCACGTAGCGCTCCAGCACGGCGTGGTAGAGCGGATCGCGGAAGCGCCGCCGGACGAAGAAGGACCCAAAGCTGCGGAAGAGGCGCTCCAAGGGCCAGACCCTCGCCCATTCGCCCACGGCGTACGAGATGGAGACGCGGTTGGCCAGCAGGAAGGCCACCAGTAGGTAGTCGGCGTTGCTGCGGTGGTTCATGACGTAGACCACAGACGCGTCCCGGGGGATGCGGTTCAGGGCCGCCTCCGCGCTGCGGCCGATGCGCACCCGGTAGCAGGTCCGGAGCAGCCAGCCCGCGAGGTTCTTGCCGAACGTGTAGGTGGTGATGAGGTTGAAATTCGGGATGATCTCGTCGAGGTAGAGGCTGACATCCGCAAGCAGGCTGGCTTCGTCTCGATCCGTCTCGTTGGCCAAAGCTGCGATCCGGGTCCGGAGCTCGGGGTCTGCCAGCAGATCGAGCTTCAGGCGCTGCTTGCGCGTGACGGTGACCGGGTTCAGCCGGAAGCCCAGCTCCCGCCGGGTCCGCAGGGCATGACGCCAGGACCAGCGACGCAGGGCCCGGCGGAGGACCCGGCGCAGCAGGATCACCACCACCAGCCCCGCTCCGGCGAGGAGCCACCACCAGTGCCTTGGAATCATGGGGGGAGTATGACCCCGAACAGGCGTTCTGTGCAGGCTCGGACTACTCGTATCTCAACGCCTCGATCGGATCGAGTTTGCTGGCCTTGGCCGCGGGGTAGAGGCCGAAGGTGAGGCCCACGATGGCGGGGACGAAGAAGGCGGAGCCCACGGCCCACAGGGGCACGCTGCCCACCTGCTTGAGGAGCACCTGACTGAGGATGCCGCCCAGTGAAAGGCCGAGCCCCAGGCCAATGAGGCCACCCACGAGGCAGAGCAGGGTGGCCTCGATGAGGAACTGGGTGAGGATGGTGCGGCGGCGGGCGCCCAGGGCCTTGCGGATGCCGATCTCACGGGTGCGCTCGGTGACACTCACGAGCATGATGTTCATGACGCCAATGCCGCCCACCAGCAGGCTGATGGAAACCATGCCGCCCGCCGCCAGCATGAGGCTGCCCGTGAGTTTCTCGACCATCTCCACCTGCTTCTGGTTGGTGGAGAGATCGAAGTTGTCCACGTCATCGCCGTGCAGCCCCCGCACGCGGCGCAGGCTGGTGCGCAGCAGCTCCTCGGCCTCGGCCAGCTTGAGGGAGGGATCGACCTGGATCCGATAGCTGATGTTGTCCCAGATCCAGGGGCTCATGAGCTCCTTGAAGCTGCCAAAGGGGATGAACACCTCGTTGTCCGTACCCCACATGGCCTCATCGTCCTGGGAGGCCTGGAAGGGGATGTCTCCCTGCTTCTTCAGGATGCCGATGATCTCGGCCGTCTGGCCGCTGATGGTAAAGGTCTTCCCCACGGCGTGTTCCAGGCCCAGTTCTTCGGCGATCTTGGCGCCGAGAACGACCACCGGGGCGCGGGTGCTGCGGTCTGTGGGCATGAAGGCCCGTCCCTCTTCGAGCTTGAGGTTGGCGAGGTCCAGCCCATTCTCGCCGACACCATGGAGCATCACCCGGCGGGTTACATCGCCTGCCTTGGCCAGGTTGCGGCCCCAGATCATGACGTCGGGTGACACCTCCCGGATCTGCGGCATCATCTCGCGGAGGTCGCGGAAGGTCTCGGCGTCCAGGGGCATGCGCTTGGCCTTCTTCCCCGCCCGCCAGGCCTTGTTCGACATGCCGGGGCTGAGGAAGAAGGTGAGGCTGCCCTCCTTGTTCACGTCGGCCATGATCCGGGCTTCGAGGCTCTTGGTCAGATTCACCACGGTGATGACGGAACCCACGCCGATGATGATGCCCAGAATGGTGAGCACCGAGCGCATGCGGTGCGACCAGATGCTCTGGAGCGCGGCGCGAAGCTGTTCGGGGGCCCGGGAAAACGTGGCTCCCACGGAGGCGCTCACTTGGCGGCCCCGGCCTTGGCAAGCTTCACTTTCTGGCCGGCAGCTAATCCGTTCAAGCCCTTGGCGGGCCCGGTGATGATCAATTCACCTTCCTTCAGGCCGTCCAGGACTTGGGCTGTGCGTCGGGTGGCGGCGCCCAGGCGGATGGTGCGCTCCTCGGCTGTTCCGTCCTTCACGAGGAACACTGTCGTCCGGGTGCGGGGCATGAGGCCCAGCCCCCCCGAACGGTCCTCGCGTTCCATCACGGATTGCAGCGGCACCGCGAGGGTGTTCTTGATCTCATTGGCCAGCACCGCCACGCGAGCGCTCATGCCCGGACGCAGGCGATCCAGATCCGGGCGGCTGCCCTGCAGGATGACTCGCACCTTGTAGTTCTGGGCCTCCTGGCTGTTGTTGCTGCTGAAGATGTTCTGGTTCTGGCCCCGGTCGGAGCTGCTGGCGACGTTGAAGACCCTGGCCTGGAAGACGATGCCCGGCAGAGCGTCCACCTGGACCTCAGCGGGCTGCTCCAGGCGCAGCTTGGAGACTTCCAGCTCACCGACCTTGGCTTCGGCCAGGATCTCGGCTAGGTCCGAGATCACCATAAGGGTGGCGCCAGCGATGTTGGTCTGCCCCGCGATGGCCATCTCGCCTTTCTCGGCCTTCAGGCCCGTCACGCGGCCCGCCATGGGCGCGCGCAGGACGGTCTTGTCGAGGGCATCCTTCGAGAGGGCCACCTGGGCCTCCGCCGCCAGCACGGCCACTTTGGCGCGCTGCAGGGCGATGTCGGCGTTGTCGCGGGCGAGCTTGCCGTCCTGGAACTGGTCCAGAGAGAGCAGATCCTGCTTGAAGAGCGCCTCCTGGCGCTGGAACGCGGCGTGCACCTTCCTGTAGGTGGCCTCGGCGGTGTCCTGATCCTGCCGGGCCATGCGCAGGCTCAGGTCGGCGCGGTGGAGGTCCTGGACGAAGCGCTCCTGGTCCAGAGTCACCAGGAGGTCGCCGGCCTTCACCGTCTGGCCGTCCTTGACGTGGATCTGCTTGATCTCACCTGTGACGGTCGTGCCGACGTTCACCTTCGACAGGGCCTGGATCTCACCGTTGGCGGTGACGCTCTCCTTCAGGTCCTGCCGGTGGACGGTCTCCACGGTGAAGAGCGAGTCAGCCTCCGTGGAGCCCGCGAAGACCTTCCAGCCGATGAGTCCTCCCGCGAGGACAAGGGCGCTGCCGGCGTAGATCCATGGCTTGAGCTTCATCGGTTCTTCCAAAGGCAGGGCCCGGATGGGAAAGATTCCGTTGGGCGGGTGATCCATCCATTCTGCCTATTTAAAAAATAGATGCACGTCACGAATGACTCGACCGGCCTCTTTGCTCCCTGCGGTATGGGGCTATTCGTAGCGCAGCGCCTCAATCGGATCGAGCTTGCTGGCCTTGGCGGCGGGGTAGAGGCCGAAGATGAGGCCGATGGCGGCGGGGACGGCGAAGGCGCTGACGATGGCCCAGAGCGGTACGGAGCCCATGCTGCCCAGCAGGGCCTGGCCGAGGGCCGCGCCCAGCACGAAGCCGAGGCCCACGCCGATGGCCCCACCCAGGACGCAGAGGAAGGCCGCCTCGATGAGGAACTGCAGCATGATGTCCCGGCGCTTGGCGCCCACGGCTTTGCGGACGCCGATCTCGCGAGTCCGTTCGGTGACGCTCACCAGCATGATGTTCATGATGCCGATGCCACCCACCAGCAGGGCGATGGAGACCATGCCTCCGGCCACGGCGGTGATGGTGCCCGTGATGCCGCTGACGATGCCCGTGATCTGCTTGGGACTGAAGACGCGGAAGCTGTTGGGCTGCTTGCCGCGCAGGCCCTTGATGCGGCGGAGGGCGTCCGTGACCATGTCGGCGCCATCGTCGGCGGACAGCCGCGGATCCACCCGGGCCTGGAAGAAGAGCTGCCGGCGTTGGACCTCGGTCAACTGCGAAAAACCGGTACGGAGCGGCACCATGATCACATCGTCGGGATCGTTGCCGAGGGACCCCCCCTGGGCCTCGAGCAGGCCCACGATTTCCAGGCTGAGGTTCTTGTTCACCACCAGCGTACGGCCGATGGGGTTGCCCTGGATGCCCAGCTTTTCCACCAGGCTGGGGCCCAGGATGGCCACCTTGCTGGCCAGGCGCAGGTCGGAGGGCACGAAGTTGCGGCCCTTGTCGAGGTTGACGCTGTTCAGCTCGAGGTAGCTCTCGTCGGTCATGATCACGCGGGTGTTGGCCGTGCGGCCGCCGAGTTTCACTTCGAGGCCGGTGAAGAAGACTGGCGTCAGGTGGGTGAGTTGGGGCATGTCCTTGGCCAGGGCGCGCATGTGGTCAAGGGTGAGGTCGCGGTCCTTGATCCGGGCGAACTCCTCGGGCGGGATCTCTCCAGGGAAGATGGGGCGCACGAAGAGGGTCTGGCTCCCGGCCTTCTCCACTTGCTTCAGGACGCTCGTCTTCAACCCCTGGACGAGGCTCACCACGACGATCACTGCGGCCACGCCGATGATGATGCCCAGTGTGGTGAGGGCCGAGCGCAGCTTGTTGGCCTTCAGGGCGCGGACGGCCGCGGAGAGGGGTTCGCGGATGTCCATTACTTCTTCGGTTCCTTGACCTTCGCCAGATCGCTGTCAGAGCGGGCACGCAGCTTGGCGGAGGCCTTGTCCTTCAGATCCTTCAGCTTTCGGATGGGACCGGTCAGGACTTTGTCACCCTCGGCCAAGCCCTCCTTCAACTCGAAGAACTGGGTGTTGGCGATGCCGACCTGGACCAGCCGTTCGAGGGCCTTGCCATCCTTGGACAGCAGGACGATGTTGCGGTTGGTGGGGGCCAGCAGACCCTGCTTCTGGGCCTCTTCCAGGCTGCCCTCGCGCTCGAGCACCGCCTGCAGGGGGACCCGCAGCACGCCCTTGGCCTCCTGGGTGAGGATCACCGCGCGGGCGCTCATGCCCGGGCGCAGGTTGTCCAGGTCGGCCCGCTGGCCGGCCAGCAGCACCTTCACCTTGTAGAGGTTGGCATCCGTACCGGTCTTCTCCGTGCCCGTGGCCACCTCGATGACCGAGCCCTGGAAGACCTTGCCCGGCAGGGATTCCACCGAGACCTGGGCCGTCTGGCCCACCTTGGTGCGCACGACCTCGCTCTCGTTGACCTTGATCTCCGCCTGCATCTCGCTCATGTCCGAGATGATCATCAACGTGGCGCCCGGCAGGTTGCTCATGCCGGGGATGGCGGTCTCGCCCTTCTCCGCCTTCAGGCTGGTGACGCGACCCGCGATGGGCGCGCGGAGGGTGGCTTTGGACAGGCCGTCCTGCATGGCCTTCAGGTTCGCATCGTTCTGAGCCACGTTGGCCTTGGCGCTGTTGTAGGACAACACGGCGCTTTCCTTGGCGAGCTTCTGCTGCCGGAAGTCCTCGTCGGACATGAGTCCCTGCTGGCGCAGGGATTCGTAGCGGGGGAAGCTGTCCACGCTGCGCCGCATGGCGGCTTCCAGACGGGAGGCATCCTGGCGGGCCGCTTCGAGGATCGCCTGGGCCTGGGCCTGGGCCTGCCGGAGGCGCTCCTGATCGATGGTGACCAGCAGATCGCCCGCCTTCACGTTCTGACCATCGACCACGTGAATGGCCTTGATCTCACCAGCCACGGAGGTGCCGATGTTGATCTGCGTCTTGGCGCGGATCTCGCCGCTGGCGCTGATGGTTTCGCGGATGTCGCCCTTGGCGACCGCATCCCAGGAGAAGGAGCTGTCCTCGTCCTTGGAGCCCCCGAAGGCCAGACCCAGGGCCATCAGGACGACCAGGCCGATGGCCCCGCCCACGAAGAGCTTGGTGTTTCGGGACGCCATCTACTTGGCCCCCAGGACGCGCAGACCGATGCCGAAGGCCATGGGCAGCAGCACGCAGAGGAGGGCCCCGGTGGTCTTCATGCGGACCAGATGTCTGAGGGCCAGGTAGGTCAGCACGGCTTCGGCCAGATAGAAGAGATCCATGGTGTAGAAGAAGGCCTGGAGCTTCAGGCTTTCCACATGAAGGAAGTAGCCCAGCGACGTGGGTGCGATCTTGTCGGGGGTGAGACCGCCGATGGGACGGACCAGGCAGATCACGATGAGCAGGAGCATGTGCGGCAACTTCACCAGGCTGGGTACCACCGCGGCACTGAGGGCCTGGGGATAGCTGGGGGCCTCGCCTTCGGGAAGGGCCTTGCCGATCAGCCAGTAGAAGAGTGCCACCAGGGCCATGGCGGCGGCCGTACCGAAGAGGGCGCCCAGGATGCTGAAGGGCAGGATGAACTTCTTCTGCATGTCGATGATCATGTCGATCTGCGAGGACTGGATCTGGGGGTTGCGCTCCAGAATGGGTCGGAGCATCTCGTCCACATCCACCTTCAGGCCCCAGATTACGGTGATGACCAGGGCGGCAACGATGATCAGACCCAGGGCCCAGCCCCAGCTGGGAGCCAGATTCAACCGCTGAAAGAGCTCCACGGGGTTGGTGAACACCCCCACGATCTGATCCATCAGGCTGGGTGCCGGAGGACGTGGTGCCTCGGGCTGGTTGCCGTACAGGGATTCTGACTGGTTGCTCATGGGGGCTCCGTTGCATTCACGATAAAGAGGTATGGGTTCCATTGTTACAGCCCACCGCCCAACGGGGGGATTCCGCCGCCGGCCGGGGCGGTGTTTCCGGGCGGTGGGCTCTGACAGTTCGTCAAGAAAACTATTGAGGAATCTGACAATCCTGGGTGACGGGATTAGAGTTTAGCCTTGAACCTTTCCCAGTCCCTCGTCCAACGTTCCGGAGGTCCCATGGCCACCCTTGCCGCGAAGTCCGAAGCCCTGATCCAGCAGGAGAATCAGTTCGGCGCCCACAACTACCATCCCCTCGACGTGGTCTGCACCAAGGGTGAGGGTGTCTTTCTCACCGACGTGGACGGCAAGAAGTACATGGACTTCCTCGCGGCATACTCCGCCGTGAATCAGGGCCACAACCATCCGAGGATCGGGGAGGCCATGATCGCCCAGATCAAGACCCTGGCCCTCACCAGCCGCGCCTTCCGCAACGACCAGTTTCCGCCGCTGCTCGAGAAGCTCTGCAAGCTGACGGGCTTCGACAAGGCCCTGCTCATGAACAGCGGGGCTGAAGCTGTTGAAACCGCCCTGAAGGCCATGCGCAAGTGGGGCTACGACAAGAAGGGCATCGAGTACGGCAAGGCCGAGATCATCGTGGCCGATGGCAACTTCCATGGCCGCACCACCACCATCGTGGGCTTCAGCACCGATCCCGACAGCACCAGCAAGTTCGGTCCCTTCACCCCCGGCTTCGTCATCGTGCCTTACGGTGACATCGAGGCGGTCAAGAAGGCGATCAACCCGAACACCTGTGCCATTTTCATGGAGCCCATCCAGGGCGAGGGCGGCGTGCTCATTCCGCCCGACGGCTTCCTCAAGGGCCTGCGCGAAGTCGCCACGGCCAACAACTGCCTGCTGGTGCTGGACGAGATCCAGTCCGGCCTGGGCCGCACCGGCAAGCTGTTCGCGTTCGAGCACGAGGGCATCCGCCCCGACGGCATCACCATCGGCAAGGCCCTCAGCGGCGGCTACTACCCGGTGAGCGCCTTCCTGGCCAGCGACGAGGTGATGGACGTCTTCACCCCCGGCATCCACGGCAGCACCTACGGGGGCAACCCGCTGGCCTGCGCCACCGCCAGTGCCGCGCTGGACGTGTTGGTCGACGAGAAGCTGGTGGAGCGCGCCGCCGAGCTGGGCAAGCACTTCGCGGCGCGCCTGAAGGGCATGAAGTCCGACAAGGTCGAGCAGGTGCGCGTGCGCGGCCTCTGGGCCGGTGTGGTGCTCAAGGAGAGCGCCGGGAAGGCCCGCCCCTACTGCTACCAGCTCAAGGACCGCGGGATGCTCTGCAAGGACACCCACGAGCAGATCATCCGTCTCGCGCCGCCCCTCGTGATCACCAGGGAGCAGATCGACTGGGCCGTCGAGCAGTTGGAGGCCGTGCTGGCCTGATCCAGCAGAATCCGACCATCGGGCCCACAGGCACTATGCTGGAAGCTGGTCGCCCGGCTGCCCAGGGATTCCCATGACGCTGCACCCAGAATCCCTTGCCACCGCGGCCTTCGCCGTCAGCCTCGCCCTGACGGCCGCCCTGACGGCCATGGGCGCCTTCCTCAAGGGCCA
>JANYAZ010000231.1 GCA_025361045.1 Geothrix sp. | reverse complement strand
GCGAAGCGGCGGCGCGGCTCAGTTAGCCCGACGCGGTTACAACTTCGTAGAGAAACCCCATGCCAGCCACGAAACTCGACGGCACCGCGTTAGCCAAAACAATTCGCGCAGAGATAGCGGAGCAGGTGGCGGAGCACGTCGGGCGCGGCCATCGACCGCCCGGATTGGCGACCGTGTTGGTCGGCGACGATCCGGCCAGCCAGGTCTATGTCCGGAACAAGTCCGCCGCCTGCGCCAAGGTGGGCATCACCTCCCTCGAACATCGGTTGACTCCGGATACGCCCCAGGCGGATTTGGATGCCCTCATCGATCGCCTGAATGCCGACCCTGAGGTGGACGGCATCCTGGTGCAGCTGCCCCTGCCCCAGGGCCTGGATTCCAAGCGGGCCCTTCACCGCATCAGCCCTGCCAAGGATGTGGATGGCTTCCACCCGATGAACCAGGGGTTGCTGCTGGAGGGCCTGCCAGGCCTGCGCCCCTGCACGCCCACGGCCTGCATGTCCCTGCTGGCCCACCATGGCGTGAACCTCAAGGGTCTGCGGGCCGTGGTGCTCGGTCGCAGCGAGATCGTGGGCAAGCCCATGGCCCTCATGCTGCTGGAGCAGCACGCCACGGTGACCATCGCCCACAGCCGCACGAAGGACCTGCCGGCCGTCTGCCGCGAGGCAGACCTGCTGGTGGCCGCCGTGGGGCGCCCGGGCCTGGTGGAGGGTTTCTGGATCAAGCCGGATGCCGTGGTCGTGGACGTGGGCATCAATCGCGTGGAGGACGAGGAACTCGCTGCCCGGATCTTTGCCGCCGAGCCGAAGAAGCTGGAAACGCTTCGCGCCAAGGGGTCGGTGCTCTGTGGCGACGTGCGCTTCGGCGAGGCCATGCAGGTGGCCTCGGCAGTGACGCCGGTGCCCGGTGGGGTGGGGCCGCTGACCATCGCCGGCCTGCTGAGCAACACCCTGGAAGCCGCGAATCAGAATCGCTAGGGTATCGCTGGCGGCCCCTCCGTGGTCCCTATGGCCGGGTTGAATCTGGACGGCTATCCTTCGGATTGCCGGAAATTCGGTAACACTTCCCACGGAGCCCCCGAATGCCAACCCTCCTTCTGGTGGAAGACAACGAGATGAACCGGGACGCGATTTCGCGTTTGCTGGAACGTCGCGGTTTCACCGTCATCACCGGAGTGGATGGGGAGCAGGGACTGCAACTCTGCCGTGAACGTCTGCCAGACCTGGTGCTCATGGATGTCGGGCTGCCCGGCATCGACGGTTATGAGGCCACCCGGCAGATCAAAGCCGATCCCGCGACAGCCCACATCCCGGTGGTGGCCTTGACGGCCAGGGCCATGACCTCCGACCGGGAGGCCGCCGCGGCGGCAGGCTGCAATGACTACGACACCAAGCCGGTGGACCTGGTCCGCCTGGTCGGCAAGATCCACGCCCTGCTCGGGACAGGTGGCGCTTCCTGAACTGAGTCGGACACGGCCCGTCTCGACGGCTTCTATGGACAGAGCCCGCCGTCCACGTTGATGACCTGGCCGCTCATGTAGCTCGACCATTCGGAGCAGAGGAAGGCCACCACGCCGGCCACTTCCTGAGGGGTGCCCTCTCGCTTGAGGATGGCCGGGGCGAGCATCTCGCGGCGGGCCTCCTCGGCGATGTCCTGGGTGAGCTCCGTGTGGATGAGACCGGGGTTCACCGCGTTCACCAGGATGCCGAAGGGTGCCATCTCCCGCGCCAGGCTTTTGGTGAGGGCGATCACCGCGCCCTTGCTGGCGCCGTAATTGGTCTGGCCCGCCTTGCCGATGATGCCGGTGGGGCTGACGATGTTGACGATGCGGCCCCACTTGCGGTTCATCATGCCGCGCACGAAGGCCTTGGTGGCGTAGACCGTCCCCCGGAGGTTCACGTTCATGACCTCGTCCCATTTCTCGTCGCTCATGAGGATGAAAGGGCCGTCCTGCCGCGTTCCCACGTTGTTCACCAGGATGTCCACCGGACCGAGTTCGGCCTTCACACGATCCGCGGCGGCTTCCAGATCCGCCTTCACCCTCACGTCCGCCAACACGACCATGGACCGGCGGCCCAGACCGCGGATTTCCTCCGCGACGGTCTCGGCCATGTCCAGGTTCTTCTGGGCGTGCACGACCACATCCGCCCCCCAGTGGGCGAGTTCCACGGCGATGGCCCGTCCGATCCCCCGCGAGGATCCAGTGACAAAAGCGATGCGGCCGAGCAGGGGTGGATGGCTGAAGGGCATGGCAAGACTCGAGGAAGACGTAACAAAACCGAAGGCAACGGATTAGGATGCACCAGGGGGGAAAGCATGTCCAAGGATCTGGTCAGCCCTGACGACATGGAGGCCTTTCTCGCACGGCATCCCGATTGGGTCGCCCAGGGGGATTCCCATGGCCTGACGCTGCGTCGGCGTTTTGTATTCTCGGCCTATCCGCGTGGGCTCGGCTTCGTGGTGGCTGCAGCCGAATACGCCGAGATGGTGAATCACCACCCTGACCTCACCCTGGGCTACCGATGGGTGGTCGCGGTGCTCATGACGCACGTCAGCCTCGGGATCACTCCGCGTGACCTGGATCTGGCCGAGGCGCTGGATCGCCTGTACCTCGAGCACATCTAGCCAGATTTGCGGTCGGCCCACCGGGCTACTTCACCGGAGATCCGTTCGGCGGAAGCCGATTGAACCGATCCTGCATGGACTTGACCTTGGTGAGATCCAGCTTCTGGGGGTTGCTGGGATCGGACAGCATGATCTCGCTCAGTTCGAGGGCCTGCAGCTTGGGCGGTGGCTGCGCGAAAGCCCGGGACAGGCGCTCGCGCAGGGAGCCCAGGTAGAGGCTGAACGCCTCCCGGCGCGGCGAGGAAGGCGGGAGCAGATCCCAGACTTCCACGGTGGCCTCGCCCCCAGGTCGACGGCGTGGCGCGGTTCGAACGGCGGCACCGAAGAGCAGCCCGTCCCAGCAACCTCGAGGGGCCACTTGGATCCCGGCTGCAGAATCCGAGCCCAGGTCTGTGTGGAGATTCAGGAGCGCTGGGCGGATCTGGGCTGGCTCCTGGGCGACCAGGAGCGAGGCTAGAAGACCACCGAGGAAGAGGCACATCGGATCAAGGATGCCCCGGGCTGCCCTCAGGGTTTCCTGGGTTTGGGTTTTCCCGTTCGCGGCGCAGGTTTGCCCGTGGGTCTTCCGGCCGAACCTTCCCGGCGGGGACCCGCAGGGTGAGCCGTCGAACTGAACGGGCGCCTGGGCCGAGCGTCACTGCCCTCGCCGCGGGGACGCGCAGGACGCTCGCCGGGACCCGAGGTGGGACGGGGACGAACCTCACCATCTTCGCGGCGGGGCCGGGTGGGACGCTCGGCCGCACCGAAGGTACGGCGCGGGCGAGCTTCTGTGTCGTCACGGCGGGGGCGGGCAGGGCGATCGTTGGGACCCGAGGTGGACCGGGGACGAGCCTCGCCATCCTCGCGGCGGGGCCGAGTGGGACGATCGGCCGCACCGAAGGTGCGGCGCGGGCGAACCTCGCTGGCATCCCGACGGGATCCAGCGGGACGGTTGGGTGCGCCGTCCTGATCCTCGTAGCGCTTGGCGCGGGCCACCCGCTTGAGCTTGTGGTCAAAGCTTTCGGTGGGTTGGAAGATGCCTTCCTCGCCCTTCACGCCGCTGGCGGCTCGGACCAGGCGCGCCTGGTTGCGCAGGGCCTTGAGCGCCGCTTCCATGTCCGCCGGCATGGGGGCGGTGACGGTGATCGGTTCCTCGGTGACGGGATGCTTGAAGCCGAGCAACTCGGCATGCAGGGCCTGGCGATCCAGCAGGGGGCTCTCCACGCCGTAGACCTGGTCACCCAGCAGGGGGAAACCCCGGTCGGCGAACTGCACGCGGATCTGGTTCCGGCGACCGGTTTCCAGTTTCACTTCCACCACGGTGTGGCCCGGCAGGCGCTCGATCACGCGGTAGTGGGTCACGGCTTCCTTGGCGCCGGCCGGCATGCGCTTGCCGCCGCCGGGGCCCTTCCGGGCCGTGGCCACGGACATCTTCAGGGACTTGGCGTGCTCGATGAGGTGCCCCGCCAAGGTGCCGCTGTTCTCAGGCAGCTCGCCCACCAGCACGGCGAAGTAGACGCGCTGGAGGCGGTGCAGCTCGAAGTGCTTCTTCAGGCCGTGCAGGGCCTCGGGCGTCTTGGCGAAGACCAGCACGCCGCTGGTGAAGCGGTCGAGGCGGTGAACGATGAAGAGGTTGAAGCGCTTGAAGCCGCGGCGACGGTAGGACTCGGTGATGGCTTCCGCCAGGCTGGCCTCGCCGGTCTTTTCGGTGGGCACGGTGAGCAGGCCCGCGGGCTTGAACACGAAGAGCAGGTGGGTGTCCTCCCACAGGGTCTCGAAGGGCCCCGCCTGGAGCTTGCGGGCCGCGGGTAGCACGTCATAGGTCTGCTCGGGATCGAAGGCCACCTTCACGGTGTCCCCGGCCTTGAGCCGATGACCGTGCTTCTGCGTGATCTCGCCGTTCACGGTGACGCAGTTGCAGTCGATGAAGCCCTTGGCCTGCCGGTGGCTGATCACCATGATCCGGTGCAACTCAGAGGCCAGAGCCGAGGCATCGTGTTCCGCCTGCCATTCCCGTTCGATGCGTGCCATGGCGCCGCCCTCCGTCATCGCCCCACGTCCTGATCAACGCCAAGCGGACGACTAGATGAGCACGGAAAGCCTTATATTTCAACGAAAAAAAGGGAGCGACAGGCGCCGCTCCCTTTAAGCTTGGATGAGGGTCTACTTCTTGTCGACCTTGGCAAAATCGCCTGCCTTGACCACGACCAGCTTTGAGGGATCCAGATACTTGCCCAGGGCCGCATTGACGGCTTCCAGCTTCAGGGCCTTGATCTTGGTTTCCAACTCCGCCTGGAAGAGGACAGATCGTCCGAGGTGCAGCGAGCTGTTCAGCCAAGCCGCGATCTCCTTGTCCTCCTGTCGCTGCGCTGCTTCACCCTGGAGCCAGGTCTTGCGGGCAAATTCAAGCTCATCCTGAGTGAAGCCTTCCTTCAGGGCCTTCTGGAGTTCCTCGTTGAAGGCGGCCTCCAACTTCGCGACGTTTTGGGGCGCGTAGATGGCGTAGGCCTGCCATGTGGTGACGGGGTCCTGGCTGCTGACATTCACGAAGGAGCCGGCGCCGTAGCTGAAGCCCTCCTTCTGGCGCAAACGGTCGGCGATGCGGTTCTTCAAGGCACCTCCGCCGAGGACTTGGTTGGCCATGAGGAAGGCTGGGTAGTCGGCATCGGTGTCCTTCATGGCCCAGCGCTCGGAGGCCAGGAAGAAGGCCATCTGCTTGTCGGGGGTCTCGAGCACCTTGGTCTGGCCAGCCACGTCCTTCATCCGGGCCGGAATGCGCTCATAGGCCGAGGCTGCTTTCCAGGAACCGAAGAGGTCGGTCACGAGGGCCTGGATTTCCTTGGCATCGAAATCGCCAGAGGCGGCGAAGGTGGCATGATCGGCCCCATAAAAGGCGGCGTGGAAGGCTTTCAGATCCTCGATCTTGGCGGCCTTCAGCTCGCCAAGCTGAGTTTCATACGAGCGATAGGCAGCGGGATGGCCCGCCGGGAAGGCATCCAGCGTCTGACGCATGAACTCCATGGCCTTGGCCTGGGGCTCCTGCCGCTGGGACTCGATGCCCGTGGTCTGCTGCTTCACGAGGGTGTCCAGTTCCGCGGCGGGGAAGGCGGGCTCGCGGAGTATCTCAGCCACCAGGTTCAGGGTGGCGGAGAGGTTTTCCCTGGGTACGGTGAAGGTCGCATTGGCGGAGGCCGCGCCGCCAATGATGGACACCTGGGCCTTCAGCTTGTCGAAGGCATCCGCGATCTCCTGGCGGGAGTGCTTCAGGGTGCCGCGCATGAGCATGCTGCCCGTGAGGACCGGCGTGGCCGCCTTGTTCTGCAGGGTCGCCTCCTGCCCGAAGCGCAGGGTCAGCTGAACCGAAGCCATACCACCCTTCGTCTTCCTGGAGAGCAGAGCACCCTTCAGTCCGTTGGGCGCGGTGAAGCGGGTGGCCCGCTGGTCGACGTTGGCGGGACTCGCATCAAAAGCCTCGCCCTGGGCGATGACCTGCTTGCCGATGTAGCCCTTCACGTCGGCGGCGACATCAGGAACGCCCGGCACGACGGTACGATCGGGTTTCTCGGTGGGGATGAACTGGCCCATGGTTCGGTTGCTGGGCTTGAAGTAGGCCTGGGCTGCCGTCTGCACCTGGTCCAGGGTGATCGCAAGGGTGCGGTCCCGATCCAGGAACCACTCGCGCCAGTCGCCAGCGGCCATGGCCTCACTGAGGCTGATGGCCATGCTCTTGGTATCGGACAAGGCCTGATCAATGCCCTTCTGGGCCTGCACCTTGGCGCGGTCCAGCTCCGCCTGGGTGAGGGGTTTCTCCTTCAGACCTTCCAACTCCCGAACCACGGCTTCCTTGACCTTCTCCATGTCGCCATCTTTGGACAGAACCGCGCCAAACATCTGGAGGCCCGGTTCATAGGTGGTGAAGGAGATCTGGAAGACCTGGGCGGCCAGCTTGGTTTCCACCAGGGCTTTGTAGAGACGTCCACTCGGCACATCGGCCAGGATAGAGGCTGCCAGGTCAGTGGAGGTGCGGTCGACGTGGGCCGCGGGCGCGGTGTGGTAGCCAGCGACCAGAAGCGGCGTACCGCCGACGCGGCGGACGCTAACCAGGCGCTCACCATCCTGGATGGGTTCCACGGTGTAGGTGGGCTCCAGGGTCCGGGCGGGCTTCGCAAGGCGCCCGAAGGTCGCGTTGATGCGGGCCAGCGTCTTGGGTTCATCGAATTTTCCGGCCACCACCAGTACCGCGTTATCCGGCTGGTAGTACTTCTGATAGAAATCACGGAGGTGCTGGACATTCACATGCTCGATATCGCTGCGGGCGCCGATGGTGGGCTTGCCGTAGTTGTGCCAGTCGAAAGCCACGGACAGCACACGGAGGAGCGTGGTTCGGAAGGGATTGTTCTCGCCCGATTCGAACTCGTTGCGGACCACCGTCATTTCGCCGCTCTTGCCGTCCTTACCCCACAGCGTCTCGGCAGTGAACGTGCAGTTCAGCATCCGGTCCGCTTCCAGGTCCAGGGCCTTCTTCAGGTTCTCCTCTGAGGCGGGGAACGAGACGTAGTAGTTGGTGCGGTCGAGGTTGGTGGTGCCATTGGCGTCACCACCCAATTCGTTCAGGATCTTCCAGGTATCCGGACGGTCCGTGGTGCCCTTGAAAAGCATGTGTTCCAGCAGGTGGGCCATGCCCGTCTCGCCGTAGTGCTCGTGGCGGCTGCCCACCAGGTAGGTGATGTTCGTCGTGGTCGTGGGCTTGCTGGCATCGGGATAGAGCAACACCCGCAGGCCGTTGGCCAGCCGGTATTCGGTGATGCCTTCCACCGTCGTCACTTTGACCGGCGCAGGCAGGACGGCTGCCGCGGTCGGTTTGGCGGACTTGGCCTTGGAGGCGACCTTCGCAGCCGGCGGCGCAGGCTTGGGGGCCTCTCCCGCCACCAGCGCAAAGGCCAGAACCCCACACAGGGGTAACCACGATTGACGGGAGAAGGGCATGAAGCCTCCAGGCTGTGAAAGATCCCCGCGGGGGAAGGCATCAGTTTAAGAGAGGATCACCCGAGGGGGCTGTTAAAACTTGTTAAGAAAGCGCTCAACGGCGATCCAACCCCTAGGGCGCGATGACCTTGCCCTTCTCGGCCTTGCGGACGATCTCCTTGACCAGGAGCAGCGCGTCCTCGTCGCTGAGCCGGTCCTTGAAGGCGGGCATCACGGTGCCGAAGAAGATGCCCTTCCGGATGGTCTTGGCCATCTCGGCGTCGGTCTGCTTGGCATTCTTGGCTGCGTCTGTAAAGTCGCGTCCGCCCAGCTTCTTGCCGTCCGCCGTGGCGGAGCCGTCGGTCCCGTGGCACTTGATGCAGTTCGCCGCGTAGAAGGCCTTCAGCTCGATCACCGTCTTGGCGGGTGATTCTGCATGGAGGCCGGTGAATCCAATCAGGAAGGGCAACAGGAGCACTGGGCGCATCGGTGCCTCGCGGAGGATGAAGGGCAAGGATAGGGAGGCTTCACCTCGGCCCGCAAGGGCTGGATCGGGAAACATTCTTCAAAGCTGGGGCCGTTCAACGGGCGAGCAGCGCCTGCAGGCTTTCCATCCAGGCTGTCCGCAGGTCTTCCAGCTTCAACCCCTTGCCTTTTCCTGGCGCGCCCTGAAGCAGCCCCTGGGCGCTGGGGTGGGGCAGGGCGTGGAGGTTGAAACCCAACGATTCGGGAAGGCGTCGGAGCACCCACTCGGCCCGTTTGCCGAAGGCGACGACGCGAAGGGGTGAGGTCCGATCCCCGGCGGCCCGGGTCAACTCCTCGGCCAGCCGTGTCAGGTTGGCCGGGGCCAGCAGATCGCGGTTCGAGGGCGCGTGGAAGTGCTCGCCGTCCTTCGTGGGACAGGCGGGGTAGGCGTTGCTGAGGGCCGTACCATGCAGCCGTGGCGCCAAGCCCAGGGCCTTGAAGCGCGCACCGTCCCAGTTCATCCAGGCAGCTTCGGGAACCTCGGCCCGACCTGTGAAGGCCAGGGCGCGGTAGACGGTGATGCCCGCCCCATCGCCCCAGAAGGGGATGCCCGACTGGTCGGCGCCGCGGGGTCCGGGGGCTTCGCCGAAGAGCATGACCGAGACCGGTCCCGAGGCGGGAAACAGGGCGGGGACGGGGTGGCCTTGGATGCGGGGCATGAGGCGGCTTATGGTGTGTGGATACGCCCAGCTGCACCGCCGGTGGCGGGCAGGGTATGGCAACGGTTGCAGTCACCAGCGGGGACACCGCCCATCTCCGTGCGGGTGCCATTGCGCACCACTGCGGCCTTCTTCAAAGGCAGGGCCAACGCGGCGCCTGAGAAGAAGTTGCCTGCGCCATTTGTGATGAGGGTGGTGTCCACCTGGTTGGCGTCCGTGATGATGACCGTGACCCCGGCCAGTCCGCTGCCGGAATCTGCGTTGGCCGTTCCGAACACCGTGCCGGCCACCGTGAAGCCATGACAGGCCATGCAGTTCTGGCCAGGGGCCATCAGTTCGTTGTTCTTGTCGTCATCGTCGTGGCCCCCGCAGGCCAGGGCGGAGACGAGAAGGAGGGTGGCGAGGGAGGGGATCAGCTTCATGAAGGAGATCTTAACCCCTGGGCTGCCCTTCCTTCATGAGCGCCGAAAGGGCCTTGAACTGGGGATGGTTCTTGTCTCGGGCCCACTCGAAGGCCACGGACTCGTGGTTGGTGAGGGTGGCGCCGGCCGCAGCCATGCGAACCAGGGCGCGGTCCCGGTATTCCTCCCCCCGACCGCTGATGGCGTCCCAGCAGAGGTGCACCTCGTGGCTCGAGGCCAGCAGCTCGAGCACGGTCTGCATGACGCAGACATGGGCCTCGATGCCCGCGATCACGATCTGACGCTGCGGAGGCCGCAGCATGGGACGGGCCTGCTGGAGCAGGGCCTCGAAGTCTGCATCGCCGCAGCAGCCGAACGCCGTCTTCTCAAGGAAGTATTTATGGGTGGAGAGGCCATCGTAGAGGCTCCGAATGCTCTCCTCGGTGGGGCCGATGCCCTTGGGGTACTGCTCGGTGAGCACCACCGGGACTGCAAACAGGTCTGCCAACCGGAGCAGCCGTCGGGTCGTCTCCAGCACCAAGGCCGGCCGCTCCACCATGTGGACGAGCTTGCCTTGAAGGTCGATGACCACAAGGATGCTGCGGGATGAGTCGAGCAGGGCCATGGGTTGCCTCCTGGGGTCCCCTACAGGTTAGCCGGGGCTTGGCTGGAGGCTCGATCGGGGCGAGCTACCAGATTCTGACGCGGTCGCCTGGGGCCAGGTACAGGGTCTGGCCGGGTGTTACCGGGAAGGCTTCGTACCAGGCATCCAGGTTGCGGACCGTGGTGGGGCGCCAGGCCGCGGGCGTGTGACCGTCCGTCAGGAGCTGTTGGCGGAGGCGGGGCTCACGCACTTTCTCCCGCCAGCTCTGGGCGTAGCTGATGAAGAACTGCTGGTCGCCGTTGAGCCCCTGAACCAGCGGCGCCTCCTTGCCCCCCAGGGACAGCCGGTAGGCATCGTAGGCGGCCGCGAGCCCGGCTACATCGGCGATGTTTTCACCCAGGGTGAGCTTGCCGTTGATGTGCAGGCCCGGGAGGGGCTGATAGGCGTCGAACTGCTTCACCAGCTGCTCCGCCGAGGCCAGGAAGTGCTTCAGATCCTCGGGCGTCCACCAGTTGTTCAGCTTCCCGGTGGCGTCGAAGAGGGACCCTGAATCATCGAAGCTGTGGCTGATCTCGTGGCCGATGACAGCACCGATGGCGCCGAAGTCCATGACCATGGGCCGCCTCGGATCGAAGTAGGGGGGCTGGAGGATGGCCGCCGGGAAATTGAGGGCGTTCATCACGGGCAGGTTCACCGCATTGACGGTCTGGGGGTTCATCACCCATTCCGTGCGGTCGATGGGTTGGCCCAGCTTCTTCAGGTTTCGCTTGTATTCGAAGCGCTCGGCCCGCTCGGCGTTGCCAAAGGCATCCCCGGCGACGATCTTCAGGTCCTTGTAGCCCTGCCAGCGGTCCGGGTACCCAACACCCACTTTGAGGGTGGCCAGCTTGGCGATGGCCTTGGCCTTGGTCTCGGGGGACATCCAGTCCAGGTGCTCGATGCGTGCGCGGAAGGCCGCGACGATGTTGACCACCATCTTCTGGGCCCGGGCTTTTTCAGAGGGCGGGAAGTACCGGGCGACATAGGCCTTGCCCACCCCTCCGCCCAGGGCCTGGTTGGTGACCACCACGCCGTATTTCCAGCGATCGCTGGGTTTTGTTGCACCACTGAGGACCTTGCCGTAGAAGGAGAAGGACTGGTCCGTGACGGCCTTGGGCAGCACTCGGGCGCGGTTCTGGAGGGCGTGGTAAGTGAGGTAGTCCTTCCAGGTATCAAGGGAGACCTCGGCGGCCAGGGCCGAAAGGCCAGTGAACGCGGCGGGCTGCCAGACCACGAAGACCTCGGGCTGTGTCAGCTCGGCCGCCCCGAAGAAGGCCTCCCAATCCAATCCCGGGGCCTTCTTCTGGAAATCGATCCGGCTCCAGTGGTTGTTGCCCTTCTCGATGTTGCTGGATTCTTCGCGGCTCGCGTGGACCATGGCCATGCGGGTTTCCAGTTCGAGCACGGCTTTGGCGTGGCTGGGAGCATCTGGAATGCCCGCGAGCTTCAGCATGGCCGTCACATGGGCGAGATATTGGGCCCGCACCGTCACCATGCTTTCAGCGGCATCCAGGTAGTAGCTGCGCTCAGGCAGCCCCAAGCCCCCCTGCAGGAGGAAGGGCGCATAGCGGGTGGGATCGTCCAGATCCTGCGCCACCCATAAGCCGAATAGATTCGGGGTGAAGTAGTTGGTGGCATTCAGCACATCCACGTCTGCCCGCAGGGTGGTACCCAGGTAGTGGGCCAACGACGCGCGGTCCTGGATGGCCGCGATGGCCTTGAAGGTGGACTTCAGGGGCGTTAGCCCCTTCGCCTCGATGGCTTTCTCGTCCATGAAGCTGGTGTAGTAATCGCCGATCTTGCGAAGGTCTGAGCCGAGGGGTGCCTTCGAGGCCGCAGCGGCCTTGATGAGGGCGGCCGTGCGCCGGTCCGTGAGGTCGGCAACTTCCTCCCCCACACCAAAGGCACCGCGATCGGCGGGAATCTCAGTGCGCTTCACCCAGGCCCCGTTGGTGAAGGCAAAGAAATCGTGGCCTGGGGCCACGGAGCGATCCATGCCCGTCAGGTCGAGGCCAATCACCTCAGGTCGGGCGCCATCCCTGGGAGGCGCTGCCACCAGCGTGGGGACAGACAGGCAGAGGGCCAGGGGGAAGACGGATCGGCGCATGAAAGAACCTCGTAGGGCTCAAGAGTGCAGCAGGTGACCTGTCGAGGGAAGCCCAGGAATCTGCCGTTCCGAGTCAGATCCATTCATCTGTAGCGATATCAATCGAAGTCACAACAGGAGGAACCTTCACCCTGACACCAGGCACGCTCCGTGGCGTCAGGGCCCTTAACGGGGGGCGTCTTCCCGGGTTTTTGGGGATAAGAGCGAGCAACCGTTGCTCGCTAGAGCCAGAGGGCCGTCTCCGCCACCGCGGCATCCGGCGCCTTCATATGGTCAAAGAGGAGCAAAAACCAGCCAAATGCCGCGAGAAGGGCCTGTCGGTGGTGGGCAGGCGGCGTCATGTTCAGGGCCACGTCGCAGGTTTCCAGGTCGGCCGGGGATGCATCCGCGCATGGGACAAGGTACGTTCTGGAGGGCCCTCGCGTCAGAGGAGGGGGGCCGAATGGTTCACGATTGCACCACGCCCCCATCCAGATTCAGGCACTGGCCCACCTGCATGGTATTGGCTGGGTTCAGCAACCAGGCGACGCCATGGGCGATCTCGTCGGGCTGGAAGAACCGCTTCACCGGTACCGCCGCCTCGGCCCTGGTGCGGAACTGGGCCTCCGTCTGGCCGGTGGCCGCGGCGATCTGCCGGATGCCGGTCTGGGCCATGTCCGTGTCCACCCAGCCCGGCGCCACGGCGTTCACCACGATGCCCCGGTCGATGAGCTCCAGGGCCAGGGCCTTGGCCAGGCCGATGAGGCCGTGCTTGGCCGCGCAGTAGGCCCCGTAGCCCGGCACCCCGAAGCGGCCCAGCACGCTGGAAACCAGCACGATGCGCCCACCGGGGCCCATCCTGGGAAGGAAGGCCCGCACGGTGTTCCAGGGACCTGTAAGGTCGGCGGCCAGGATCTCGTCGAAGTAGGCATCGGACTCGCCATCCACGGGGGTCATGCCCGAGATCCCCGCAGCGGCCAGCAGGCCATCCAGGTGCCCCACCTCGCGGGCGACCTCCGCGAGGCGCGGACGGTTGGTCACGTCGGCCCTATGGGTCTCTGCCGTTCCCCCGGACCGACGGATGGCCTCGGCCGTCTCGGCCAGGGCCTTGGCATCCCTGCCCAGCAGCACCAGGTGGGCGGCCTCGGCCTGGGCCAAATGCAGGGCGCAGGCTCGGCCGATGCCTCGCGAGCCGCCGGTGATGAGGATGCGTCGGGTCATGGGGGGGCTCCTTCCCTTGAGGGTGGCAGGGGATGGCTGGCGCGGGGAGCCGTGAGGCCTATCTTTTAGATTCCACAGGAGAAAGATGATGGTCTGCGAGACACAGGGTGAGCGGCGCCAGGGCACCGTGCCGAGGGATGCCGAAGCCCGTGGGGCCCTCTGGACCCTCCCTGATGGTCAGCGCCTTCCCAACCTGGTGGAGGCAGCCCCCCTGGTCGTCGGGGACCCGGTCCATCCGGCGCGTCTGCGCTCGACCGACCTGGAGAATCCCGAGGGCTTCCATTCGCGCCTCACCGCCTGGCTGCTGCGCCAGGGTTAGACCTACCCTTCGCCGGTTGAGCGATCAGAGTCCATCCACGCAGCGGGAGTGGAGGCGGGGGATCAGGTTGCCCAGTCGGGACTCAGGCACCAGGAAGGCAATGGAGACGGTGCTGCTGCCGGTGAGCAGGCCACCGATCGGCTCATCCCCCAGTGCCGCGAGATGCCGCAGCGCCGCCACGGGGTCGGCCCGCAGTCCCTCGCCCACGAGCGCGATCACGGCCCAGCCTGATTCGCAGGCCAGACCCGAGGCCGCGAGGGTGCCCAGGACCTCCGTGGCCGCGTGGGTCTCGGGTCGCACGGCCAGCAGGGTGCCCGCCGGACTTGAAATCAGCCCGAAGCGCAGGGCGCCGGCCTCCTCCAGGCTGCGGGCGGCCTCCAGGGGGGGCTCCAGGCCCGCGGAGGCAGGGAACCGTACCAGGCTGATGCCCTCCTTGTAGGCCACCGAGGTGACCTCACCAGCCGATCGGGCGGGCGGCACCGGCAGGATTTCCGTACGCGACGCATCGGGCCGCAGGGTGTTCGCCACCACCAGTCGGAAGCCCGCGCGGCCACCTGGGGCCAGGGAATCTGCGTGGAGTACCCGGGCGCCGAAGGCGCTGAGCGCCTCGGCTTCACCGAGGCTCATCTGGGGAATGGGCCGCGCCGCCCGCACCAAGCTGGGATCGGCGGTGAGGACCCCGTCGACGTCGGTCCAGATCTGGACTTCCTGGGCGTCCAGGGCCTCGCCGAGCAGGGTGGCACTGGTGTCTGAGCCGCCCCTGCCCAAGGTGGTGGTGACACCTTCCGGAGTGGAACCAAGGAACCCCTGGGTGACCCAGAGGACGCCGGGGGACAGGGCCTCGCGCCAGACTCCGGCCGCCTCGCGGATGGCCTCCAGGCGGGGGCGGGCCTTGCCGAAGCGGGCATCGGTCTTCATGACCTCGCGCACGTCCTGGAAGGTGCCCTCGAAACAGAGCGCTGCCAAGTGCGCCGATAGGGTCTCGCCAACGGCCAGGGCCGCATCCCGCGCGCGGGGGGTGGCCTCTCCCAGCATGGCCATGCCCGTCAGCAGCTGATCAAGTCGAGCGAAGAGGGGATCCCAGGCCGCCTGGAGGCCTTCCCTGTGCCCCAGATCTCCGGCGACTTCGAGGTGCCGTGCCTGGAGGGCAGCGAGCACCGTCTGGGCCCAGGCCAGATCCCCACGCCCGGCCGCCGAGCAGGCCTCGATGATCTGGTCCGTGGTGCCCTTCAGAGCCGAGACCACCACGAGTCCACCTTGGGGCAATTCTGAGCGGACGATGGTGGTTGCGCGTCGCAGCGCCTCGGCACTGCCCACGGAACTGCCGCCGAATTTCAGGACCTTGAGGCTCATTCGTTCGCTCCTGCCGCTGGGGGAAGCCCCAATTCGAAGGGCGTCTCCTGGTAGACGAAGTAGTTCAGCCAGTTCGAGAAGAGCAGATTGGAATGGCCCCGCCAGCGCACCAGCGGCTCGCGGGACGGATCATCCTGCGGAAAGTAATTCTGGGGAATGCCGATGGGCAGGCCCTTGCCGAGGTCCCGGACGTACTCGCCCTGAAGGGTGCAGGGATCGTATTCCGAATGCCCCGTGACGAAGACATGGCGGCGATTGGCTGACTGCACCAGGTAGACACCGGCCTCGTCGGATTCAGCCAGCAGCACCAACTCAGGCCGCGCCAGGATGTCCTCCCGCCGGGTTTCCGTGTGGCGGGAGTGGGGCGCGAAGAACACGTCGTCGAAACCCTGCACGAGTCGCTCGTTCCGCACCTTCAGCAAGTGAGGGAAGACGCCGAACATCTTGTTGGCCAGCGGGAATTTGGGCACGCCATGGTAGTGGTGCAGCGCGGCCTGGGCGCCCCAGCAGATGAAGAAGCAGGAGAAGACATTCGTCTCCGCCCAGTCCAGGATCTCCGTGAGCTCCGGCCAGTAGTCGACCTCTTCAAACGGCAGCGTCTCCACCGGCGCGCCCGTGACGATGAGGCCGTCGAAGGCCTGGTTGCGCACCTCCGCAAAGGACACGTAGTGCTCCAGCAGGTGTTCCGCCGAGGTGTTCTTGGAACTGTGGGAGGCCATGTGGAGCAGGGTGACCTCCACCTGCAGGGGCGTGTTGCCGAGCAGGCGGAGGAGCTGGGTCTCCGTGGCCACCTTGGTGGGCATCAGGTTGAGGATGGCGATGCGCAGGGGGCGGATGTCCTGCTGCAGGGCCTGACGTTCGCCAATGAGAAACACGTTCTCCGCTTCGAGAATGCCGCGGGCGGGAAGGGAGTCGGGGATTTTTACGGGCATGAGCTCAGGCCTTCGCGAGGGCCAGTTCCAGGTCCTCGATGAGATCACCAATGTTTTCCAGGCCCACGGAGAGGCGGATGAGATCCTCGGTGACGCCCGTGGCCTCGCGCTCGGCATCGGAGAGCTGCTGGTGGGTGGTGCTGGCCGGGTGGATGATGAGGCTCTTGGCGTCGCCTACGTTGGCCAGGCGGGAGAAGAGCTGGACGCCGTTGATGACCGCCTTGCCGGCCTCGAGCCCGCCCTTCACGCCGAAGGTGAGAATGCCGCCAAAACCGGCGCCCTTGCGGAAGTACCGGGCCGCTGCGGCGTGGTTCGCGTTGCCAGCCAAGCCGGGGTAGTTCACCCAGGCCACCTTGGGGTGCTGCTCCAGCCACTGGGCGATGGCGAGGGTGTTTTCGCCGTGGCGCTGCAGGCGCAGGTGCAGGGTCTCAATGCCCTGGAGGATGAGGAAGGCGTTGAAGGGGCTCAGGGCCGCGCCCGTGTCGCGCAGGCCCTCGATGCGGGCCTTGGTGATGAAGGCGGCGGGGCCCGCGAGATCGGCGAGGACGGCGCCGTGATAGGCGGCGAAGGGCTCGGTGAACTCGGGGAACTTGCCGTTCTTCCAGTCGAAGGTGCCACCGTCCACGATGACGCCGGCCACGGAGGTGCCGTGGCCGCCCAGAAATTTCGTCGCGCTGTGGACCACGATGTTCGCGCCGAGCGCCAGGGGATTCAGCAGATAGGGGCTGGGCAGGGTGTTGTCCACGATGAGGGGGACGCCCGCGGCCTTCGCGATGGCGGCGATGGCCTCGAACTCGGGCACATCGAGCTTGGGATTGCCCAGGGCCTCGATGTAGATGGCGCGGGTCTGGGGCGTGATGGCGGCGCGGAAGGCCTCGGGCTTGGTGGAGTCCACGAAGGTGGTGGCGATGCCCGTGCGGGGCAGGGTGTGGTGCAGCAGGTTGTAGGTACCGCCGTAGAGGTTGTCGCCCGCCACGATGTGATCGCCGTTGCGCAGCAGGGTGTTGAAGGTCAGCGTGATCGCCGCCTGCCCCGATGCCACCGCCAGGCCCGCAATGCCGCCTTCCAACTGGGCCACGCGGGTCTCCAGCACGGCCGTGGTGGGGTTCATGATGCGGGTGTAGATGTTCCCCGGCACCGACAGGTTGAAGAGGTTGGCGCCGTGCTCCGCGGAGTCGAACACGTAGCTCGTGGTCTGGTAGATGGGCACGGCGCGACTCTTGGTGTCGCTGTCCGCGACCTGGCCGCCGTGGAGGGCGATGGTTTCGAAGTTGGGATGGGCGGCGCTCATGGCGGCTCCTGAAAAGGAAGGTGAGAAGGCCGAGGCCTCGTCGTCCAAGCAAGTCCAGGAATAGAAAAACGCCGAAGGGGCCCGATCACTCGGGCCCCTTCGGCGTGTCGTCAGTTCGACACAGCTCGACATCTCTCCGTGATTGATGAATCAATCGCGGCAGGAATTGGCACCTTGCTTTCGCAGGTTGCCAAGGTTTCACAGGGCCCGTCCCTCCACCTTTCTGGATAACTCGCTATGGAACTGACAAGGATCTCAGATGAAAACGACCCCGCAGGGCCGGTCAGAAAAGGTAGCGCTTCTTCCCGGGGATTTCAACCCCTGTCGTGAAAGTTGTTTTGGGCAGCTTCAGACGCTGAAGTACCGGGCCTGGGGGTGCCAGGCCACCAGGGCACTGGTGGTGTACTCGGGATCCATCTGGTGGCTGTCGCTGAGGTGGACACCGATCTCGGCGCCCCTCAGCAAGTCCAGGATGGGCCCGTTGCCTTCCAGGTCGGGGCAGGCGGGGTAGCCGTAGGAGTAGCGGGAGCCCTGGTAGCCCTGGGCGAAGAGGGCACGGCCCGGCAGGTCCTTGCCGTGGATGCCCAACTCCCGGCGGATGCGGGCGTGGAGGCGCTCGGCGTAGGCCTCGGTGAGTTCCGTGGCCAGCCCGTGGAAGGCGAAGTAGTCCGCGTAGCCATCTTCCCGATAGAGTTTTGCCGCGTGTTCCGCCGCGGCCTGGCCCAGGGTCACCAGCTGGAGGGGCAGCACATCGGGGGCGTCCGCCCGGAAGAAGTCCGTGAGGCAGAGACGACGCCCCGAGGCCTGGCGCGGGAAGACCAGGGCCGCGAGGCTGCGTGAGGCATCCGCAGGATCGAACACCCGTAGGGTGTCGCCTTCGGCGCGCACGGGAAAGTAGCCGTAGCGGGCCTTGGGCTGGAAGACGGGATCCTTCGCCAAGCGTTCCCGCCAGGTGGCCAGCTGCGGTCTGGCCTTGTCCCGCAGCACCGAGGCAAAGGCTTCCTCGCTCAGGCTTCCCTGGCTGAAGCCCCAGCGGTTGCGAATGAGGGCGAAATCGTCCAGGTGCTCGAAGAGGTCCAGGGGCGAATCCGCCAGCTCGCGCACGCCCCAGAAGGGTGGGGTGGGCACGGGCGCGTCGTGGCGTACCCAGCTGCTTTGCCCATGTTCCGTGAGCGGAACGGCAGCCGTCCCACGGCGAATAATTTTTATCTCTCCAGCCGCGGATGCGGCGGGAGCAGCTGCAGGTACCTCATTGACACCCGAAACCAAAGCCTGCATGTGACGCAGACCCTCGAAGGCATCCTCGGCATAGAAGACGGAGCCCGAATAGGTGCGGCGACAGTCGCCTTCCACGTAGCCGCGGGTGAGGGCCGCGCCGCCAAGGATGACCGGAACCTTGAGCCCCAGCTCCTCCATGAAGTGGAGGTTCTCCTTCATGATCACGGTGGACTTCACCAGCAGGCCCGAGAGTCCGACGGCGTCCGCAGGCCAGGCTTCCAGTTCCTTCAGGATGGCTTCGATGGGCTGCTTGATCCCCAGGTTCTTCACCTCGAAGCCGTTGTTGCTAAGGATGATGTCCACCAGGTTCTTGCCGATGTCATGGACATCGCCCTTCACCGTGGCCAGCAGGATGCGGCCCTTCTGGTAGTTGGACTCCCGGGGCAGGTGCGGCTCGATGCGCTTGATGGCGGCCTTCATGGCCTCGGCGCTCTCCAGGACGAAGGGCAGCTGCATCTCGCCGGCGCCGAAGCGCTCGCCCACCACCTTCATGGCGCCGAGCAGCACTTCGTTGATGAGCTTCAGCGGATCGTGGTCCTTTAATGCCTCGTCCACGTCCGCCAGGATGGCCTGCTTCTCGCCGTCGAGGATGCCGCGGTGGAGCCGCTCCAGCACGGGCCGGTCGGCCCGGTGGTCGTCCACCGCCGCGGCCTTGCGGTCGCTGAAACGGGCCATGAGCGCCTTGAGTGGATCGTAGCCTTCGGCGCGGCGATCGAAGAGGAGATCCTCCACGATCTTGCGGTCATCGGGATCGATCTTGGCCACGGGAATGACCTTCGACGCGTTGAAGATGGCCATGTCCAGGCCGTGCTTCACGCCGTGGTAGAGCATCAGCGCGTTGAGCACGTGGCGGCTGGCGGGGTTGAGGCCGAAGCTCACGTTGCTTACGCCGAGGATGGTCATGACACCTGGTAGCTCAGCCTTGATGAGCTTCAGGGCCTCCAGGGTCTCCACGGCGGAGCCGCGGAACTCCTCATCACCGCTGCCCAGGGTGAAGGTGAGCGGGTCGATGATCAGGTCCCCGGGGTCCAGGCCATATTCGGTGACGGCCAAGGCGTAGAGGCGCTTTGCCACCTCCAGCTTCTGCTCGCGGGTCTTGGCCATGCCGCGCTCGTCGATGGTCAGCGCCACCACGGCGGCACCATAGGTCTTGCACAGCCCGAGGATGGCCCGGGCCTTGGCGTCGCCATCCTCGAAGTTGATGGAGTTGATCACGCACTTGCCCGGGGACCGCTGCAGGGCCCGCTCGATGACGGGGTACTCCGTGCTGTCGATCATGAGAGGCAGGGTGATCTGGGAGATGAGGCGGCTCAGCAGCTCGTCGGCGTCGCGCACCTCGTCCCGGCCCACGTAGGCCACGCAGAGATCCAGCAGGTGGGCACCCTCGCGCTGCTGCTCCTTCGCCAAGCTGACCATGCCGTCCCAATCCTCGGCCGCCAGCAGATCCCGGAATTTCCGCGACCCGTTGGCAGTCGTCCGCTCGCCCACGATGAGGGGGGCGGGCTCCTGCTTCAGAGCCACGCTCTGGTAGAGGCTGGCGGCGCTGCGCTCCAAGATGGGTGTCCGCTTCGGCGGGTTCAGCCTCTCCACACCGGGGGCCAGGGCGCGGATGTGATCGGGCGTGGTGCCGCAGCAGCCGCCCAGGATGGCGAGGCCGAACTCCGAAGCCGCGTGCAGCACCTTGGGGGCGAAGCCAGCGGGATCCAGGGGGTAGACCACCTGGCCGTCCCGGTTCTCCGGCAGGCCCGCATTGGGCAGGCAGCTGATGGCGAAGGGGCTGGCCTCGCACAGCGTCTGCAGGTGCTGGTGCATCTCGTCGGGCCCGGTGGCGCAGTTGAGGCCCAGCACGTCGATGCCCAGGGGCTCCACGCTGGTAAGCACGGTGGCGATATCCGAGCCCACCAGCAG
>JANYAZ010000219.1 GCA_025361045.1 Geothrix sp. | reverse complement strand
TTCGAGTTGCCTTTCGGTTCCACCGAGGGCGTGGTGAAGCTCGCTGAATTGACCGCCAAGGGCGAAGGTTTCGGCAAGGAGATCGGCCTTGGCTCCAAGCGGCTCTGCGCGAAGTACGGTCGCCCTGAGTTGTCCATGACCGTGAAGGGCCAGGAGTTCCCGGCCTACGATGGCCGCGGTCTGCAGGGCATGGGCCTCGCCTACGCCACCAGCAACCGCGGTGCCTGCCATCTGCGCGGCTACATGGTGTCGCCGGAAGTGCTGGGCATCCCCGTGAAGATGGAGCCCCAGGCCACCGAAGGCAAACCCGCCATGCTGAAGGCCTTCCAGGACCTCACGGCCGTCGTGGATTCCAGCGGCCTCTGCCTCTTCACCACCTTCGCCTGGGGCCTGGCGGACATCCAGCCGCAGATCCAGGCCGCCTGCGAAGGCGACTGGTCCGAGGACAGGCTGCTCCTTGTGGGTGAGCGCATCTGGAACATGGAGCGGGAGTTCAATCTTGGCGCGGGCCTCACGGGCAAGGACGACAACCTGCCGCCGCGCCTCATGAAGGAGGCCGCCAAGACCGGCCCCCAGAAGGGTGCCGTGTCCAAGCTCGACATCATGCTGCCGGAGTACTACCAGGTGCGGGGTTGGACCAAGGACGGCGTGCCCACGGCAGAGACCCGCAAGCGGCTCAGCGTCTGACACCCATGCGATACGTCATTCTCGGAAGCGGGCCCGCCGGGGTGGTTGCGGCGGAGACCCTGCGCAAGGCCGACCCCTCTGCGGAGATCACCCTCGTCTGCGGTGAGGCGGGTCCCCCATATTCCCGCATGGCCATCCCTTACCTGCTCAGAGGGGACATTGAGGAGGCAGGCACCCACCTGCGGAAGGACGCGGATCACTACGCCCGACTCCAGATCCAGCTCCTGCAGGCACGGGCGACGGCCGTCGACACCAACGCCCGCACGGTGGATGTCGGCGGCCAGAGCCTGGCCTATGACCGGCTGCTCATCGCCACCGGCTCCCGCCCCAGCCGGGAGCGGATCCCCGGCATCGACCTGCCGGGTGTCCAGGCCTGCTGGACCCTCGACGATGCTCGGGCCATCCTCGCTCAGGCCCGGCCCGGCACCCGCATCGTCCAGATGGGTGCGGGCTTTGTGGGCTGCATCATCATGGAGGGCCTGCTCTCCCGCGGCGTGGACCTCACCATCCTCGTCCGCAGCGGCTACATGGTGCGACGGATGATGAATCCCACGGCCAGCGGCATGCTGCGCCGCTGGTGCGAAGCCAAGGGCGTGAAGATCCTCACCCATACCCAACCCACAGGCATTACCGCCGAGGGCGGCGTCCTCCAGGTGGCCCTGGCGGATGGGCGCGTCCTCCCCGCGGACATCTACCTGAGTGCGGTGGGCGTGGATCCGAACTTGGATTTCCTGGACGGCAGCGGCATCGCCCTGGCGCAGGGCATCGTGGTGGATTCCAACCTGCAGAGCAGTGTGCCTGGCGTCTATGCGGCCGGTGACGTGGCCGAGGCCACGGACTGCCTCACGGGCAAGCGGCAACTCAATGCCATCCAGCCCAACGCCGTGGAGCAGGGCCGCATCGCCGCGCTGAACATGGCCGGCCGACCCGCCCGCTTCAAGGGCAGCTTCGTCTTCAACGTGCTCACCACCCTGGGTCTGGTTTCTTCGTCCTTTGGTGAGTGGCAGGGTGTGCCCGGCGGCGAATCCGCCGAAGCGCTGGATGAAGTGCGCTACCGCTACCTGAACCTGCAGTTCGACGGCGAACGGCTGGCGGGCGCCAACACCGTCGGCTTCACGGATCATGTGGGCGCCCTGCGTGGCCTCATCGAGGGGCAGGTGAGGCTGGGGGTCTGGAAACAACGCCTGATGGCCGATCCCACCCAGATCATGCATGCTTACCTCGCCGCGGCCCACAGCGTGGCATGAGGATCTCTCTCAAACTGTTCGCTTCCCTCGCGGTCCACCTTCCTGCGGAGGTGAGGTCGCGGTACCGCATCGAGCTGGAGGTGGCGCCGGGTGCCACCGTCCTGGAGGTGATCCAGAGCCAGGGGATCCCCCTGGGTCAATGCGCCATCGTGCTGGTGGATGGCGTTTGGGTGGCGCCAGCGGAGCGCGACCGCCGCGTCCTGGCCGAGGGCGAAGTCATGGCCATCTGGCCCCCCGTGGCTGGCGGGTAGGATCCATGCAGATAAGCCTTGAGATGAGCCTCAGCCAGGAGGATTTCCTCCGCCTGCTGCCCTCGGCCGTGGATCAGGTCGTCGTGGCAGAGCAGGACGGCGTCTTCCGTGGGGGCGACGGCCCGCGCCACTGGGAGATCCGGCTTCAGGAACTCGAGAACCGCCGACTGGGCAGCGTGGTCCTTCCCTGTCATCGCATCGACATCAGGCTCGAGGGTCATTCTGAGGACGAGGCCGCGACCTTCATGGCCCGTTTCCACCGCGGCTTCCAGCGGGGCGGTGGCTAGTGTGGTGGCCCCTGCTCCCGCATGATCCCAGTATTTCAGGGACACCACTCTAGCGGCGCAGGCTCGCGGCTTGGATGACCGCCTCATCCCGTATAATCGCCAGATGTCGACCCAGCGCCCCTCCGGAATCCTTCGTACCTTTCCGCCCGTCTTCTGGCTGGCGAATGTCATGGAACTCTTCGAGCGGGCGGCCTACTACGGCCTGAACTCCGTATTGGCGGTCTACCTCACCAACAAGATGTCCGAAGGCGGACTCGGCTTTACGGAACAATCGGTGGGCTTCCTCCAGAGCCTCATCTACGCTTTCACCTACGTTATCCCCATCGCCGGTGGTGCCCTGGCCGATCGGTACGGATACCGACGGATGCTCCTGTTTTCCTTCTCCATCCTGTCGGCGGGTTACTTCATCGCCGGCAATGTGACGACCTACGGGGCCGTGTTCGCTGCGCTCCTGCTCATGGCCACGGGTGCCGGGCTCTTCAAGCCGATCATTTCGGGCACCCTGGCCCGGACCACCACGGAGGAGAACTCGGGTTTCGGCTTCGGGATCTACTACTGGATGATCAACATCGGCGCCTTCCTGGCACCGCTCGTCGTCAGTGTGCTGAAGGGGTTCTCCTGGCGCTACGTGTTCATCGCCTCGGCGATCTACTGCGCGGCGATGCTGCTGCCCACGGTGTTCCTCTTCAAGGATCCGCCGAAGCCTGAAAACACCAAGAGTCTGCGGGAAGTGGCCCACAGCGCGGCCATGGTGCTGGGCGACGCCCGCTTCATGCTGATGATCGTGGTGTACTCCGGCTTCTGGATCCTCTACTTCCAGAACTTCGGATCCGTGCTCTGGTACCTCCGGGACTTCGTGGACGCCACGCCCGTGAACCGCTTCTTTGCCTCCTTCGGGATCCCCCTGAAGTTCGATGCGGAGCATGTCACCGTGGTCAACGGTGGGACGATCATCCTGCTGCAGGTCCTCGTCAGTCGCCTCGTGAAGAACGTCCGACCCCTGCCCACCATGGTGACTGGCATCGTCATCGGCACGCTGGGGTTCCTGTGTCTTGCCGCGTCCACCAACGTGTGGGTGTTCATTCTCGGCATTTCCGTGTTCTCCATCGGTGAGATGACCGCCCACCCGAAGTATTACAGTTATGTCGGGCTGGTGGCGCCGGCCGACAAGAAGGCCGTCTACATGGGCTACGCCTTCCTGTATGGCGTCATCGGCAGCCTCATCGGCTCCAGCCTCGGCGGCATGCTCTACGGGTCCATGCTGAAGCCCCTGGTGGGACAACCTGGTGCCGCTGCGGCCGCCCGCGCCTTCTGGCTGATGTTCGTCGCCCTCAATGTGGTGGCCGCCATCGGGCTCATTTTCTATGACCGCATCTTCGCGGAAGACACACTGGAAACGAACGCCAAGGCACGCAAGGTGATGCTGGGGATCTACGCGCTGCTGCTCGTTCTGGGCCTGCTGTTCCTGCGGTCTGCGATCTTCGGAGGCACCGAGGTCTCCTACAAGACCATGGTCCAGGCCGTGATCATGCTGCTCCTGGGAGCGGGCGGCATGGCCGTGAGCCTTCGAAAAAGCTGAACTCAGCTCTGCCGGAAACGATGGGACCGGTCGGTTCGCCGGGCCTGGATGAAGCGGTGCATGGGCTCGAGATCGGTATCCGGTCCTGGGTGCAGCACGATGCCCAGGCGGGTGGGATAATCCTGGCCCTCGAGGTAGGTAAGGTGGCGGACTTCTCCAGGGCAGTGGAGGAGGGCGCCATCGGGCAGTTCTGCATCGATATCCACTTGGGTGTGCAGGTCCACCATGAGGGCCTCGTCCAGAGCCAGTCCCACACCCGTTTCCGTGAGGTTCACCAGCAGCGCCTCCAGCCGACGACCGCCCAGTTCAACCCGCACCTTCAGAGGCGTCTGGTCAGGTCCGGCCACGCGAACATCCCGGCGGTGATGGAGTCGGGCCGGCTCCTGTGGCCACTCAAGGCACAGGAGGGTGGTTCCGGATTCGTGATGGAGGGGCGGGAGGAGGTGGGACTCCAAGGTGAGCACCTCATCCCCCAGCAGGACGGTGAGTGTGACGGGGATGCCCTCGGTGGGCACCGAATCCCTCGCATGCAGGCCTGACAGTTCCAGGGCCGAACCTGGGCGAAAGGCGTGGATCCGCAAGTCTCCGAGCAGCCGGGAATTGGCATCTTGGAGTCGGAGGCTGGCCACAGCCTTGGTCAGACGGGCCTGGATGAGGAACTGCTCAAGGACAGGTGCGGACAGAAGTGATGCGTGACTCATGGAGGTTCTGCCTTTCAAATGCCTTGACCCAGCCGGTCTGCCAGGTTGCGGTGCAGCCCTGCGGCCAGGATGGCCTTGGCTGCGCCCTTCACGTCATAGTCAAGGCGGTGCAGCCTCAGGCAGCGGCGCTTGGGGTCGAAGGTCATGAACGAAACGCGTCGATCCCGATCCCTTGGCTGGCCCACCGAGCCGGGATTCACCAGGTAACGGCAGTGGGGTTGGAGCTGGAACCATTCGCCCGGTTGCAGGCAGATCCAGTTCAGCTGCCCCCGGGCTTCATCCAGTTCGAAGCAGCCGGGCAGGTGGGTGTGGCCGAAAAAGCACAGCTGGCCCTCGAAGGCGTCGAAGGCCTGGCTGATTTCCCGCATGTGGAGCAGGTAGGCATCTTCATCCATGGGCGAGCCATGGGCGATCTGGAAGTCTTCACCCACCCAGAGTGGTCCCACCGGCAGTTCCGCGAGAAAACGCCAATTGTCCTGGCGCAGGCGGTCCCGGGTCCAATCGGCGGCCTGCTTCGCGGGGAGGCTGAAGGACGAGTCCGGTTCCAGACCCGCGCACACCTTGTCGTGATTGCCTCGCACCATGAACCGGGGCCTCAGTTCCCGCACTTTGTCCAGCAACTGGTTGGGATGGGCACCGTAACCCACCAGGTCGCCCAGCAGCACGAATCGATGGATGGCCCGTCGCCGCGCGAAGCGCAGCACGGCCCGGAGGGCGTGCAGGTTCGAATGCAGATCAGAAAGGATCAAGTCCAATGGATGTCCAGGGAGGCCACTCAGTCTAGCAAGGCTGAAGCCAGTTCCCGGGAACTGTGACCAAAGGCGAGCAGCATGTCCGCTTGCGTCCAGGCCGGCATCCTGGTCCGCCAGCGGGCCATAAAGGCTGTGCGGTCCTGAGCCAGGGGGCGCTTGGGATCCCGTCCTGCCCGCTCCCAGGCCCGCGCCGGGGCCTCGGCCAGCCAGAGTGGGGCGAAGCCGCTGGCCTTCACCACGGCCCGGTTGTCGGCAGATTCCCAGGCCCCTCCACCCAGAGCCACCACCGCAGGGGAAGTCAGAAGCCTGGGCAGGAACGCTGCTTCCAGGGCCCTGAACGGTGCTTCGCCCGACTCGGCGAAGATGTCCGCCACTGGGCGGCCTCCTTCGGACTCGATGACCGCATCCAGGTCGTGGAAGGGCAGGGCCAGCCGGAAAGCCAGCTGCCGCCCGAGGGAGGTCTTCCCGGCGCCGCTGCCCCCCAGGAGCACCAGCCCTTGCCCAGGGCGAAATGGTGGGCGGAGCTTCCAGCGCTGGCGCTGGACCTCCCAGCCGAGAACGGCCGCATCTCCAGCCTGGTGAACCTCGGCCACCATGGCCAGGGATTCGGCGCCCGCCTCGAAGCAGGCCGCCGCATCAGCCAAGGTCAGGCCCCCGATGGCGATGGGGGCGATGCCCTGGGCCCGCAGCGCCGCGCAGCCAGCCCGCAGACCCTCGATGCCGATGGGGTCGGCGTGGTCGGATTTGGTGGCAGTGCCACGGAAGGGCCCCACGCCGGCGTGATCGCAGGCGGCCCCGGCCATCACCCACTCAGCTGCCGCGTGGGTCGAGGCGCCGAAATGCAGGTCCGCCAGGCCGGGAAGCCGCCTCGCCTCGGTGGTAGGCAGGTCCGGCTGACCCAGGTGTAACCCCCAGGGCGTCAGGCCTTCCCGGGCGGCGAGCAGGGCCAGGTCTGCACGGTCGTTCACGCAGATCATGGGCCAGCCCCCGTTGGCGGCAGCTTCGGTCAGTGCCGCACGCAGTTCGGTCCACTGGGCCTTCGCCTCCAGCGGCTTGCCCCGGAACTGGACCAGGGGGAAACCAGCCTCGCCCAGCCGCCGGACTTGCGCCGACAGGGATTCAGAGCGCGTCGCATCGGTGATGGGGTAGAGGGGCGGCAGGTGGAGCATGGCTCCAGTCTGGCAGCCCCGAACCGCTCCTATTTGGTTTGAAAAGAAACCCTGGTTATCGGCTTGCCTCAGCCAGAACGGAAATGAACCGCGAATGCCGCGAATCGCCCTTCGGGTGCGCGAATGGCGAACGGCCGTGCTTCCGCCTCCGTTCAGCGTGACTGGGGGCCACAGGCCCAGGCGGCCCATCCCCGCGGTATTCGCGCCCATTCGCGTCATTCGCGGTTTCAGTTCTGCTCTGGAAAATGGGCTGAGGCAGGCCGAATCAGCAGGGGAAAGAATACCTTCCCGAAGGAACACCCGCTGGTCTCAGGCCGCCTCGCCATCGGCGAACTGGAGCCGCACGAGCTTGGCGTAGACGCCGTCCTGGGCAATGAGACCCTCGTGGGTGCCGCGTTCCACGAGCGTCCCCTGGTCCATGACCCAGATTTCGTCCGCTTCGCGAATGGTGGAGAGCCGGTGGGCGATGGTGAACGTGGTGAGCCGGTGGCTCACGCGCTCGATGACGGTCTGGATCTTGGATTCGGTTTCGGAATCGATGTTCGCCGTGGCCTCGTCCAACAGCAGCACGGCCGGCTCCAGGTAGAGCATGCGCGCGAAGGCCAGCAGCTGGCGCTCGCCCGCACTGAGCTTCTGGCCGCGTTCCCCCACTTGCGTATCCAGGCCCTGGGGTAGGCGGTCCACCAGATCCTTGAGCTGGCTCTGGTCCAGGACTGAGGCAAGGCGGGTTTCGTCCATGGGGCGGTCCAGCACGATGTTGTCGCGCAGGGTGCCGGAGAAGACGAAGACGTCCTGGAGCACCAGACCGAAGAGGTCCCGGAGGCCGCGGAGCTTGACGTTACGAACATCGACGCCATCCACGCTGATGCGCCCCTCCTGCACATCGTAGAAGCGCATGAGCAGGTTGATCAGGGTGCTCTTGCCGGCACCCGTATGACCCACCACGGCGATGCGCTGGCCCTTGGGGATGACGCCGCTGAGGTCGCGCACGACCTTCCGGCCGCCCTCTTCGTAGGCGAAGCTCACCCCTTCAAAACGGATCTCCTGAGCAAAGGTGGCCGGCTGGGCCTCCGGGTGTTCCGGGATTTCGTCCTGGTTGTCGAGCAGTCGGAAGATGCGCTCGCTGGAGGCCAGGGCCGTCTGCATGACGTTGTAGCGCTCCGCCAGTTCCCGGATGGGGCGGAAGAAGCGGCTCGACTGCTGGATGAAGGCCAACAGCAGACCCCAGGTGATGGCCCCCGCCTTGAGCTTGAAACCCGCGTAGAAGATGAGCGCGGCCAGGGTGCCGGAGGTGATGAACTCCACGACGGGGAAGAAGACTGCATAGGCGAAGATCGTGCGGAGAAAGGCCTGGTAGTAGTCCTCGTTCAGGACCTTGAACTGCTGGTCGCTGCGCACCTCCTGGCCATTGATCTGGACCAGCCCCATGCCTGAGACCTGCTCCTGGAGAAAGGCATTGATGGAAGCGTACCGTCGCTGGGTTTCCCGGAACGCCTCACCCGCATGGCGGCGGAAGACTTCGGTGGCGATGAGCAAAAAAGGGAGGATCCCCAGGGCCACCAGGGCCATGCCGGGGTGGGTCCAGAACATCCAGGCCACGATGGCCAGCAGCGAGAGCGCATCCCCCACTATGGCCACGAACCCCGAGGCGAACATCTCGTTCAGGTTCTGGACGTCGCTGGTGACGCGGGTCATGAGCCGGCCCACGGGGTTGCGATGGAAGAAATCCGTGTTGCGGCCCATGAGGTGCGCGAACAGCTGGACACGAAGCTCAAGCATGGCCTTCTGGCCCACCTTGGCCAGCATGAAGTACCGGGCGAAGCTGACGAGAAACCCGGCGATGAGCACACCGAAGAAGCCGGCCACCATGGGGGCCGCCCCCTTCAGGCTGCCTTCGCCCATGAACCGGTTGATGAGGCGGAGGGTCAGCTCCGAAGGCAACACTTCGAGGAAGGCCCCCAGGGTCATCAGGACCAACAGGCCCAGCAGCGCCACCCACTGCGGGCGGAGGTAGCCCGCCAGGCGCCAGAGCAGGGCGTGACGCATGGGGCGCTCGTCCGCCCGGTCGGATTGGAAGAAGGCTCCCTGTTCTGACATGAGCCCATTGTCCCACACCCTCCGGGGAATCCCCCGCGGGAGACACGGTCCGCCCGGGCGTTTCCAAGACAGCCTCATGTACACTGGGGTTTCCCTCGGAGACATCATGGGTTTCTGGATCCTCGCCCTCTCTACTGCCACCCTCGTGGCGCAAGTCCAGGCGCCTGCCTCGAAGGCGGAGGCGGCCACCGAGAAGCGGCTTCGCCGCGATGTGACCTTTCTGGCCTCCCCGGAGCTGAAGGGCCGGGGCAATGGCTACCCCGAGCTGGATCAAGCCGCCCGGCGCATTGAAAGTGAGCTGAAAGCCCTTGGGCTGAAGACTCAGATCCAGCGCTTCCCCTTCATCGCCAAGGTGGTCCGGGAGCGCCAGGCCGCCTCTCTCATCCAGGGCGACAGCGCCCGTCCCCTCGTGTGGGGGAAGGACATCGAAGCCCTCGGTCTCAGCGGGGACGCGGATTTCCGCAGCAAGCCCCTCGCTTTTCTCGGCTATGGCGTCCAGATCCCTGGAGGCTATGACGATTTCGCCGGCATCGAGTTGCCGGGCCGGGTGGCAGTGATCGCGCGCTCGGTGCCCGACCTGGATGGGTTCTCCCACCTGCCCAGAGGCGAGCGGAGCCTGCTGGCCCGTCTGAAAAAACTGGAATCCGCCAAGGTGGCCGGCGTCATCGTGCTGGAGGACGGTGGTCTACGTCCCCTGCAACGGGAGGAAGGCCCCGTGAAGGTAGACTTGCCGGTGGTCAGCATGACGCTGGAAAGTCTGGGTGGGGCCTGTGGTGACCTGGCGGCGCGGTTCAAGGCCATCAAGGACACCGGGAAACCCGCCAGCCAGGATTTCATCCTGGCCCCATGGACGGCCCTGTCCCTGGACCTGAAACTGCGCCGCGAAGAAGCCCAGGTGCCCAACGTGGTGGCCGTGATCCCGGGTCGAGATCCGAAGCTCCGCAAAGAGTTCATCGTCCTTGGTGCCCACATGGATCACCTGGGGATGGGCGAACGGCACAGCATGGGTGGTGCGGAAGCCCGCGGCCAGGTCCATCCCGGGGCGGATGACAATGCGTCGGGCACCGCCATGGTGGTGGAGCTGGCCCGGGAGCTGAAGAAAGCCCGTCCCAAGCGCTCCATCCTGCTGCTGCATTTTGCTGGCGAGGAGGAGGGGCTCCTGGGCTCCCAGTACTGGGTGCAGCATCCGACTCACCCGCTTGAATCCGTCAAGTTCATGCTCAACTTCGACATGGTCGGGCGGCTCGACCTCAAGGCGCCCAAGCTGATGCTGGGTGGCCTGGGGGCCCCGAAATCCGCCTTGGAGGCGGCCCAGAAGTTCGCTCCGAAGGAATTCGCCGTCACGGCGGACGTGGGTGCGGCCGTGGGTGGTTCGGATCACATGAGCTTCTCCCAGGCGAAGATCCCCACTTTCTTCTTCTTCACGGGCATCCACGGGGAGTACCACCGACCGACCGATACGGCGGATCGCATCAACTTCCCCGGGATGGTGAAGCTCGTGGCCTTTGGCAAGGCCGTGGCCCTGGACCTGGCCAACACGGCGACGCTGCCAGCCTTCGATGCAGAAACCGCCAAGCTGCCCATGCGGGGCGATGGCGGCCCCATGCGCATCGCCTTCGGCACCATCCCCGACTACGCCGACAATCCGAAAGGGTTCCGCATCAACGGCGTTTCCAAGGGCTCCACGGCGGAAACCATCGGCATGCAGAACGGTGACATCCTCATTCAGTTCGGGGACAAACCCATCAAGAACGTCTACGACTTCATGGGTGCCCTGGGCGCCTTCAAGCCTGGCGACAAGGCCATGATCCAGTGGCTGCGGGGCGATCAGCTCATGAAGGCCGAGGCCACGCTGAAGGGCCGTCAATGAGGCTTGCCACGCCCTCCGGCTTTGCCACAGAGGTCTTTCTCCTTGAAGGGCCCGATCGGGAGCTGCTCCCGGAAGGGGCGTGGACGCTGGTGGGTGACCTGCGTCTGCGCGAAGCCTGGGTTGGGGCGGGAATGCCCGAGCCGGACCACGCCCTCTGGGTGGCGGTGCCCGAGGAAGAGAAGAAGCTGCGCACGGTCATTCCCTGGCTGGAGCATTGGGCCAGCGTGCCCCTCCATCGGGATGCCACCGTGGTGGCTCTGGGGGGCGGCGTGCTCACGGACTTGGCCGGGCTCGCGGCCTCGCTCTACCTGCGCGGCGTCGCCTGGCAGGTCTGGCCCACCACGCTCCTGGCCATGGCTGATGCGGCCCTGGGCGGCAAGACCGGCGCCGATCTCTCCGCGGGCAAGAACCTGGTGGGGGCCTTCCACTCTCCGCGCCGGTTGGTGGCCTGCACCGATCTGCTGGCCAGCCTGCCGGAACGGCATCTGGACAATGGGCGGTGGGAACTGATCAAGACGGCCCTGATCCTGGGTGAGATGGCGTGGGCCCTGGAGATGCTGCAGGAAGGGCCGGTGAAGATCGCCTGGGTGGAGCGCGCGCTCGCCTTCAAGGCCGGGGTGGTGCACCGGGATCCCCGGGAAGCGGGGGAACGCCGGCTGCTCAACCTCGGCCATACCCTGGGGCATGCCCTGGAGGCTGCCTCCGGGTATCGCCTGCTGCACGGTGAGGCGGTCGGGCTCGGCCTCCTGGGTTCCTGCCTCCTCGCCGAAGAGCAGGGCCTGAAACCCTTCCCGCCAGGCTTCCTCGAGCCCCTGGCCCGGCGCCTGGTGCCGCTGATACCTCTGATTGCGCCCTGGCCCGACTGTCTGCCGCTCCTGGCTCGGGACAAGAAGGCGACGCATGCTGCTGGCACCGAGATCCAATGCATCCTCCCCCGGTCCGGCGAACCCGCCGTGCAGCGGGCTTTGCCACCCCAGGCCTGGGAATCCCCCCATGCCAGGCTCCTGTCCCTGCTCCATCAGGAGACCGTCCGTGCCTGACTTCCGCTGTACGCTGCTCGCCTTTCTTCTCGTCTGGGCCCCGGCCTCCGCAGAGGAGGATGTCCGCGCCCTCATGCTCCAGGCCCGCGCCTTGCAGTTGAGGGGTGGGGGGGCCGATCCGCTGGCTGCGGCGGCCATGTACCGCCGCGTGCTGGTCCAGGTGCCCGCCAGCGCAGAGGCCCACCTCCGACTCTCCGAAGCCCTGCAGGAGGCCCAGGATCCGGATGCCGCCGTGGCACCCGCCAGGAAGGCCGTGGAGCTGGCCCCCCAGAATGCAGAGGCCCAGGCCCATCTCGCCCTCCTCCAGTACCAGCGCGCGCAGAAGGATGCCGCCTTGGCCCCGGAGGCGGTCCGCGAATTGAAAGCCGCGACCCAGCGCCTGCCGCAGGATCCAGAGCTCTGGGCCCGCCTCGGGGAAGTCTCCGAACAGACGAAGGATGGTGAGGGTGCCCTGCGGGCCTGGCTCCGCCTGGGCCGCATGCGACCCAGCTACGCGCCGGCCTGGGAACGGGCCCTCATCCATGCGCGCGCCGTCCAGAACTACGACGGGAAGCGGGAGGCCCTGCTGGCCCTGAATGCCCGGAACCCCGAGGATCGGCACCTGCGGATGCTGGAGGAACTGGCGCGGGAGCAGATCAAGGCTGGCTACCTCGCCCACGCTGAGGAGAGCTTCCTCCTGCTGGCGAGCCATGTCCCCCAGGAGTCTGGGTTGTGGGAGAACGTCTCCCTGGTCCGGATCCAGACGGCGCGGTGGGCCGAGGCGCTGGAGACTCTGGCCAAGGCCGAGGCGCTGAAACCCAGCCCCACCCTGACCTTCCACACCGCCCGCGCCCTCATGAACCTGGGGCGCTTCGAAGAGGCCGAACGGCGCCTCCAAACCATCGTGACTCAGGATCTCGAACCAGAGTGGATTGCCGATGGCGTCCCGATGCTCTACGCGGAATCCCTCCTGCTGCAGGGGAAGGGCAAGGCCCTGCTGGCCTTCCTGAAGGTACGGCAGCCCCGGGCCCACACCGATGCCGAAGCCCAGGTCTTCAGGACCCAGGCCTTCATCAGCGTGAACGACTGGAAGAGCGGCCTGGAGGCTTTGCAGGAGGGCATCACCCGTTATCCACAGGTCCCCTTCTTCAAGCAGGCGGGCAAGCTGCCACCGAAGTACCTCGAATATGCGTTCTTCTCCCGCAAGGAGACCCGCGCCGCGCTGGAGCAGCTGCACCTCGAAGGCATGGCCACCCTCTGGCAGGAGTTCCAGCGCTGGGACAAGTGCCTGGAGGCACTCGAACGCGCCCGCAGCCTGTCGCCGGTGCGCCGCGTGGACATGCTGATCCTGCAGAGCCAGGCCCTGGACCAGCTCAACCGGCACGCGGAATCCCTGGCGGTCTTGCGAGAGGCCCAGGTCCTGGAACCGACCAACCCCCTGGTGCAGAACAACCTCGGCTACCTGCTGCTGGAGCAGGATCGCGACCTGGAGGAGGCCGCCGCCCTCATCGAGGCCAGCGCCAAGGCCACGCCGGACAACGGCAATGTGGTGGACAGCCTGGGCTGGGCCCAGTTCAAGCTCGGCCGGATCGTCGAGGCCGAGGCCACGCTGCGGCGGGCCGCCGAGTTGAGCCCCTTCAGTCCCGAGGTCCGCAAGCACCTGGGCGACGTGCTGGTGAAGCAGGGCAAGCTGACCGAGGCCGCAGAGCAGTGGGAACGCGCCCTGGCCTTCGTGTTCCCCGAGCGGGTCGCCCTTGAAAAGCGGCTGGGTGATCTGCGCATCCGCATTGCCAAGGAGCAGGCCTCGAAACGCGAATCCCCGCTGGCTTCTCCTGAGGTGCCCCCGGCGAAACCGGATGAGGACGAGGACGACCAGTGATGCCCTTCCAGGCGCCCCCGCCCGTGGTTGCGCCAGCTCCGGCTCAGCCCATTCGCGCCCAGTACGGCTGGGGGTACGCCGGGCCCGATGGCGAAGGCGTGGGTACGCTCAGCCTGCTGATGGAGGCCGCCACGGGCCGCCTCGTCATCGAGCTCCACGCACCCGGGGAGCGGCTGCTGCTGCTGGAAGGGGACGCCGCCTCGGGCTATCGCCTGCAGGTGCCCCGGCAGAAGTTGGATCAGCGGGCCACCTACCTCGCCCAGCTGCCGCTGCCCTTCCTGCCCCAGGTGCCGAGCGTGGCGGGCCTGCTGCAGTTGCTCCGCACCGGCGAAGGGGCCGGTGTCTCCGTGCTGAAGCAGGATGCCCAGGGCCCCGTGAAGCTCCACTGGCGCGGCAAGGATGCCCGCGGCAAAGACGAGCAGGTGTGGCTGGAGCGGAAGCGGTGGGAGATCGGGAAGTAGTTCCTCTTACCAGGTTGTGGCAGGACTTCACCGCGTTCGCGGTGAAGTTGGTGAAAAGCCAAAGCGGCGAAAGTCAGCCCATCTTGTCCGTAGATGAAAATGGGGCCTTTGAATTCCCTATCCATGAAGCCTGAGAGTAGGTCGGGGGTGAGGTTCAAAAACCTACATCGCTCTGTTTAGCGGTGTAGCGAATATCTCGGCTTTGATTAGGTCCAGCATGGCTTTTCTACCTTCTGGTGAGATCTTGGATTTCTCAAAGAATTTGGAGTAAAAGCCACAGAACTGCTCTGCAAGAGCCTCTTTGTAATTTTGCTCTTCCACCGGTGTCAGTTTGCGGTGTGACCTTTCAGCCTCCCTCATCCAAGGGAACTTGGCTCTCAATGAATCAAGCCACTTTTCATTGAACCATTCCTTTGAATCCGAATCCACATTCTTATGGATATCTCCCTTCCACCATCGAGTTCTAAATTCAGTCCAGGCTTCTTGGTCTTCTCTACTCATTGTTGCGAGTAATTGGTGCCACGGTTTTGACTCTGCCTTTTTCAGTCCCTTCATTTCGTATGGGACATTTAATATATACGAGTAATCAGAGGGCTTGTACTCGACGGTAATCAGCTGATTCTCAGGTGTCTGTCGGGTTTCGATTCCAAGAAGAGATTTCAAATGACCTGTATGGGTTACAACGTGCTTCTTGTTGATATCGTCGTACTCGTAACTGGTTTCATTGAATAGTAATACACAGCGGACTAGGCCAAATTCGAATTCCATTCTTCCATTTTTCCAATCAAGCCAGATGATTTTTAAATTTTCTTTTTCTGTTGAAAACGTACTGGTGTACACGAACGGAATTTGATTATCACCCCATCTATCTATAGTAGTTTGTTCGAGTTCGGAAAAAGGTTTGTTTGTCTTGTTAGATTGCTGCCAATTGTATGGAGGATCCACGACTTTCAACTTCCACTTCTCTTGGTGACTCTTAGAAAGTAATCCACCCTCCCAAACGTCGATTGCAAGGCCGCTGATCTCAATGACATTCCGCCCTCGATTTCTATGGAAACCAAAATCCCACGACACCTCTGACCTTTCTGGCCCATATAGGTCAATTAGGCTGCCGAAGTCATGAGGCTCAATGCGAGTGACTTGCTGTGCATTGCAGAACCCAGAAAGCCCAAGAGCAAGAATCGGGACCAGAAACTCGCGCATTGTTGACCTCTTCATGTGGTCGCATCAAATGTCACTGCCAGTGGAGGCTATTCTACGCCCTGTGCCGAGTCCTCCCATTTACTTTTTGGGTGGAGAGATAGGTCAGTCTCAAACAGTCTCTGCAACCGATCTGATGGCCCCGTCCCTCCACGAACAGGCCGCCCATTTGGGCGTAGAGGGTTCTGCATCTTTTCCCGCACTGAGGGCATACGAGCCTGCATATTCGCTTCCCAGCACCGTCAAAGCCCTCCCAGAGGGCTAGGTGGTGTTCTTCCCTCATCCCTGGGAAGCCAAGGGCTCCTTTGAGGGTGATTTTTCCTCCAAGACAGGAAAAGCGGATCTTCCTCTCGGGACCAGTGATTAGGAGAGTGCTCGATTGTAGGGTGATCTCCCCGACTGACTCAGGGGAGAACCAGGACGCAGGGATTCGGACCGTGTATTCAACCAGGCCCTTCTTCTGGTGCCCCTCCCACAGGCAAGAAATGTTGTCTCGACCCATCTATAGACCCCATTCAGATGATGGGGGATATGACAGTCCTCAGTACCGGATTTACCGGGAGGATTCGACGACGTTGGACGGCCAAAAGCTGGAAGTTTTCAAGATGTACAACGGCTATCCATTTATTCGCGCTTGGCCTTGAGGGTGGCGTCGCGGCGGTTCCGGCGCCGGCTCCGCGTGGCCTTGGGGGAGATTCCGGCGGCGCGGATTCTCTGGTGGTGGGTCTGCAGCTGGGTGTGCACCCGCGTCAGATAGGTGCGGGCGTCGGCCTGGGTGGTCAGTTCCTGGACCCGGCGGGCGATCTGGGCCTTGTCGGTGGGATGGAGCCGCGCGTCGATGATGCCTGCAAGCTCGACGAAACCGCGCAGGCTCGGCCCGATGGGATGCGATCCGTCCGGCGTGACGGGCTCAGCCAGTGGTCCCGTGGGTCCGCTGGGCGGGTTGCTGGCGTCGTCGGCGCAGTTGAATCCCGACTTCGCAGCCTCGGGCAGCGACCAGGGGGCGTCTGATCGCGGTGTGGGGAGAGACAGGAGATGGGAGAATTCCTTGGCTGTCGCATCGCGATGGGTGAGCGGCGAGAGGCCGTAGATCTGTTCGATGGTGGCCAGCAGGGAGCCGTGATCGTACTGGGTGTGATCGATGAGGTTGCAGTTCTGGTCGCCGACACCGTTCGCCTGCACGGACGGGATGAGGGGCGAAACCACGAGGGTGGGCACCCGGACGCCTTGATGATCGAAACGGAAGCCATGCCCGTTGTTGTCGGGGTCGATGATGTCGCCCGGGGGGATGGCCGCCGGTGGTGGGACATGGTCATAGAAACCACCGTGTTCATCATAGGTCACGACGAGCAGGCTTGAGGCCCAGTGGGGGGACCGGCGGATGGATTCGTACACGTACTTGATCAGGGCATCGCCGCGGGTGACGTCGTCGAGCGGGTGCTGGCTGTTGCCGCACTGGAAGTTGGCATGGTGAGTGAATACGTGGCCGTAGTCTGGCTCGATGAACACGTAGGCGGCGCTGAAGTCGCTGTCCTGGAGATCCTCGGCGAGGTCGTCGAGACCGTGGTAGTTGGTCGCCATGGTCGCGAGATCCATGCCGGCCATGGCTGCGACCTGCGGGAAGGCATCGCCGTGGTAGACGCGCCAGTCGTATTCCTTGCTGTCGAGCGCATCGTAGATGGTGCCGTTCTCGAACTGGTAGCCGTCGAGCTGGGAGATGGCGATCTCTGCCGTGCTGGGGCTTCGATCCAACCCGCCGGAGGTGGCGGCGTGGAGGAAGAACCGGTTGGGCCACGTTGGCCCCGGGAGCGCGGAGAACCAGGAATCGCAAAGTGCGAAGCCGCGGGCGAGGGTGCTGATGACCGGGACCTGGTCGGCGGTGAAGCAGGCCATCACCGTGCCGAGGTCCGCCAGCGCGGCGGCCTTCAACGTGGCGTCGGTCTCGGCGTTCGCCTGATTGGCGTAGTTGTCCACGAACCCCGCCAGAGTGAGCGGACTCGGATACACCCCCGAGTAGTCGCACTTGTCGTCGTTCGGCTTGCCCTGGATGGTCGTGGAGGCCAGCTGGAGCTGGACGTCGCAGAATTCGTGGGGGGGATCCACCGGAAGCCAGAATGGCGCCCCGGCCTGGATGGAGAAGGTCTGACCATTGTGGACGTTGGTTTCCAGCGAGGACGGTCCGTTGACCGTCGTCACCAGGCCTGTGATGGCGTCGATGCCCACCCCGAGGGTCCAGCCGACCTCGACGTCCGGACGGGCGGTCGAAAGGCCCAGCATGTGATCGAAGGACCGGTTCTCGAGGACGAGGACGAAGATGTGCTTCACCGGTCCGCCGGGTCCGAGGGGTCCGCCGAACACGTGGCACGGGATCCACAGCACGATCCACACGATGTACGCCACGATGGTCAGCACCCAGTAGACGACCCAGGCGAAGGCCCGGCACACCCACTTCGCCACCCAGTACCAGGCCTGGCACACCCAGTTCGCCACCCAATAGAAGCCGATGCACACCCACTTCGCCAGCCAGTAGAACGCGTCACAGAACCAGCTGCACGGGGCCCAGTCGCAGCATTGGTTCGAGCCTTCATCGGCCCACTGCGCGCATTTCCGCGACCCCTCGTCCCTCCAATCCGAGCAGTTCTTCGAGCCCTCGTCGGCCCACGTCGTGCACTTCGAGACCAGCCACGAGCGCCACTCGTCTCGGGTGCGGATGATGCTGTAGCGAAGCTCACCGCAGAACGACATGTCCGCCTCCCTCTGGAGCGCCAGCGAGACGGCGGAACAACCGGTCCCGTTCGAGGTGCCACTGAACTCTCGACACGAGGATGCCCGCCACCTTGCCGACGGCGGCCGCGACGAGGCTCCACCCCAGAACCGTCGCGCCCAAGACGATTCCTTCACCAAGGCTCGTGGCGCCACGGCGGACGGCGAGCAGGGCTCCGAGGAGCAGCGCCGCGATCATGCAGGCCGCTCCCTCCGAGCAACCGCACGCCTGACGCAGACGGACCAGACGGGCCGAAGTCGCCGCCAGAGCGGTATCGTCGAGAGCGTTCAGCTGGGCCGGCACCAGTGAGCTTCCCCGGGAGCGAAGCGACGCGAGCAAGTGGGCCTCAAGCTCAGCCCGAACGACCTCGAGGGCAGGATCACGCGGGGATGTGCACGCCATGGTTACCCTCTGCGGTTGTGGGTGAATATTGAAAAAAACGGCAAAACAATGAATTTAGTGATTCTTTGATCAGCATCTGCCGTGCCAGTTTGTTTTTTTATTAACTAAAATGATTAATACATTTAGTCTGAAAGTCGTTTTTGGGCCTTGGGTCGACATGGACCCATCGGGTGACTCGTCCACTTGATAGGGCGCATTCAAGCCGCAGCGGAATGAGCACCTTATCCTCGAGTGGGTTGGTTTTGGCCCAGGCCTGCGGCCCGCTTCGTGATTCATCCCGGGAAGGAACGGCCACGAGATTCAAAACCCCATGCATCGGGCTGCGCGGGCGGTGCGTCTGGATCCTGTTCCGGTGACTCCGGATTCTGGCTGTCGGATCACTTTCCCGATGGCGCTGGTGGAGCTGGCTTCCCCGCCGCGATCCAGGCGTTGAGGATGGCATCGCCCAGGTGCTGCCCGGCGAGTTGCAGCTGCTGTTTCACCACCGGGCCCTGCTTGGACCAGAAGATCAGCCAATAGGCCTGGGTGCGCCGGCCTCCTGCGGTTGTGCGGTCTGAACTCCGGTCATCTTCCAGCAGCTGGGGCACCAGGGCGTGGCTGGCCTTCAGCCAGTCCCAGGGACGCAGGAGGAAGGTCGCCTCGGGTTTGGCAGGCTGGACCATCAAGGCGTCCTCCTGCACGTGCCGCTCAACCAGCCCGCTCTCCCAGCGGCTGTGGACGCCCTTCTGGTTGGTGAACTGCCCATTGTGGTTTTCGGTGGTGTGGAGGGGCACGTGGGCGTCGGCGACGTAATGGCCGAGGATGGCTGTGGCGAAGGCCACCTTGGCGGGATCCCCTTCGCGGAAGGCATCCACCAGGTCGCGCCAGCGGTCCTGGATGATCCAGGGCACCACGCCGCGGCGGTAGTAGTCGCCGCCGAGCTTGGCCTGG
>JANYAZ010000194.1 GCA_025361045.1 Geothrix sp. | reverse complement strand
GCCTTGCATGCGTGGCGCTCGTCGTGGTCGAAGGCCCAGAGGGCGCAGGTGGCGCAGGCGAGGTTGGTTGGGTTCATGTAGCAGTGGCGCTCGTGCTTGGCGCAGGACTGGGGGGTGGCGTAGGTCCGGCGCACCCGCCCTCCGGCGTGGCAGTGGGTGCATCGGTAGCCTTTGACCTCGATCATCGGGGTTCCAGGGTGTCGCGGAGCCAATTGGGATCCAGGCGGAAAGGCTTGGGTAAGTAGACAGGGATTTCGGTTTCCAGGATGGTGATGATCCGCCATCGTTCCGCTGCTGCAGTCTCGGCGGCATGGGCCTCGAAGGCTTTGGGGTGGCCCTTGAGGACGACGTGGGTTAGCGGGCCGTCCTTGAGTTCGAAGCTTCTATGGACCGTTTCTGGACTTGTTCGAAGGTGTGCCACCTCCGCCAGCATGCGGGGGATCGTCTCTTGGACCAGGAATCCCATGCTGTGCTCGGCGGCGTTCTCGACCCCCATCGCACGGGCTGCGGGCTCCAGCAGCTTCCGGATTTCGGCTTCCTCGATCTTGCGGGCATCCAGGAGGTCCATCAAGCCTTTGAGGAGGTGGGGGGCATTGTCGTGGGTTGCCCTCACGGGGTCAGGCGCGGTCTCATCAACCTCGGAGCAGGTGCGGGTGGGTGACGGCCTGAACCCGCAGTGGTCGCACTTTTGGAATCCTGCGCCTTTGACCTCCTCGACCAGATGGCCGCGGCCACAGGATGGGCAGTCGCACCCGGGCAAGGGTTCCGGTTTCGGTGCGGGGGCCTCTGGTTGGGCGGTGCGTTCAAGCTCGGACAGGAGGCGATCGGCGTTTCTGGCGGCCCAGGTGGGGTTGTGGCTGGCGTTGGGGCTGGTGTCGTAGATGGCCGCCAGGATGGCGCGGAGGCCTTGCGGGTGCAGGCGGTTCATAGGGCCTTCTCGAGCAGGCGTATGGCCATGAGAACCCAGACCGGGATTCCGCCCGCGATGGTGGCGAGGGCGTCCATTGGGTCGGCGGTGTGGTTGGGCCTAGTCCGGTCCCAGAGTTCCTTGGCTACAGCGATGGCCGCAGTGCATCCCAGGGATGCCCCGATCCCGGCGAGGCCCGCGACTGCGGCGATGATTCCACCGCCGGCGAAGTGGGCCACTTTGTCGGATGGGATCTTGTTGAGGTGTTCGAAGAGGTCCATGTCCGCTCCTAGTTTGTGGGTTCGTGTTCGTTGATGGAGGCGCAGATCCGGGTGACCCGCTCCGATGTTCCGAGGGTTTCCTCGAGCAGGCGGATGGCCTGGCCGGCGGCCTGGCGGACCTCGAGGCGGGCGTGTTCGATGACCGCGCTGTAGTTTTCGTCATCCCCTGGGGTGTATTTCAGTTTCAGCAGGGCCTGCATGGCCTCGCCGGACTCCTGGACGAACCCGTCAATTCGGCTCTCAAGGTCTCCTTCTGGGTATTTCTTCCGGGCCTCTGTAACCTCTTGTGCGACCTCGTAGGCGGCGGGGAATCGGGTGCTGAACCCGCCCTCGAGTTCGAAGATCCGCTGTCGCAGGGCGATGTTCTCGTCGATGAGCGTCTGGCACTGGCGGGCGATGCCCATCTCCAGGCCCCGCTCGACCTCGGAGGCTGCGGCCCGGGCCAGGGCCTCGGCCGTGACCTGGAAGCGCATGGTGGACTGCTTGTCGCAGCTCACCGGGTAGGGCACATCGATGGTGAAGAGGATGGGGGCGGGTGGCACGGTGGGGATACCCAGGGCGTCCCGCAGGTTGCCCTCGTTCCAGATGGTCCCGACGTCACGCTTATGGCCTGTGGCCATGTCGGGCGCCAGGACCAGGAGATCCTGCAGGAATGCTTCTCGGTCTCCCATCATGCGCGTCCCCTGTATCCGAAGATCCGCAAGGCCCGGGCCAGGAGGTCCAGGATGTCGACGTATAGGAACCGGGGGAGGAGGCGGAGGTTCCTTCGTTCCGTGCGTCCCGTGATCACTTGACCACCCCGTAGGCCATGACCACGTTGCGGACTTGACCTCTGGCGATGGCCCGGACGATGGCTTCGGCGGCCACGGCGCGGGGGTCCTCTGTGGAGAGGGGCATGGGTGCGGCGGCCAG
>JANYAZ010000185.1 GCA_025361045.1 Geothrix sp. | reverse complement strand
CGATGCCCTCCCCCCGCAGGAAGCCCGCGAACATCACCTCGCTGAGGAAGGGCGGCAGCGGCGCCGTGGCGGCGTAGGTCAGGGCCGGGTCGCCGCCGAGGCTCACGGAGCTGCCGGTGCTCACCACCTGGCCCGAAGACGGCGGCCCCTTCATCACCCTGGGCCTGAGCCACACCCGCAACAAGCAGACCGGGCACCGCAACGTGGGCCTCTACCGCCTGCAGGTCTTCGACGACCGCACCCTGGGCTTCCACACGCAACTGCACCACGACGGCGCGCGCAATCGCCACGGCTACGACCGTGACGAGCGCATGCCCGTGGCCGTGAGCTTCGGCGGCGACCCGGCCCTGACCTACGCCGCCACGGCGCCGCTGCCGCCCTTCCTCAGCGAGGTGATGTTCGCGGGCTTCCTGCGGGGGGAGGGCATCGAGATGGTGCCCTGCGTGACCAACGATCTGGAAGTGCCGGCCGATTCCGAGATCGTCATCGAGGGCTACGTGAACCCTGGCGAGCTGCGACGTGAAGGACCCTTCGGCGACCACACGGGCTACTACTCCCTGGCCGACGACTACCCGGTGTTGCACGTGGAAGCCATCACCATGCGGAAGAACCCGGTGTTTCCGGCCACCATCGTGGGCCGGCCGCCCCAGGAGGATGCCTACCTGGGGCTGGCCACCGAGCGCATCTTCCTGCCCCTCCTGCGCCTGGTCCTGCCGGAAATTCGAGACATGCACCTGCCGGCCGCGGGTGCCTTCCACAACCTCGTGATCCTATCGATGAAGAAGGAGTATCCGGGCCATGCGCAGAAGGTCATGAACGCCATCTGGGGCACGGGCCAAATCATGTTCACCAAGGGCATCGTGGTGGTGGACGAAGACATCGATCCCCACGACCTGAACGAGGTGCTTTTCCGCCTCACCAGCAACGTAGATCCCAGGCGCGACATGCTCTTCACGGAAGGCCCCCTGGACGTGCTGGATCACGCCGCCGACCGCTTCGCGTTTGGAAGCAAGGTGGGCATCGACGCCACCCGCAAGAACCGCCCCTGGGACGGCTATGCCCGCGAGTGGCCCAGGGATCTGGTGTTTCCCGAAGAGATCCAGGACCGCCTCGCCAGGCGCTGGAAGGATTACGGTCTCTAGGGTTCACAAGGTCGTCACAGGCCACTCCCATACTGGAAATGCTTCCGGAGGCCCCATGCGCATGTTCCTCAAGGTTCCCGTCCTGGTGCTTGCACTGTTGCTGGCCGTGGGCCTCCAGGCCCGCACCCAGACGCCTGCTGCGACCGTGGACGTTCAGGGCCTGGTCGCCTTCCTGGGGGCTTTCCCGGCTCCGGACTCGGATGATGGGAAAGCCGACCTCGCCATCGTGCTTTGGCACCAGCGGACTCGCACGGGCCCCGAGATCCAGCGCGCCCTTTCAGAAGTGAAGCTGGGCCTGGGCGCCTATGCCTCAGCTGCGGGGCTCCCCTTGGATGTGAGCCGGTACCCCGTCACCGCGGCCCTGATCGACCAGGTGGGAAAGGACATCAAGGTTCAGACCGATGGCCTTAAGAAACACTTCGGAAGGCCTCGCCCCTACCAGGCCGATGCCCGCGTCCAGCCAGCCATCGAACGCGAGCTGAGCCCGTCCTATCCCAGCGGCCATGCCACGCGCGGACTGGCCTATGCCATGGTGCTGGCCGACCTCCTCCCCGACCATCGGGAGGCGCTGGTAGCCCAGGGTAGGCTGGTGGGCGTGGACCGCGTGATCGGCGGTGTCCACTACCCTTCGGATATCGAAGCAGGACAACGGCTGGCAGCCAAGCTGGGTGCGGAGTGGCTCGCCCAGCCGGCAAACCGGGCCCGGGTGGAGGCCGTGCGGGCGGCGGAGTGGTTCGGGCAGGCGAAACCCTGACGAGCCCCTGGAAAGCAGAAGGGCCCCGCCGGTGCGGAGCCCTTTGCGAATGTGCGGGGCCCGACCTCAGAAACGAATGGTGATCCCCGCCTGCAGGGCATCGGCCGTGAAGCCACTGGCCACCTGTGAATGCAGCCACCGGGCCTCGGTCCCCACGGTGGCGTTCCACTGATAGCCCCCACCGGCCGCAAAGCCGATCTTGGTGGTGCTGCTGCTCACCTTGAACAAGGGGTCCTTGTGTTCGAAGGACCACCGCACGGCAGACAGCCCAGCAGTCAGGTAGAGGCCTTCAGGCTTGCCTGCGATGAAGTAGAGGTAATCCCCGCCGAGGCTGAGATAGGAAGCAGTCTGTTTGACGCTGGCAAAGGAGGCTTCTGGGTAGACGCTGTAGTCGAGCCTGGGGCGCAGGACATGCCCATCACCCAGGTCGAACGTGCCGTGGACGCCCACCCCTGGACCGGGCTTGCTATCCACATAGGTCTTGAGATCGTCCAGCGGGACGTTGACCAGGCCCTGCACGCCATAGCGAGGGGCCTCGGCCTGGAGGGAGAAGGCCGCGGCGGCCAGGATGGCGAGGATGGAAAGGGATGAGGTCTTCATGTTGCCTCCCGGGGAGGGCGAACCTGGTTGGAGCAACCGAGTAGCCGGATTCATTTTTCCACAGATGGTGTGTGGGAGGTCGAGTTAGATGATCTAAACGTTGGAATAGAAACAAAGGACTAGCTTGAGTTAGTTCTTCATTTTGATTGTCTGGTTCAAACGAAAAGGCGCCCATTCGGGCGCCTTTTCGAAGGAAGTGCGGAGCCTATTCGCCGTTCTCGACGCGACGCTCCTTGAGGCGACCGGCCTTGCCGAGCTTCTCGCGCAGGAAGTAGAGCTTGGCGCGGCGGACCTTGCCATGGCGGATGACTTCCATCTTGTCGATGGTGGGGCTGTTCAGGGGGAAGATGCGCTCCACACCCACGCCGCTCGCGACCTTGCGGACGGTGAAGGAGGTGCGCATGCCGCCGCCCTTGATGCCGATGACGATGCCCTGGAAGAGCTGGATGCGTTCTTTCTCGCCTTCCTTCACCTTGACGTGCACCTTGACGGTGTCGCCGGGCTGGATGCGGGGGAGGTCGTGGCGAAGCAGGCTGGCTTCGAGCTGGTCGATGATGTGGCTCATGTGGGCTCCTGGGCCAGCGGTCCCAAACCTGAACACAGGTGGACATGGCTCGAAAGTCCCCGGATGGGGAGTCCATCAGTCTAACGGAAGGGAAGGAAAAGGGAAGTGGTCATTCGGGTAGCCACCCCTTCCAGCCCTTGGGCTTTGGCCGCTCCCAGTCCTTGGGGTACTCCACCTGCCAGGCGCACCACTGGGCCGGGCGGTCCAGGTCTGCCAGCCGATCCTTCAGAAAGACCTTCCAGAGGTCGGGCCGCAGGCGCTTGGTGCGGGCCATGGCCTCGCGGAGGCGCCAGAGCCGGATGGCGCCATGGTCGCCACCCTGAAGGACGGCAGGCACCTCGATACCTTCAAAGACGGCGGGTCGGGTGAAGTGGGGGTGATCCAACAGCCCGGTGGCGAAGCTGTCCTGCTCGGCCGAGGCCTCGTTGCCCAGCACACTGGGCAGCCAGCGGCAGACGGCGTCGATGAGGAAGAGGGCTGGCAGTTCCCCGCCGCTGAGGACGGCCTCCCCGATGCTGACTTCCTCGTCAATGAACTGGTCCACGCCCCGCTGATCCAGCCCTTCGTAGCGGGTGCACACCAGGATCAGTTGCTCAAGCCGGGCCAGCTCCAGCACCTTGGCGTGGGTGAGGGGTGGCGCGGCGGGGCTGAAGTGGATGACGCGGCCTGGGGCCCTCCGCGGCACTGAGGCGAGGGTGTTCCGCAACACGTCAGGCCGCAGCACCATGCCCGGGCCACCGCCGAAAGGCGAGTCGTCCACATGCCCGAAAGCGTTCCCCGCAAAGGGGCGATAGCTGTGGATGTGGAGCTCATGTCCCAGGTCCCGGAAGGCCCGGCCGGTGATGCCGAGGCGGGCGGCCTCGAAGAATTCGGGAAAGAGGGTCAGGGCATCGATCCGCATCAATGCACCAGGGCGTGGAAGGCCCTCACGCAGGTCCGGGCGATGAGGCCGAAACTGGAAGCGAAGTAGAGCGTGTTGCCCAGGGAGGCGGCAGCCCCGATCCAGGCCCAGGCGGGGCGCTCCTCCAGCAGGGCCGCGCCCAACAGGCAGAGGATGGCGGCGGGCAGCTGGTTGCCGAAGGGCAGCGGCACGGGGAGGGCCAGGAGGAAGCCCGTCCAGGCGATGCAGGCGCCCATCCAGCGATGACTCAAGGGTCGCTGCACGGCCCCGCGCCAACGGAACCGATCGAGTTGGGCCTCGAATTTGGCGAGGGCGTTCTTGATATGGCCCTTGTGGATGGGCTGGGCCTGGACGCGGCGGGGGATCCATGGGTGGGGCGTGCCCCAGAACAGCTGAGCGCCGAGGCCCATGAGCCCGATCCCACCTACCGGGGCCAGTCCAAGGTTCAGGCCCGGAATCAGGTTGGGCAGGGAGAGCAGGAGGACCAGCAACCCATAGGTCTGCTCCCCGGCCGCGTCCAGGAGTTCGCCCAAGGTGATCTCGCCCTCTGCGTTGAGCAGGGCGTGAAGGGTTTCGAAAAAAGGCTTGGGTGTGGGGTGCACCTGTCCAGCATGACCGAAGTCAACGTGGTTTCGGGTGTGGGGACTGTCCTTCGCGCACCAGCTGGCCACAGGCACCGGCCACATCCTGACCCCGGCTGCGGCGGACGCTGACCGGAAGGTCCGCCTCTGACAGCAGGCGACAGAGGGCACTGATGCGCGGTTCATCCGGTGGCTCGAAGCCGACCCCCTCGTGGGGGTTGAAGGGAATGAGGTTCACCTTGGCGGGGAAGCGACGGGCGAAGGCGATGAGACGGCGGCCATCCTCCAGGCTGTCGGTCACTCCTTTCAGCAGCACGTATTCAAGGGTGATCCGTTCGCCGGACTGCAGGGGGAACCGGCCCAGCGCACTGGCCAGGGCCTCGAGGTCCCAGACCCGGTTCACGGGCATGATCTGCGAGCGGTGGGCGTCCGTGGTGCCATTCAAGCTGAGGGCCAGGCGTGGCCTGCGGGGGAAGGTTCCGAGCCGGTCGATGCCGCTCACCAGGCCTGAGGTGGACACGGTGATGCGGCGGGGGGGGATGGCCAGCCCATCGGCATCCGTTAGGGTCTCGAAGGCGGCCATGAGGTGGCCGAAGTTGTGCAGGGGCTCGCCCATGCCCATGAACACCAGGTTTACAGGACGATCCTGGGGATGGGCGTGGTGGTTGAGCATGGCCACGACCTGACCCACGATTTCCGCAGCACTGAGGTTGCGGATGATGCCCATCTGCCCCGTGGCGCAGAAGGTGCACCCCATGGCACAGCCCACCTGGCTTGATAGGCACAGCGTGACGCGGTCAAGCTGCTCGTCAGGATCCTCGAAGCCAGGGGCAGGCTGGGCCTGCCCCTGGCGCGGGGGCCCCGGGGGTGTAGGTCGCAGACTGGACCCCCGGACGGCATAGGGCATGTGGACGCCCTCGACCTGGCGTCCGTCCTGCAACTCGAACACGTGCTTGGTGGAACCATCGACGGAGGATTGGCTCTGGATGATGGCGGGCCAGGCCAGATCGACCTCGGCCTCCAGTCGGGCCCGAAGGGACTTGGATAGGGTTGAGAACTGGCTCCATTCCGTCCAGCGCTGGCGCAGCAGGCCGGAGAGGAGCTGCGTGCTGCGCCAGGCCGGCTCTCCAAGGCTGGTCAGGAGGGTGCCCAGCCCGGCACGCCCCAAGCCCGCGGCATTGGTACGCACATTCGGACCGACTTCAGGTGCCGGGGCGTCCCAGGGTCGGATCAAGGTCAATCCATCCGGATCTTGAACGACTTCATGAGGTGCAGGTCGTCCTCGGAGAAGGGCAGCGAGGCCTCGGCATCCTCGGGGTCATAGGCCGCCCGGGGACCGGCACTCAGGGGCGAGGCCTCCAGGATCAGCATCAAACCATAACCCTTGGCCTGGATCTGGAAGGCGAGGTCCCGACAGTGATCGTCCTCGGACAGGGCCTTCACCAGGGAATCGCCCAGTTCGCTCACCAGGTGATGCAGTTGTTCTGGCAAGTCCATGTCCCCTCCCTCCCCTTTAGGATAGCAGTGGGGTTTTGGTGGGTCGGTTGGCTCAGTTCAGACCAAACCAGGCCCGCACTTGCCGGGTCCACTGGGCTCGGCGTCCTTCCTTTGGCATCGGGACCTCGGTGGTTTCTTGATCCCGACGTTCCATCAGGTCCACCAGGCGTTCGAGGAGTTCGGGCTCTCGCTTCAGGGAAGCCTCGAAGGCCTCCTTGGGCAGTTCGAGGATCTCCGCCTCTGTGAAGGCCACCACCGTGGCGCTGCGGGGGGCTCCCGTCAGCAGGCTGGCCTCGCCAAACCACTCCCCGGGACCCAACACGGCCAAGGGTTTCCAGAACAGACCGGTGTAGGGTTCCTGGCGCTCCTCCGCGCGGACCACATGCAAGGCACCCCGATGGACGGCAAACAGGGAATTCCCGGGATCTCCTTCGCGGATGACCCCCTCGCCTGGCGCCAGGGTGCGACGCAGCAGGTGGGGTCGGAGATCCTCGACCCAGTGGGCAGGCAGGCCCAGTTCACGGATGATCTCGCCCATGAGCGAGACCCCGGGTACCGGCTCGGAGAAGGACACCAGGGGCGTGGGACCATGCGGGCCCATCAGGCGAAAGCCTTCCCTGGGCAGGACCGTGGTCGCCAGGCGCATGGCCTGGAAGGTGGCTTGTCGACTGTGCCGGAAGCCCAAGGCCCAGAAGCGCATCTCGAGCATGGCGCCACCCATCTCGGAGCTGTGGACGACGACTTCCGGGCGATGCTGCGGTTGGTGGGGCAGACCCGCCAGCGCCCGGGTGAGCTTGCCCATGCCCACATGCAGATCGGCCCGCGGCTCTACGATGACCTTGGCGGTACGCCGGTGGAGTCCAGAGGGGACGTAGAGGTTGGTCACCACCGCCTGGGCGATGATCCGGTTGGGTAGGATGTCCATGTCGCCGTTCTCGGTGCGCACCTGCACCGTGCGCCACGTCATGCCCTCCACTTGCCCGATGAGGGTTTCGCGGCCGGGACCTCCCCGCAGGTTTCCGGTGATCTCCACCCAGTCTCCTTCCTGGAAGGCGGGGTCGAGGTGGAGCGAAATCCCTGCAAAGAGATTGCCCAGCACTTCCTGGAGGCTGAGGCCCACCACCGCCGCAGCGATGGCGCCGGTGCCCAGCAACTGACCCAGGCTCACCTGCATGACCTCACGCAGGATGCCCCCGGCGGCCACCATGTAGAGCACGACCACGAGGAGATCCCTCGCAAAGCCTGGCGTGGCCGTCTGTCGCTGGCTCAGCAGGGGATCCAGCAGCAGAAAGGAAAAGAGCCGAATCCCGCCATAGGCGAGGGCGGACCAGAGGATCACGTCGGCTGCGCGGTGCACGGCGGGATGAGCGGTCATGCGGGGCAGCACGAAGGCTGCTGCCAGGAGCAGCAGGGCAAGCAGCGCCCAGGCCACCATACGGCGCGGTGCGCTGACCTTCTCTCTCAAGTCCCGGAACATGGGGAGAAGGATACGCTCAAAGGCCCCGGAATCGGGCGACGGCACCCTTGGGATCGCTCCCCCAGAAAGCCCGGATGGCGGCGAAGCCGGCGAGCTGCGGATGGCTGAGCGAGGCTGAGTGCTGGGGGTCGACGCCGCCGAGGGCGAGCACCCGTGGCCCCGATTCGGGGAGTCCATCAAGGAATCGATGCAACCGCTGGGGCCCCCACGGGTCCTGTTTGCCGGGGCTGGCAAAGATGGGAGCGACCAGCACCTGGTCGAGGAGGTTGCGTGACGACCATTGCCCCTCCTCATGCAGGGGACGGGACAGCGGGACCAGTCCTGGTTCGACGTTCGGGTAGGTTTCGGGAGCATGCAGGCCGCAACCTACGGCGACGGCCACATCCAGTCGGCCTGCCACCCAGAGCGTCACTCCGGGTGCCGTGTCCTGGCACCACTGGGCCGCCTTCAGGAGGTCCCGGGCGGGCAGCGCTTTTTCCCGGATCAGGAAGGCATCCACGCCGCTGGTGAGGACCGTGCACCACGTGAGAGGATCAAAACCGAGACCCGGCGTGATGGCCAGCAGGATCATCCGAAGAGGCTTTCCAGGGCGATGGGGTCGAGCTTGGGAAGCGCCATGACCGCTGCGTTCTCGGCCACATGGGCCACCTGCCCCATGCCACACAGGGCCGTGGTGACGCCGGGACAGGAACGCGTGAACTGGAGGGCCGCCTGGGCCGGCGTTTCCAGGCCCAGGGCCTCGGCAAACCCGTCCGGCAACTGGCGCAGGATGCGGGCCTGCATGATGGAGGCGGAGGTCTGCACGGAGAGTCCACAGGCCTGGGCGGCGGCCAGAGGCGTCATCGCCGTGCCATCCAGCACCTGGGTCGGGGCCAGGAAGGCCTCGGGCATGGCGAGGTTGAGAGGCAACTGGATCCAGCGGAAGTGGTGCTGCCGTCCGCCGACGGAAGTCGCCGCTGCCAGCAGACGGGAGAGGTCCAGGTGGCCCTCCTGTCCCGGGGGCACCCGGAATCCATTCCAGGTGGCCACCCCATAGGCGCGAATTTTCCCGGCGGCCACGAAGCCTTCGCAAGCTTCAAAAGCCCGGCCGATCATGGCGTAGAAGGCCTCGGGACCGAGGTGGGTCAGCTGCTGTTCGGGATTGTGCAGATGGAACAGATCAAGGGTTTCGAGGCCCAGGGCTGTCCGGCTGACATCGAGCTGGTAGCCCAGATACTTCGGCGTCAGGGCATGGCAGCCGTCCACCAGGTCGTCGGGGGAGAGGATGCCGGGTCCTTCAAAGACGCGATGGAACCAGGCACGGGGGCCCTCGTCCGGGTCCGCGGCTTCGGGCATGGGGATGTAGCCGGCCTTGGTGGAAACGAAAAAATCCCCACGGGGGAAGGCCTTGAAGGCCGCCCCCAGAGCCCGTTCCGAGCGCCCGCCGCGGTAGTTCGCGGCCGTATCAAATACGGTTCCCCCGGCCTTGAAGAATGTGCTGGCGGCCTCTGTGTAGGAGGCGTCCGCGGCATCCGAAGACGGACCCAGGTAGGTGCCAAGGCCTAGGCTGCTGAGCTCCATAATGCCTCCCGGTAAAGGAATGCAGGCCCACAGGGCGGGCTTAGCCAGCCCTGTAGGCGGGGGGTCCCGGGGGACATCGCGAGCGAAGCGAGCAGGCGGTCCCCCCGGAGAGCACTAACCGTCCAGCTCTTCCTTGACGCCGCTGGTGCCCATGGTGACCAGGCGGTCGGCGGCGCGACGGGCCCATTCCGAGCCCGGATAGCTCTCCACCAGCTTCTGGTAGTAGCTCTTGGCTTCGGCCCGGTAGCCCTTGATTTTCTCGGTGCTGAAGGCCTGCAAGTCCTTGCCGTACTGCTCCATCTGTTCCTTGCTGAGGCCCTTCAGGTCATCCCTCTGAAGCTTGATGGCGTACTCCTTATTGAACAGAGACAACTCCTCGTCGGCGAGGAGCCGCTGGCGCATGGCTTCTCCCAAGTAGTAGTAGGCGCGCTCCCGGTCCACATGGTCGGGATAGGTTTCCAGCAGACTCTTCAGGCGTCGTTCGGCGCCCGGGTGGTAGTAGGTGTTCACATAGAACACGCCGACGACCAGCTCGTGCTCGGCAATGCGGCGCCAGCACTGTAGGATCTTGGCCCGGGTCTCCCCGGCATAGGGACTGCCCGGGGATTCCGTGAGCAGCTGCTGGAAGCCCGCCAGGGCCTTGCGGGTTTCCGTCTGGTCGCGTTCGGCGCTTTCGATGGAGGAGAAGTGGCAGAGGGCGCGGTGGTAGAGGGCGTAGTCCCTCAACTCGTGGCGGGGAAAGTAGTTCAGGAAGCTGGTGTACTCGACCTCGGCCTCGGGATAGCTGGGGCTGCCCTGAAAGAAGAAGCTGTCGCCCAGCATGAGCTTGGCCTTGGGGAATTCAGGCGACCCCGGCAGGTACTGCTCCAGGTGGCGCAGCGTCAGGCGGGCCTCGGTGAACTTCCCCTGTTTCATCTGTTTGTCTGCGTTGATCATCAACTGGGTAGCCGTAATGCCCTTGTCGACGGCCTTCGGTTTGCGACAACCCAGGCCCAGGACCGCCAGGGTGGCGACGAGGGTGAGGGTGGTGAGGATGCGCTTCATGCGGACTCCGGAGACAGCACTTCAGACATGGCGGGACGGGGGGAAGGGTTCCGGGGCGAAGGGTCCCAGGCCCCGTAGAGCTTCTCAAGCCAGGGTTCGACCAGGACCTGGGCTTCGGCCCGGTGCCGGTCGTGGAAGACCTCGTGCAGGAAGCCTGGCAGGCGATGGCGTTCCAGGAGGTCAGGCCGCACAGCGGACCAGAGGGCTTCCGAGGCGTCCGGGTCGACCACGGTGTCCGTGCCGGATTCCAGCAGAAGCATGGGGCGATCCAATTCGTGCCCCAGAGGGAGGATTTCGGCCCGGCCCTCATCCAGTGCGGCACCGAACGCCGCGGTGGCCCAGCGATGACAGAGGGGGTCCGCCTCGTACCGCTGGACGAGGACGGGATCGGAGCAGACGCGGCTCTTGTCGCCATGCAGCTGGACGGCACGATGCGGCATGAACCAGCGCAGCAGGCGTGACATGACCACGAGGAGCTTGGAATTCGACTTCACCGCCACGGCCGGGCTCGACAGGATCAACCCGTCCAGGGTGTCTGCGTGCCAGAGCAAGGTGAGCAGGGCGATGAGCCCACCAAAGCTGTGGCCAAGGACCACCTGGGGGCAGACCGGCAGAGGCGGCAAGGGGACGCCATCCACCACGCGGGCCGTGGCGCCTGTGCGCCCGGCGTCATGGCGACGTTCCTGCCGAAGGAAGAGGGCGAAGTCATCCACGAAGGCGCGGATGCCCACGGCATCGCCGCGGATGCCCCCGGACCGCCCGAACCCGCGGAAATCCATGCTGGAGACGGACCAGCCCAGCCCGTGCAGCCAATGGGCGGTGTGCCGGTAGCGCTCACCATGCTCGCCATACCCATGGGCGATCACCACCCGACCCTTGGGGGTGGGATGTTCCCAGCGGGCCCAGGCCAGGGGGACGCCCCCATGCCCGGTCAGGACCCCACGGATGGTGGGCTCCAGGTCAGCGGGGATCACAGGGATGAATCCAGACATCCAACCAGAATAGCGTGGGGACGGCCCGGAGCTTATTGCCTTAAACTCAAAGGTTCCCCAGGCTACGGGGACGGAGACGCAAACGATGGATTTCGAGACCCTGGTACGGGCCAAGAACGAGCTGGAACCCCGCATCCAGCAGTTGGTTGCCCACCTGGACCCTGAGCGCAAGGCCCTGGAGTTGGAGCAGATCGAGGAACGGACCACGGTGCCGGGCTTCTGGGACGACCCCGACGCCGCCAAACCCCTCCTGCAGAAACGGGGCACGATCACCAACGACATCGCCCTGGCCAAGCGGCTCGTGGGGGGATTGGAGGACCTGGAGACCGGGCTGGAACTGGCCCGGGAGGATTCGGGGATGCTGGTGGAGACCGAATCCGTCGAAGGCGACCTCCGCAAGGCCGTCGACGATGCCGAGCTGCGCATGATGCTCAGCGGCGACCTGGACAACAACCACGCCATCGTGGCCATCGCCCCCGGGGCCGGCGGCACCGAAAGCCAGGACTGGGCGGCCATGCTGCTGCGCATGTACCTGCGCTTCTGCGAAACCAAGGGCTGGGCCACGGAGATGATCGACTATCAGGACGGGGAGGAGGCCGGCATCAAGGGCGCCACCTTCATCGTGGATGCCCCGTTCTCCTACGGCTACCTGCGGGCCGAGGCGGGTGTCCACCGCCTGGTGCGCATCAGCCCCTTTGACTCCGCCAAGCGCCGCCACACCAGCTTTGCGGCGGTTTATGTCAGCCCCGAGCTGGACGACACGATCAACGTCGACATCCCCGACAAGGACCTCAAGATCGATGTCTTCCGGGCCAGCGGCGCGGGCGGCCAGCATGTGAACCGCACCGAATCTGCGGTTCGTTTCACCCACCTGCCCACCGGGCTCGTGGTCAGCTGCCAGAACGAGCGCAGCCAGATCAAGAACCGCGCTACGGCCATGAAGGTGCTGCAGGGGCGGCTCTACGAGCTGGAGCAGCGCAAGTTTCTGGACAAGGTGGCTGCGGCCAGCGGCGACAAGGCCGATGTGGCCTGGGGCAGCCAAATCCGGAGCTACGTGCTCCAGCCCTATCAGATGGTGAAGGATCACCGCACCGGCGCCGAGACCAGCCAGACCCAGAAGGTGCTGGACGGCGACATTGATGTCTTCATCCGCACGCAGCTGCTGGCGAAAAGCTTGAAAACTGAGAGCTAGAAGGCCTTCAGCGCGCGGAAGAGGTTGCTGAAATCATCCCGCCACACCAGCGAGGTGCTTGGCAGGGCCTTCACATCATCATTGTCTTGAAAAGCGGGGAGCCCGAAAAAGGCATCGTCCTGGGTGATCAGGATCCAGGTGGAGCCGTAGGTGCCTTCGTCTTCGTCCGATTCGGTATCCACTACCCGGGCCTGTTTGCCGAAGGCGTTGACGGCGGCGCGCACCACGGGTTGGAGGGTCAGGTACTTGTTGGAGACGTGGACGGCGAGCACGCCCCCTGGTTTCAGGTGCCGGAAGTAGAGGGCGAAGGCTTCCCTGGTCAGCAAGTGAACGGGGATCGAGTCGCTGGAGAAGGCATCGATGGCGAGGAGGTCGTAGGCCTGGGGCGGCTCGGCTTCCAGGCTCAACCGGGCGTCCCCCAACACCACCTCCGTGCGGGCCGTGCCCTGACTCAGGTAGGTGAAATACCGCCGGGCATAGGGCTCCACCAGGGCATTGATCTCGTAGAAGCGGAGGTGGTCTCCGGGTCGGCCATAGGCGGCAAGGGTACCGGCGCCGAGGCCCACCAGTCCCAGCTTGCGGGGTGGTTCCGGCAGGTTGGTGATGGCCAACCCCACCCCTGAATCCAGACTGTAGTAGGTGGCCGGATGGTTGGCCTTCGCCGGGTCCAGGAACTGGCCCCCGTGGGTGATGGTGCCGTGGGCCAGGGTTCGCCAGGTCTGTTCTGGGTTGTCAAAGACGGCGAGGGTGCCATAGAAGTTCCGGCCCCGGGCGACCTGGACCTGGTCGGCATGGCGATCCAGGTGGAAGGCATGGAGGCCGAGTCCCAGGGCCAGGAGACCGAAGGCTCCGGCGATGATGGGTTGCCAGCGGTGCCTGGGTCCGATCTCGAAGGCCAGTGACAAGGCCGCCACCGCGGCTGCAGCGGCGAGCCCCAGGGGGAGTTCCAGGTAGGTGGTGAAGACCTTCGGCGCCACCCATGCCACGAAGATGCCACCCAAGGCACCGCCGAGGCTGAGGCGGAGGTAGAACCCCGTCAGGAAGTGCGGATGGGGCCGGCGCCGGGCCAGTTCGCCGTGGGCCACCATGCAAGCAGCAAAGAGGCCCGCACTGAATAGGGCCACCTGTCCACGCACGGAGCTCAACCAGAACGCGGCCTGGCTCAGCGCCTCGAACCGGTAGTCCATCCAGCGGAAGTCCGGGCTGAGGGACAACGACATGAGGGTCAGCAGCGGCGGGGTCAGCCCCAGGAAGAGGCCACGGTGGTACCAGCGGGTGCTGTCGAAGCAGAGGATGAAACTCAACAGGTAGAGCCCCAGCGGCAGCACCCAGAGGAAGGGGATCGGTGCCACGTTGGTGCTCAAGTGGGTGGTGACGGCCATCAGCACGGCAGAAGGGATGGCCGCGAAGGCGATCCAGAGGGCCTTCATGCCGGTCCCCGGCTGGTTGGCTGGCTCCACGTCGGGTTGCACCTTCGGCACTTCATGCGCCACTCGACGCGCCAAGGTCAGGACCAGGGCGGCGAAGGTGAGGAAACCCGCCGACCAGAGCCAGGACTGGGTCCTCAGGGGCAGGAAGGGTTCCACGATGATCGGGTAGGAGAAGAGGGCCACCATGGAGGCCAGGTTGGACAGGGCAAACAGGCGGTACGGGGCCTGGCCCCGGCGGGCCACCCAAGCCTGTACCAGGGGCCCGGTCGTGGAGAGCAGCAGGTAGGGCAGACCCACGGTCAGGGTCAACAAACCCAGGAGGCGCCCCAGGGGTTCCGTGCTGCCCGAGGGCTGGAACTGGGCATGCAGCCGCACCGGCAAGGTTAGTACCGCCACCAGCAGGAGGCTGCCGTGCAGCAGCAGCTGACCACGGTGGGAGAGGTTGTGCATCACCACGTGGGCATACAGGTAGCCCAGCAACAGCAGGGTCTGGAAGAACAGCAGGCAGGTGGTCCAGACCCCGGCGCTGCCGCCGAACCAGGGGAGGACCAGCTTCCCCACCAGGGGTTGCACCTGGAAGAGCAGGAAAGCGCTCAGGAAGATCGTGGCCGCGGGCAGACGAAGCGAGGCTTCGGGCGAGGCCTCGCCTGGGGTGTCCATGGTCACTCGGCCTTGGCGGCGAGGTCCTTGGCCTTCTGGATCTGCTCATCCTTGGGCAGGCGGAAAATCCAGCGCCCCGTGATGCGGTCCCAGAGGTCGAAGCAGCAGAGCCAGTTGAGCAGCCCGGCCACCATCACGTAGGTGGCACCGTACTCCTGGGTGAGGGTGCGCACCGGTTCGGTGCCGGCGCCTCCGAAAGCCCAGGCGAACGCACCGTAGAGTGGTCCGATGCCCAGGGTGCCCAGGGCGCCGAGGGTGGGCAGCCAGGAACCCTGGACGGGTACGAAGATGCCGCCCTTCACGCCATCCACGGCACCGAACTGCATCTGGAGCGCCCCCAGCGTGCAGAAGAGCACCCAGATCCCGAAGAAAATCTTGGCCCGCCCCTTTTCCCCGATGAGCCAGTAGCCACCCCCCGGTACCAGCCACTGGATCAACAGGGGCTTCCAGGCGGCCTTGATGGCCTTCTGCTTGCGCAGGGGCATGGGGAGCTTGAGGGTGGGTGTGGTTTCGGACATGGCTCCAGATTACCTCAGTCCTTCCTGGGATTCAGATCGGGCACATGCCCTTGCCTGCGCAGCGCAGGTCGTGGCAGGCGCGGATGACGCGGTCGGCCATGCTCTGCTCGGCCTTCTTCATGTAGGGACGGGGGTCGTAGGTCTTCTTGTTGCCCACCTCGCCGTCCACCTTGAGCACGCCGTCGTAGTTCTTGAACATGTGGTCGGCGATGGCGCGGGTGAAGGCGTACTGGGTGTCGGTATCGATGTTCATCTTGATGACGCCGTAGTCCAGCGTCTCGTGGATTTCCTGGAGGCTGGAGCCGGACCCCCCGTGGAAGACCAGCAGGGAGTTGGCACCGCCGCAGGCCTTGGCGATGGCGGCCTGGCCATCCCGCAGGATGCTGGGCTTCAACACGACGTTGCCCGGCTTGTAGACACCATGCACGTTGCCGAAGGTGGCAGCCAGCATGTAGCGGCCCAGGGGCGCGAGAGCGGTGTGCGTGGCCACCATGTCCTCGGGTGTGGTGTAGAGCTTGTCCTTGCCCACGCTGCTGGTGTCGTGGCCATCTTCCTCGCCGCCCACCACGCCGATTTCCACTTCCAGGATGATCTCGCTGGCAGCGCAGCGCTTCAGCAGCTCAGAGGAACGGGTGATGTTCTCCGCCAGTGCCAGTTCCGAGCCGTCGAACATATGGGCGTTGAACAGGTTCGGCTGGCCGGCGGCGCGACGACGCTCGGTTTCCTCGATGAGGGGCAGCACGAAACCTTCGAGGTACTTGGGATGGCAGTGGTCCGTATGCAGGGCCACGTTCACATCGTAGTGCTGGGCCATGTAGTGGACGTAGTCGGCCAAGGCGATGGCGCCCTTGGCCATGCTCTTCACGCCGAGGCCACTGATGAACTCGGCGCCGCCCGTGGAAACCTGGATGATGCCGTCCGCACCCGCGGTCTTGAGTCCCAGCAGGACGGCGTTGGCCGTTTCCGTCGAAGTGACGTTGAAGGCGGGATAGGCGAACTTCTCCTTCCGGGCCTTGTCGAGCATCTTGACGTATTGGGCGGGATTGACGACGGGCATGGGGGCCTCCGGATCTGTATCACTCCAACCTACCAATGCCTGGGAGTCTTGCAAAAAGGAACTTTTCGTCGGAACTCCGATTCCTCGAGATCCGACGAGGGCCGAGTGCGCGCATAGCGCGCCCGCAACAGCGCGAAGGCCGCCCGGGGGCGGCCTTCAACGTTTGTCGGAGACGGAAATGACGGTGCTAGTCCGTGGCGAAGGGCAGCAGCGCGATGTTGCGGGCGCGCTTGATGGCTTCGACCAGCTCGCGCTGATGGACGGCGCACACGCCGCTGGTGCGGCGGGGCAGGACCTTGCCACGCTCAGGGGTGAAGGCCTGGAGGGTCTTCACGTCCTTGTAGTCGATCATGAGGGACTTCTCGACGCAGAACTTGCAGAACTTGGCGCGGCGTCCCCCAAAAGCCTTCTTCTTCTTGGGCTTGCCCTTCTTGGCATCGGCGCGGCGCTTCATCCCATCACCTCTTCAGCGGAACGTTCCTTGATGCCGGCCTGGGCCTTGCGCTTGGCTTCGCGCTCGATGCGCTGCTTGGTGCGGCCGGCGGCCTTCTCGGCCACGTCCATGCGCACGCTCAGGTACTTGATCACGGCGTCATTGTTGCGGAAGCGGCGCTCGAGCTCGGCGATGAGCGTCGGGCCGGCGTTCATTTCGAAGAGCGTGTAGTAGCCCTCGCTGAACTTCTGGACTTCGTAGGCCAGCTTCTTGCGGCCCCACTTGTCGGTCTTGAGCAACTCGCCACCCTGCTCGGCAATGATTCCCTCATACTGCTTGACGAGCTCGTCTGCCTGCTCGTCCGTCAGCGTGGGGGAGGCGATGAAGATGGTCTCGTAGCGACGCATCTGTCCTCCTTGTGGATGTGAAGCCCCCTATGGATTCCAGGGAGCAAGGAAGAGCCCTCCAACGGAGGACGCGAAGGAGCAGTTTCCCGCGGAAAGGCAGGAAAATCAAGGAGAAGTCTGATGCTCCAGGCACGGAACCGGTCGCCCACCCGCGCGAAGGCCGCAGCCGTTCCGGGGCCTGGCCGCCTCCCTGCCGAGCCTTGCCAGACAGCCCCGCCGCCCGCCTTAGTGGCCGGAGTTCCCGGAGGCCGGACCATGAGGCATGCATGCGCAGGTGGGTTCCTTCTCGCTGGGATGTTGAGTCCGGCCCTGCTCCTGGCCCAGGCGCAGGCGGACACGGTCGCCCAGCCCCTGAGGGTGACCCTGGTCAGCCCGTCCCAGACCGTGGGCACCGGGGGTTCCATCAGGCTGTTCGCCACGATGAAGGATGGCGATGCGACCCCGGCGGGCCCGGTGACCTACACCTGGAGCGCCTCGCCGGGCCTGCCGGACACCTTTCCGAACGCCCCCTTTGTGGTGATCAACCCCACCGATCAGGCGGGCTACTTCGTTCCGGGCCAGCGCTATGAATTCAGTGTCCGGGTGACCGCGGGGACCCGCCAGGCATCGGCCTCCCTTGCCGTCACGGTCCTTCCGCGGGATGCCAGCCCAGCCTGGCTGAAGGTGAACCTCCGGTGCGATCCTGCCGGCAAGTCCGTGCAACCGGGCCAGGCCCTGGCCTTGACTGCCGACCTGGATCCGGCTGGCGGCGGTGTCAAGCCGGAGCAGGTGAGCTACTTCTGGAAAGTGACACCGGAGCTGCCCTGGGAGCTGCCCAAGGGATCCGAATTCCGCATCACCCCCGCCCAGACCCAGGCCCTGAAGGCCGGGCAGGCCTACACCTTCACCGTCGGCGTGGTGATCGGCAAAGGCATGGTGCCCGCCAGCTGCACGGTGAACGTGGTGGCCGCGAGTCCATCGCCCACGCCCCTGGTCCGCCCCAAGGCGCCCCTTCTGCAGCCCAAGCCAGGCGTGAAGCCGCCGGTTGCTCTGCCCCGCCCGGGCGGCCTCTGAACGCCAGGACCCATCTCCCAGCCTACGGCGGGTGACGGAGCTGATCATCCTTCGGGCGCCACTCCGGGTGGGCGGAGTTCCTGGTCGGCTTTCAGCCTTGGCTCTTGGGCCGGGGTCCAGAATGCCGCTGGATTCACCAGGTTTGCCAAAGCGGCCAGATCCTCCGTCTGGGCCATGAGCTCCAGGAACCGGGCGAACGGGGCATCGAGGGCGTCCATGCGGTCCCACTCGGACGCAGTCCAGGGTTCCAGCACGAAATCCACGAGGGGGCGCTGGAAGGGGCCGATGCCCAGTCGCAGCCGGGCGATCTCGGAGGTGCCCAGGCATTCGAAGACCGACCGCAGGCCGTTGTGCCCGCCGTCCGAGCCGGCGAGGCGGAACCGGCCCAGGCCCAGGGGCAGGTCCTTGTCGTCATGGAGCAGCACCAGGCGGCGGGGGTAGAGGCCCGCGGCCGCAGCCTGGGCGCAGGCCTCCCCCGAGAGGTTCATGTAGGTGCTGGGCAACAGGGCCTGCAGGCCCTCCGTGAGGGGGTACAGCGTGCCTGAAGGGAAGCGCTTCCCGGCGGCGGGCGCCAGGTTGCGGTCCGCCAGCCAGCGCTGGAGGAGCAGGCGACCCAGATTGTGCCGGGTGTCCTGGTAGTCAGGTCCGGGATTGCCAAGGGGCACGAGCGTCCACATACAAGCCTTTAT
>JANYAZ010000273.1 GCA_025361045.1 Geothrix sp. | reverse complement strand
TGCAATTCTGTGAACACTCGGTCCAGGACGCCCTTCTTGGCCCACCGATTCATCCGGGTGTAGATGGTGTGCCAGTTCCCGAATCGGGGAGGCAACCTCCTCCATTTACACCCGTGCTCAGCGACATACAGGATCGCGTTGAGCAGATTCAGGTTCTCCATGCTCACATTGCCCCGCTGGGTAGGAAGGCAATGTGCAATGAGTTGGAATTGAGCTTCTGAGATTTCCATGACCTGAAGCATCGGTCATTGGGTAACGGGAATCAAGTAGTGTTAACAAGCCCTTAGGCCATCCCTGCCTTCACATGCAGATCCCTGATCCAGGGGGCGGGCCGTCGAAGGGCTCCTGGCAACTCAGCCGATGTTGAGGTATCGCTTCAGGAACGCGGAGAGGCTGATGTGGAAAATGCGGAAGGGTCCGTGGTGCTTGCGCCGATCGATGTTCATGGGTCTCCTTCAAGTTGAGCAAGGCCGCTTGGGAACCAAGAATGGGGGCATTGGTTCAGAGATGCCAGTAAGAAGAGCTAAAAAACCGGTAAATACCTCCAAAAAAGGCAAAAAGATCCCCGTCTCGACAGACAAGGCGGGAGGCCCCTCGATCGAGGGGCCTGGGTGCATGCAAGCGCACCCTGGTAGGCTGGCGATCCGGACCTGAGATGCCAGCCTTCCTGACGACCCTACAGACCCTCGCCGCCCAAGACATCTGGGGCAAAGCCCAGAAACTGGGGCTGGTGCTCGTCACCTGCCTGGCCCTGCTCTGGGGCGTGTCCCTGGTGGTGCGCGCGGTCCGACGGGCCGTGGACGACGGGAATGACGAAGTGACATCCGATGCAGAGCGGCGGGCGGCCACGCTGGGCTCAGTGCTCACCAATGCGGCCCGCGTGCTGGTGGTGGCCTTCTTCCTGGTGATGCTGCTGCAGGAATTCGGCGTGAACATCGGGCCGCTCGTGGCCGGGGCCGGCGTGGCCGGCGTGGCCTTGGGTTTCGGCGCCCAGAGCCTGGTGAAGGACGTCATCAGTGGCTTCTTCCTGCTGATGGAGAACCAGTTCGGCGTGGGTGACATCATCAGCGTGGACGAGAAGCATGTCGGCACCGTGGAGCGCATGACGCTGCGCATCACCCAGCTGCGGGATGCGGAAGGCCGGGCCCACTTCGTTCCCAACGGCTCCATCGTCCGCGTGGTGGTGCTGTCCAAGGACTTTGCCCGGGCCCTGGTGGATGTCGAGGTGGACTACAGCACCGATCCGGATCAAGCCTTCGAGGTGCTCAGGAAGGCGGGAGCGGCGCTGCATGCCGACTGGCCGGACCTGGTCCTGGAACCCATGGAGGTCAAGGGCATCGAGGTCCTCAGCCCCAGCGGGTTCATCATCCGAACCCTCACCAAGACCGCCCCAGGGGCCCAGTGGGACGTGGCACGGGAGCTGCGTCGGCGCATCCTCATTGCGTTCCGCGAGGCCGGCATCGAAATCCCCTATCCCCAGCGCGTAGTGCACCACCGGGGCGAGTTGTCATCGAGTGTGCAGGATGGCGGCGACTGATACCGGTTCGCATTCAATCTCTATTTTTGAATGCAGATTGGTATGAATCCGACAACGCGGGATGGCCTGGTCCATCAGCGCACCAGCCAGGCGCGGGCGATCCGATCACCTTTGACCTCGTAGATCACGATGGCCGTGAGTGGAGGGCGCTCCGGTCCACCCGGGGCGGAGAGAACGCCGGTGATACGTTCTTGATCGACCACGAAGGATCCCTGCAGCGTGCGGTACAGGATTTCGGCGTGGAGCTTGGGATTGGCCTGGAACCGGGCCGCATAGAAGGCGCGGATGGCCGCCGTGCCCTTGGCCAGGAGGGCACCGGTGGCGAGTTCGACGATCTCGGCGTCAAGGGCGTAGGCGGTGGCGAAGGCTTCCGCATCGTGGCGGTTGTAGGCGTCGAGCTGGACCTGGATGACGGGCTGGGGAGGGAGGGACGGCATGGGCTGGGCCCCCTGCAGGGACGGCATGGCGAGGAGGAAGGGGATCATGGGTGGAGGTCCACGGGGCCCAGATAGAGGTCCACCCAGGCCAGCGCCTCCTTGATCAGCTCCGTGCGCGGTACCGAATGACCGTTGGGGTAGGTGAGCCGCTTCTTGTGGGCCACCGGGGTTCCCAGCAGGTCGAACAGGGGCTTCTGAGAGGTCTGAGCCGGGAAGAAGAAATCGAACTCGCCGTTGAGCATCAGGGTGGGCTGCTTCACCCGGCCCAGGTAGTTGATGGCATCCGCATCGGGCAGGGCGCGTTGGAAGGAGAGCCCGGCGACGTACAGCACGTTCACCTTGATGCGCCTCTCCACCGCCGGGAGGATGGCCCCCAGAGCCCCGCCCCAGCTGAGGCCGTAGTAGGTGAGGCGGCCCGCGTCGAGGTCCTGCCGGGTCTCCAGGTAGTCGATGGAGCGGGCCAGATCCTTCTCCCACATCACCAGGTAGTCCCGGTACGTGGCCGTCTCACTGGGCAGGTCCGAGTGGAGGTCCCCACCGCGCTCATAGGTGCCCTTGTAGATCGGGAACAGTACGGCGCGACCGCTCTTCTGGAAGAAGTCGGCCCGGCCGAGATCGAGGGAGGCACTGGAGCGGATGTCGATGGATCCGGAGCCCGGGAACACCACCACCACCTGGAACGGGGGCTTGGCGCGGGCGGGTAGGAAGAGGTAGGCCATCATGCGCTCGCCGCCGTAGGCCGCCGTGAAGGTGATTTTCTGGCGGACGCCATCCGGGGTGGGTTTCTCCTCTTCCACCCTGGCATCGAGGGAGCGGCGGTCGTACGCGAACTGGCGCAGAAACTGATTGAACACCGGCTCGGTCACCGGGCGTTCCGCGCGGAAGTCCCGGAAGGGCCGAGGCAGGGGCCTCTCCAGGGCGGTCAGGTTGGGCTCAGGATCGAGCGGCTGGATGCAGCGGAACCCGTTGGTGGGGGAGCGGTCGAAGGGTGGCTGGGCGAAGGCGTCGTTGAAGGCGTAGTCTGGGTCATTCCATCCGCCGCCCAGGATGAAGCGATCCTGACCCGTGCCGCTCCGGTTCCAGACCCACTCGCGCACATTACCGGCCAGGTCCGAGACACCGAAGCGGCTGGCGCAGTGGGTCGTGTTCACAGGTACGGGTCCGACCTTGCCCAGGTTCGCCATGGGAACGATGCGGGGGCTGCCCCCGGTGAGGGCGACGCGGTTCCAGTGGAAGACCGTGGGCAGGCGCTTGCCGGCCCAGGCGGCATAGGCAGCGGCCTCGTACCAACTGACACCGGACACGGGGTACTCGCCGCGCCCTTCGGGGAAGGTGCCCAGCTCCCAGGTGGCCGGTCCGGGCCGGCCTGTGCGGTCGGTGAACTGCGCCAGGACCTCCTTCTTTGGGAGGGTGCGTCCACCCTCCAGGAAGGGTTCTTGCCAGTACTTCACCTCGCGGTAGCCGCCCGCATCCACGAAGCGCTTGAACGCCTGGTTGGTGACCTCGGTCCGGTCCATCAGGAAGGCGGCCGTGGGCTCCTTCTTGAGATCATCCAGCCCCGGCAACAGCAGCTCGTTGGTGCCCTCGGGAATGTAGGCCATGCCTTCCGGCAGCTTGCCGGGTGCATGCAGGCGGTAGCGGTAAGTGCTGCCCACGAGATAGGGATGGGCGGTGACGTCCTCCACGGGCTCGAAGCCCGGGAGGGAGAGGCTGAGGCGCGTGAACCCACGGGGGAAGGCCACTTTCTCGAGTGGGGTGCGGCCCAGCAGGATGGGTGAGCTGTCGGGTTCGTCGTAGTAGCGGATCCGCACTTCGGCGCCTGGCGGTTCCGAAGTGATGGTGATCTCGCGGGTGAACCTGGGGCGGAGCCGCGCCATCAGAGGATCCCCGGGGGCCACGGCATCGATCTTCCGGGCCAGCAGGAAGGCGTCCCAGCTTTCGCGGGTCTCCTCGAAGAACTGGATGCGCTCCACGAGGGCCTCGAGGGCGGGCAGGGCTTCCCGCTGGACCCAGCGTTCCCGGGCGCTGTGGCGCAGCCACCAGCCCCCGAGGAGTGTCACCAGCAGGGCCCCGACGGCCCACCAGGCCGGGCGGATCCGGCGAGGGGTGGCGGGCCCCAACGATGCCCGCAAGGCCCGCAGGTCGTGGCGCAGGTCCGTGGCGCTGGCGTAGCGGTCGGCGGGGTCCTTGGCCAGACACTTACGGATGATGCGGTCCACCGAAGCCGGAGCGGAGGGCACCATGCGGCTCACAGGCGGGGGCGTGTCCCGCAGGATGGCGGAGAGGATGGAGACGCTGTTCTCGCCGGGGAAGGGATGGCGCCCCGTGGCCATTTCGTAGAGCAGGATGCCGAAGGAGAAGAGGTCCGAGCGGGCGTCCACGGTCAGACCCTGGGCCTGTTCCGGGGACATGTAGGCCACCGTCCCCAGCAGCATGCCGGGGCTCGTCAAGTGCTCCGGCACCACCGCCGTCTCAAGGCGGGAGTCGGGACCTGCGATTGGGTGAAGGTCCTGCTTGGCCAGGCCGAAATCCAGGAGTTTGGCTTCGCCATGTTCCGTCACGAAAATGTTGGCGGGCTTCAGGTCGCGGTGGATGATGCCCGCCCGGTGGGCCGCTTCAAGGGCATCGGCGATCTGGTCCCCCAGGATCGCCACCTCCGCCATGGCCAGAGGCTTGCCCTCCAGCCGGTGCTTGAGGGTCATGCCCTGCATGCGCTCCATCACGAGAACGGGTCTGCCCTCGTGCTCGGTGATCTCGTGGATGATGCAGATGTGCGGATGGTTGAGGGCCGAGGCGGCGCGGGCCTCCCGCTTGAAGCGCTCGAGGGCCTGGGGATCTCGGGCCATGGTGTACGGCAGGAACTTCAGGGCCACCCGCCGGCCCAGGTTCAGGTCCTCTGCTTCGTAGACAACGCCCATGCCGCCCCCGCCCAGGCGTTCGAGGATGCGGTAGTGGGAGACGACCTCGCCGATCAATGGGGCCTTTCGCAGGGTGGGGGAAGGATACCCCTTGCCGCGCGACGGGCCACCGTAAAAATCCAGCTAAAACACGATAGAAAAGTCGTTTGGACCAGCCTCAGCGGATGCCCACATGGCCGCGCACGGACTCGATGAGCCTGGCGGAGTCGTAGCCCAGGCCGTCCTTGAAGACGGTCACCACGTTCTCGATGTCTTCGATCTTCTTCGAGGGATCGCCCTTCACCACCACCAGATCCGCCTGCTTGCCGGGGGCCAGGGTGCCGATGCGCTCCAGGCGGCCCAGGAAGGCGGCGCCGTTCGCGGTGTAGATGTGGATGGCCTCCACGGGCGTGAAACCGGCTTCCACCAGCAGCTCCAATTCCCGGTGATCACCGAAGCCAGGCAGCACGCCGCCCATGCCCGTGGGATCGGGTCCGGCCAGCAACAGGCCACCCGCTTTGACGAAGGCCAGCTCAAAGGCCATCTCCTTCTTGAGCAACTGCTCGGCGCGACCGTTCGGCACCGCGGGGACCTTGGCCCGGGCCGTCAGGTAGCTGGCCTTGGACTCGGCGGACATGCTGGCCAACAGGCGGGGCGACAAGGGTGGCCGTCCCGGCACGCCCAGCTCGAACACGGGCAGGGTGGAGGTGACGGCCACTTTCTTCGTCACCAGATCGCGGATGAGCTTCTGCACCTCGGGGCCTGCCATATCGACCTTCAGCCAAGAACCCCAGGAGCTTGAGACTGGCGGGCCCAGGTCCGGCTGCTTGTCCGGCGCGAACTCGGTGTCGGTGTAGACGGGGCCGTGCTCGAAGTCGTCGATGCCCAGGGCCATGGCCTCGGGCCAGGTGACCGATCCAAGGTGGCCCGTGACCTTGAGGCCCCGGGCGTGGGCGGCCTGGATGGCCGCGCCGAGATCGGCCCGGCGGATGTTCATGTAGGCCTTGAAGGAGGTCACGCCCGCATCGGCCCAGAAGTCCACAAAACGCTTGGCATCCTCGGGCCCGCGCAAGGCGTACATCTGGGGTGTCATGGGCTCCAGGCCCTCGAGGTAGGGGCCGGTCACGTCCATCTTCGGGCCGGGCAGGAGGCCCGCGTCGATCTGCCGCTTGATGTTGAGGTCGGTATACGGCTCCAGGCTGCCCGTGGTGCGGATGGTGGTGACGCCGCAGGCGAGGTAGAGCCGGGGCGCCGAGTAGGCGATCTCGGCGAAGAGCCGCCCCGGGGCCACCGCCGCGCCCTTCTCGTCGCTGTGGATGGAGTGGGTGTAGAACAGGTGGTTGTGCATGCCCACCAAGCCCGGGAGCACGGTGTGGCCCGTGAGGTCGATCACCTGGGCGTCCTTGGGCGGGGGCAGGGTGGACGCGGCGCCCATGGCTTCGATGCGGCCCTGGCGCAGGATCAGGGTCTGGTCCTCACGGGCGGGCGCCCCGGTGCCATCCACCACCCGCACATGCACCAGGGCCACCACCGGCGCATCGACCTTGAGGAACGGGCGGACCTCCGCGGAGGGCGTGACCTGAGCCTGGAGTCCTGGCAGGGAAAGAACGGCGCAGAGAAGCATGGCCACGCACATGGGCGACTCCTGGAGGGGAAGGCCACCTTAGCAGGTCACCACTGGTACGGGAGCTGCGGCCGACTGGATGGGCCCGTAGAGCCCCGGTGGCGGTCCGCTAATTGGTGCCCATGGGCACGGAGGCCCTCATGTCGGGCAGTGCGAAGTTGGTCGTTCCGTTCCCGCCGTAGGTGACACCCAGGATCGAGAAAAGGGCCTGGTAATCCACGATGTTCAGGATCTG
>JANYAZ010000113.1 GCA_025361045.1 Geothrix sp. | reverse complement strand
CCACGCAGCCCTCCAGGGCCGCGCTGCCGTAGTCCTCCACCGTGGGTTTCCGCGCGAAGATCTGCGTGCCCATGCCGCCATCCAGCAGCAGCACTTTCTCGCGAAGGAGGGTGACGAGGGTAGTCATGAATGGACCCTAGTGGTTGAACCGGGGATTCTTCCAATGCTTGGCTGGTCACGGAAGACACGGAATTCCACGGAAGACACGGAAAGGGCCGTGGCCCACGCTGCACGGGCCCGCCGAAGGCGACTTCCGGCGTGGCCGGAAGTTACCCCGGGGGCGCCGGTTCCGCGTCCCAACAAGCGCAGATCCGGCGCCCCCGGGATGCAGCCCGTGCTTTCGGAGCGGACGCCCATGCCTTTTTCCGTGGTTTCCTGCATTTTTCTGCGTCTTCTGTGACCAGCGCTTTGCTCTGGAGTCATCTGCGTCACCAGCGTCATCTGCGGGTTCATTTCAAAGTCCTAGGTACTCAATTTCGACATCGCCATGGACGCAGACTTGGCAGGCCAGGCGCTGGTCGGGTGGGGCGTCCAGGCCGGCCAGGAAGTCGCGCTCCTCGGGGCCCGCCTCGCTGCAGTGCTCCAGCCCCTCGACGATGCTGACGCGGCAGGTGCCGCAGGAACCGGTGCGGCAGCCGAAGGTGATGTCGGCGCCCGCGGCATCCGCGATGCCCTGCAGCGACGTGCCTACCGGTGCCTCCACCAGCAGGTCCTCCAGGCGGAAGTGGACCTTCACCATGGGACCTCCGGCTTGGGCAGCAGGGGGGCCACGAGCTCCACCTGGCCGAAGGGCGCCGAGAGCTGGAGTCCGCGCACACGCGGGCGGATGGTCTCGATGACCTCCTGAGCGATGGCGAGCCCCTCCTTCACCTGGTCCTCGGCCGTGGACCACTTGGCCATGCGGGCCAGCACGGCCGGCGGCACGTAGGCGCCGGGCACCTCGTTGGCCATGAACTCGGCGTTGCGCAGGCTCTTGAGGGGCCAAATGCCCGCGATGATGGGCAGGCCACCCTTGCCATCCAGGGACTCCGTGAAGTCGAGGAAGCGGAAGAGCGTGTCGGCGTCGAACACCGGCTGCGTGATGGCCCATTGGGCCCCAGCCTCCACCTTGAAGCGGAAGCGGGCCTTTTCGCGCTCCAGATCTGCCGCCACGGGATTGGCGCCCACGCCCACGCTGAACGAGGTCGGCTTGCCGATGCCCGCGCCGCCGAGGTCGAGACCCGTGTTCAGGCGCTTGAGCATGTTCACCAGGCCGATGGCGTCCACGTCGAAGACCGCCGTGGCCTGGGGGTAGGGCCCCAGCTTCGGGGGGTCGCCGGTGACCGCCAGGATGTTGCGCAGGCCCAGGCCCGCGGCGCCCAGCAGGTCGCTCTGCATGCCCAGCAGGTTCCGGTCCCGGCAGGCGTAGTGGAGGATGGTCTCCAGCCCCACCTGCTGCTCAATGATCAGCGCCGTGGCCAGGGCCGACATGCGGGCCATGGCCCGGGGACCGTCCGGCACGTTGATCGCATCCACGCCCAGGGCCCGGCATTGGCGGGTCTTGGCCACCAGCTTGTCGTACTCCATGCCCTTGGGGGGCACCAGCTCCACGGTGTGGACGAACTCGTTCTGGGCCAATTTCAGGCTGAAGCGGCTGCGAAAGGCGAAGGGCACTTCGGGCTGGGGTTGCTCGTGGGGCTTCAACTCGAAGCCGGTACCTGCCTGCACGAAGGCGCGTTCCTGCCGGAAGGCGCCGCGCATGGCCCGGATGTGGGCAGGGGTGGTGCCGCTGCAGCCGCCCACGGCCCGCGCGCCCGCCGCCAGAGCTCGGCCCGCGAAGCCGCCCAGGTACTCGGGACTGGCGCCGTAGATGAGGCGGCCGTCGACCATGTTCGGCAGGCCGGGATTGGGCTGCAGGACGATGGGCTTGGCGGTGACGGCCTTCAGACGTTCGAGCAGGCGCAGGTGGGGGGCGGGGCCGTTGCCACCGATGAGGCCCACCATGTCCGCGCCCCAGGTATCCAGCTGCTTGATGAACCAATCGGGTTCGGCACCGAAGAGGGCCTGCCCCTCCTCGTTGGTGGTCATGAGGGCAGCGATGGGCAGCTTGCCGACTTCCTGCACAGCCAGGAGGGCCTGGTGGATCTCGTTGAGGTCTTCGAAGCCCTCCAGGACGATCAGGTCGGCCCCCGCTTCGATGAGCGGGATGGCCTGCTCGCGGAAGAGGGCCCGGGCTTCGTCGAAGGAGGTGGGCCCCCAGGGCTCGATGCGGACTCCCAGCGGCCCGATGCAGCCCGCCACCCAGGCCCTGGCCTTCTGCTGGCTGATGGCCCTTCGCGCCAGGGCGACCCCCTCCTGGTTGATGGCCTCGAGCTGCGCTTCCAGGCCCCGGGTCGCGAGCTTCAGTCGCCCCGCGCCCCAGGTGTTGGTGGTGAGCACCTGGGCTCCGGCTGCGAGGAATTCGCCGTGGATGGCCAGCAGCAGGTCCGGCGACTTGACGTTGCACTCCTCGAAGCTGCGCTGCAGGGTGATGCCACGATCATGCAGGGCCGAGGCCGTGCTTCCATCGAAGAGGAAACACTCGCCCGCGTCGAGGGCCTGCTGGAAGGTGGGATGGGTCATGGCTCGCCGGAAAAGGGGCAATCCGTTGATCGGCATCCAGGTCGGTTTGGGTCAGTCTGAGGTGATTCGGTATCTTCCCCCCGGGCATGCCGGGGGCAGGAATTGGCACCTTGCTGTCGCAGGTTGCCAAGGTTTCACAGGGCCTTTCCCTCCACCTTTCTGGATAGCGCTCTTGGACTGCCAAAGATCGAATCCCAAGGATGAATGGGGTGCCTCGATCCGTCAAGCCGCCGGCTTCGGAGGTGCCGTAGGACCGATGCCTTTGCGTTTCATCTGGCCCCAGCCCTCCTTGCCGCGGATCCAATCGATGGTTCCCTTCAGCCGCCACCAGACGGTCATCTGCCGGTAGCCGAAATTTTCGGCCAAGGCGGTGAACAGCAGCAGGGACCAGGCCTTGAGCCCCTGGTACCGATGTCCACTGATCTCCTGGAGCACCACGGACACCACAGAGTTCAACACGCCCAGCAGCAGCGCCACATAGATGAAGAGAATGGCAAAGGCGCTGTTGATGGAGTGGTTCCAGAGAGACCACCCGAACACCACATAGCCCAGAACCTCGATGATGGGCGCGAGGGCCTCGAAGAAGATGAAGTACGGCATGGAGAAGAGCCCCACGCGCCCATATTTTGGGTTAAACCACATCTTCCGGTGCTTCCAGAGGGTCTCCAGGAGACCCCGCTGCCAGCGATTCCGCTGCCGCCCGAGCATCTTCGTGTCCTCGGGAACTTCGGTCCAACATACGGGGTCGGGTACGAGCGTGATGTGATAGGGCCGCTTCCATTCGCGCAGGCAGCGGTGCATGCGCACGACCAGTTCAAAGTCTTCGCCAATGGTGGCGGTCTCGAAGCCTCCGGCCTCGACGATCAAGTTCTTGCGAAACACCCCGAAGGCGCCGCTCACGATGAACATGGTGTCCAGGGAGGCCAGCCCCACGCGGCCGAAGAGGAAGGCCCTCAGGTATTCGACGATCTGGAAGCGCGCCAGCCAGGAATCCGGCAGGTGGATGCCGCGGATGCCCATGGCAGTGACCTTGCAGCCGTTGAGGGGACGGATCACGCCACCGGAAGCCACCAGGTCGGCCCGATCCATGAAAGGCCTGGCGATGCGCAGGAGGGAGTCGTTCTCCAGCAGGCTGTCCCCGTCCATGCAGCAGACCAGGGGGTAGCGGGCTAGGTTGATGCCGCAGTTCAGGGCATCGGCCTTCCCACCGTTGGCCTTGTCCACCACCACGAGGTTCGGTACATAGGCACTCTCATAGATGCCGCGCACGTCCTTCGTCGGGAGAAGCTGCCGCAGCACCCGCTGACTGGGCTTCAGCTTGAAGGCCTCGATGAGTTTTTCGAGGGTGGCATCCTTGCTGCCGTCGTTCACCACCACCACCTGGAACTCTGGGTAGCGCAGGCTGATGAGGCTGTTCACGCTGGGCACCACGCCGGCCTCTTCGTTGTAGGCGGGACAGATGAGCGTCATCGGCTTGTAGTGGCTGGTCTCGAAGGCGGTGTCGAGACGGTCTGTTTCCACTTCGTCCAGGTAGCTGCGGATGGAGAAGAAGGCACGGAGGATGAGGGACAGGTGCGTGAGGTGGAGGGCCAGGAAGTAGGCCAGGATCCCCCATTCGATGAAGGCGGTGACGAGGGCGCGGAAGCTCACTGGTGCCCCCGCTCATCCGCCCATTCCAGTCGTTCCCGGGCAATGTCGCGGGCGAAGCGATCGGCCGAGGGATCCTCGGCGAGCCAGGTGAGGGCCGACGTGCCGGCGTGGCCCAGATCAGCCATGCCCTGGGCCGCGTTGCGCCGAACTTCGTATACGGGATCGCTGGTGAGCTCGATGAGGGCGGGTATGGCATCGGGTCCCCCGATCAGCCCGAGCGCCTTCGCGGCCTGGGCACGAATCAGCCAGGCCTCGTGCCTGGCCAAGGGCTGGACCCTGGGATAGGTCAGCGGGTCGGCCAAGGCCGCCAGCGCCTTCAGGGCTGCGGCCTGGATCTCAAGGTTGGGCATCTCGATGAGGGTCAGGAGCCGGGCTGAGCTCTCTGGGTGGCGGTGGGAACCGGCCAGCAGGGCGAACAGGATCCAGCCTTCCGGGGCGACCTCAGCTGGTTCGAGGTGCTCTTCCATCCAGGGGAGAAGTTCGGGGCCGAACCCTTCCAGCACACGCAGGATGCGTTCCCGCTGGTAGCGTTCCTCCCGGAGGACCCAGTCGAGTACCGGCCGGGCGAACCTCAAATTCTGGCTCAAGGTGAGGGCCTGGGCCGCCAGATGTGTGACGTAGGGAACGGAATCATTCAGGAGGGGTACCACCGCCTCGAGGTGCTCAGGCAATCTGAAGATGCCGACCTCTTGCGCGGCTTGAGCCCTTACCGTGGCGTGTCGGCTCTTGAGGCGTTTCGGGAGGCTCTCCGAGACGCCGAGGTCGAGGTAGAGTTCCCGCAGGGACTCAGCCTCCTGGCCCGCCAGGGTGGCGTGGTAGCGGGTCAAGAATTTCTGGAAGAGTCCCCGATCTGCCAGGGGAATGGATGGGAAAGCCCGGGGCGAGACTTCGGCACCGAACAAGTGGACGGCCAGATCCTTCTCCCAGGCCTGGTAGCGGGCGATGCGATGCTGATTCTGCTGATCACGCCGGTACTGGATGCCCGTTCCCATTACGACCAAGCCGATGACCAGGCTGCCCAAGATCACCGTCCCCCAGATCAGGAACTGGAGCACCAGCGCCGGGGGCAGGTGCATCGTGTTCCTCAGCCTGCGCTGAAGGAACGCTGATGCATGCGCCAGAGGCGCTCCACCAGCACCTGGGCCGAGATGGGCTTGGTCATGTAATCATCCGCACCAGCGGCCAGGCAGCGCACCATGTCCTGCTCGTTCTGGTTGCTTGAGATCAACAGGATGGGGACCCGTCCTTTGGGAGGAGGCAGGTCGCGGATCTCCTGGACCAGGCGGAAGCCATTCATGGCAGGCATCATCAGGTCCGTGGTCACCAGGTCAATCGCTTCGCGATTGAGAAGCTCCAGTCCCTCGATACCGTTGGAGGCCATGAAGACTTGGAGCCCTTCCATTTGCAGGCGTGCCTGGATGAGCCGGGCGGTTGCCTGGTCATCCTCTACCACTAGGACCCGCGTGGGGTCAGGCCAGGTCCGACTCATGGGTAGAGGTTAGCAAAAAAGGAGCCGATTCAGTGATTTCCAGTGCTCTCAGGCGATCAGAAGCGCCATTCCAGACCCACGCCGAGGGTCGTCTGAGCCCGCTCAACGCCCTGACCGATTTCCTGCTTCTCATAGGCCAGGCTGCCGGAGAGGATGAACCGCCGATGGATCCAGCCCTGGGCGGCCAGGCTGGCCTTGCGGGAGCGGAGGTTCAGGATCTCGGCGTTGGGGTTCGGCTGGTCCGGCGAAACCCCCGAACCCACATTGAAGGTGAGATGGTTCTCGCCATCACCGAAGTAGCGTCGAACGGAGGCGGAACCTGAGAATGACGTGCCGATGGAGCTTGGCGTGTCGTTGGCCCGCAGGTTGAAAAGGTAATCACCCCAGTACTTCCCAAGAGAGCCCGTATAGATCGTTACCGTCGAGGCGGCAAACCGGAGCTGCCGCAACCCGACGGACCCTTCGATGCCCCGAGGGAAGTTGTGATAGATCTCAGCCCCGTAGCGGCGGTGGGGGAAGATGCTGGCTTCCGAGAAGCCAGCGTTCAGGTAGAAGTAGGTCCCATCCTGCCAGCGCGGGTAGGCATCCACCTCGAGCTGATGGCCGGTGTCTCCGAAGCGACTGGCGCGATTGATGCGGCCGATCAGGGAACCTGCATCGAACCGGTGGGACAGGCTCAGGGAGGTCATCCACCAAGGCTCGAAGGTGCGGTCGAAGCGATCGTAGGTGCCATTCAAGGACAGCTTCGAACGCTGAGCCAGTTCAGCGAGGTTCTCAATGAGCTGGCGGGCATCGTAGAGTCCCGGGTCTGCCGCCAGTGCCTGTCTGGCCGTCACCAGGGCTTCGGGATAGGCACCCAGGGCTTTCTGGGCACGGGCCTTTCGGAACAAGAGCAGGGGCTGGGCTGGCCGCAAGGCGAGGCCTTCCTCGCAGAGCGTGATGGCCGTTCGCGGGTGATCCGACCAGAGCTCCAGGTCGACCAGCGCCACCCGCCCATCCAGGTGGCTGGGCTCGGAGCGGAGCACGTGCTGGAGTTCACTGCGGCCTTCCTCGTAGCGACCTTCCCAGGCATGGATGCGGCCGATGAGGATGCGGATGTCATGGTAGTTCGGGCTGCGCAGCAGGGCCGCGCGGCAGAGTTCGATGGCCTCGGCCCGCTTGCCGTCAAAGGCCAGCCGGCGGGCCCGCGCGAACTGCTCATCCACGCCTTCTGGCGCAGGAACAGCCTGACCACAGAGGACGCTAGCCGCCGTGAGAATCAGGAACGGTGAATGCATCGGGGTCAGTCGGCAGCGGAGGGTCATGGCGATCCTTTACCGGGGTTGAACGCGTAGAAGGCGTTGAGATGATCGATCTCCTGGAGGATCAGTCGATCGTAGCGTTGCTTCAATTCAGGGGTGACGAGGTTTCGGGAGCCTTTGGGGTCGGACCCCAGATCGAAGCAGTGATCCGTGAAGTTCACGCCATCCGAGATGTAGAGGGCCTTCCCGTCATCCGTGATGATGCCCCAGACAGCGCCATAGCTGGAGGCAATCAGGTGGTGGTCCCGGCGGTACCGATCCTGCTCGGCCTTCGACTGAGTGAAGAGGGGGCGCCCCAGCACCGAATCTGAGGCCAGGGGACGATGGCCCAGGAGGTAGTAGAGGGTCGGGGTGATGTCGGTGAGGAAGGCCGCCCGGTTCGGCTCCGTCACGAGTCCAGCGCTGAGCTTGGTGGGCACGTGGAAGATCAGGGGCACCTTCATGATCTCGGGGTACAGGGTATAGGCATGGCCGAACCGGCCCTCCTCCCCAAGGGAATCGCCATGGTCGGCCGTGAAGACGATGAGGCTGCGGTCGTAGCGGCCGCGCTCCTTCAGGTATTGGATGAAGGCACCAAACTGGGCATCCAGTCGATGTACGCGGCTGGCATACGGTGAGTAGAAACCAGGATAGTCTCCGCCACCCGGTACGTCCTTACCTTCCCGGCTGATGGTGGAGATGTGGAGATCCTGGGCCTGGCTGTAGACGAAGATCGGACGACCTTGCGGCGCCTGGTCCAGTCGGCCCTGCAACTCCTTCAAGGTTGCCCCCAGCCTCAGGTCCCCCGTGCCGGTACCGGCATCGAGGCGGACCAGGTCCGGGGTGGGTTTCACCACCACATCCAGGATGGAATCCATCGAGAGGTAGGGGCGGTAGCCATCGACTTCGACCAGCTTCTGCAACGTGTTCAGGGGATGGAAGGGGACGATGTACTGCTTGTGCAGTAGGAGACCCCCCACCCAGATGGAGGGCTCTGACAGCCCTGTGGCGCCGTAACGGGTGAAGGCCCTGGGCATCACGGTGCTCTCGGCGGCGAAGCGGTCGAGGTTAGGTGTGAAACCCACCTGCTTGTTGTAGGCCCCGAGGTAGTCCTGGCGAAGGCTGTCGACCACGAAGATGTAGATGTCCGGTCGTTCCAGGGTGGAGGGACCTAGCGGGTCGACGAGACGAAGGTCCTTCGCCTCGATCTTGACCGCGTGGGGGATGTTGCTGTTCGCCAGCAGCCAACGGTAGATGGATTCTCCACTGCGCGGAGCTGGACGCAACAAGCTGGCGGCCAGGTGCGCAGAGGCATCGAATCCTGAGTGGGCCTCGACGCTTCTTGCCAGGGGATGGGGGAGCCATCCGCCCTGAGGCTGGGCCAATGGTGTTCCCCAGAGACGGAACAGGGCCAGGAGGCAGAGGGGGGCTGCGAAGAGCCTGGGCGACCAGGAGTAGGGTCCCGGGACGGCAGATTGATGCAGGTAGACGGGGGCAAAGACCAGCAGGGCGACGAGGATGGCGCCAAGTTGCTGGAAGAGCTGGTTCCAGTCGAACCGGGCCACCCTCAGGCCGAACAGCAGGGCCACGCCGAGGGCGAGGACCAGTCCAAAGGCAAGGTTCAGCCCCGTGCTGCGCACCGGGTGGAAGGGACGGAGAAAGGCCTCCAGGGCACTGCCCACCGGAGCGTCCATCGGTGCCAGCTTCAGGCCGACCAGGGCGAGGAACGAGGTCACACAGAAACCCAGCAAGAGGGCCACAACCCACGCAAAGGGACCGGCGAAAGCCATCCCCGGAAAGCCGACAATCTGCAGGATCGAGGCGATGAGACCCGTGATGGCAGTCAGCAGGATGGCAAACTCAGCGCCCGGTAACCGGGGGAGAAACCCGGCCGCCGATTGAAGACCCAGCAACGCCACGGCCGCCAGGGTCAGGATCAGACCGTGTGCCAAGAGGCTCCAGGCGAGCGTGGTCGCGCCTTCCCGGAAACCAATGGCGGACCCAGTGGCAACGGCTTTGCCAAGCCCGATGGCGAAGAAGGCCATGGCCACGAGAACGGCTGTCAGCAGGGCTGAAACCAGGAGGCGGCGGGCATCATCGGACCCTGGTTGCCGCTTAGGCCAGCCCGTTCTGGTATCAAGCAGGTCGAGGGCCATGAGGCTTCCGGCAGCGCCCAGAAAGACCAGAGCACTCAGTCGGGACAGGGGACCCGGGCTGAGGTGGGACAGTCCGGAACGCAGGATCAGCAGGAGGGCGCCGAGGCCAGCAAAACCCAGGAAGGTGGCCCGTCGAGGCGCGAACCGGATGCCGGGCCCAGGCAGCCGATCCGCCATGCCATTGACGGCAAGGACCAGGAGCAGGGCCCACGGCTGGAGGCTCATGGCCGTCGGGAGCCAGGGCAACAGACCCGCCCGGATCACCGCCTGGTAGGTGAAGGGGATGTCCACCAGCAAGCAAATGGCGGCGGAGCCCACCATCACCAGCAGAAAGGCCCCCCGAGCCCACAGGTTTCCAGTGGCGCGCGTCATGGCTGCTTCCTTGGCTGCAATCCTGCCAGCCGCGCTCGGGCCGCGACATGACCAGGGTCCAGCTCGAGCATGTGTCCATAAGCCGCCCTGGCTGTGGGCAGATCTTCCTGTTGTTCGGCCACGCCGCCCAGCACCTGCAGCATGTCCAGGTTATCCGGGCTCATGCTGCGGGCCTGTTCCAGCTGTCGGCGGGCTTCGGGAAGCTTTCCCTCGGACCGCAGGGCCATGCCAAGGATCAACCGTGCATCCACTGAGGTGGGATTCAGCGTCACGGCCTCTTCAGCCTGGTGCCGGGCTTCAAGGGTTTTCCCGGTGAACAGGGTCATCCGGGCCAAGCCCACCCGGAGGTCCGTGTGGTCGGGGTGCTGCTTGAGCCCTTTCATGTAGATGGTCCGGGCCTTCTGGAACTGACGGTCGCGCTCATAGGCTCGGCCGTGGAAGTAGGCCGCTTCGGGGTTGTCCGGCTGAAGCTCTGGCCAGCGGGCGAAGGACTCGAGGGCATCCTTGGCTCGGCCCATCTTCAAGTAGGCGTCCCCAAGGCTGGGGAAGGCCTCCCAGGGCGTGGGCGAGACCTTCAGGTAGGCCTCCCAGGCGGTGGCGCATTCGGGCCACTGTCCCAGGTGCTCGTGGATGTCTGCCAGCCTTCCGAGGTAGATGTGATTGGTGGGATAGGCTTCGTGCAGTTTCCGGGTCAGGGGCAGGGCCTCGGCATAGCGCCCTGCACGGACCAAGGCCTGACTTGTCGTCTGCAGGTCGCGGGAGGCCTCCAGGCTGCCGTCCTGGGCACTTCCCCCTTGGCTGGGGGCCTCACTCAACACCCACCCGCAGATGAAGAGGACCAGGAGTGCGGCGGCGAAGCGTCGAAGGTGGGGAGGCATGGTCAGGGCCGGGCAATGGTAGAGGGGGGAGGCAGGGGGGACCGCTCGACCAGTTCCATCCAGGTTCGCAGATGGTGGATGGCGAAGCCTGAGAAGGCCTGCTTGTGGGCGAAGGCCCGCTCGGTGGTGGCCATCTCCTGGGCCATGGCCTCGGCACCACGAAGGCGAAAGGTCACTTTGGCCGGTTCGGCATCGCCCGTTTCCAGCCCCAGGAGCACCGACTTGCCATGGGCGGAGCCATAGGCAATCTCCTCGCGGGCGTGGGCGATGATGCCGTCAGGACCCTCCGCGCGATTCCGGTAGTCCATGACCGCCACATAGTCGTAAAGATCCTGCAGGTGGGCGTTCAGGGGTTTCTTCACGCCCTCCCACTCCACGGCGAAGCTGTCGTACCAGAAGGGGATCGCCGCACCGATGAGAAAGCCCTTGCCTGCCTGGTGAGCCATGGTCACCCACTCCTTGGATCGGGCGAGGAACATCCGGGACAGGGACATGCGCGTGGTGTCGCTCCAGGAATCCAGGGCGTGGGGCTCGATGTCCAGGTGGACGCCGTCGAAGCGCTCGTGGGCCTCGGCGGCGACGTTGTAATCAAGGATGTGTTGCATCACCGCGCGGGAAGTCTCGTCCCGTTCGGGCAAGGCGTATTCCCAGACTTTCATTGGGTAGGAGCCCAGCAGCGCTTCAACCTGGAACCCCGCCGCATGGAGGCGACCGATGAGGGCATGGTAGGCGGCCTGGTGCTTCAGGGTGGGATTGCGGCCCCGGTAGTCCTCTGCAAAGAGGAACAGCCTGGTGAAGCCGTGGGTCCGAAGCAGCTTCACCACCCGGGCTTCGTAGCTCCCGTCGTCCAGGAGCCGCTGGGTCTCCGACTCCCAGACCCAGATGGCCTTCGGTGCGGCAGGCAGGATGGCGCAGACCAGAAGCAGGAGCAGGGCGCGAAAGACCATGCCTCACCAGGCCAGCAGGCGTTCGAGTTCCGAGCGCACCAGGGCAGCACTGGGCAGAAAGGCGGCCTCCAAGGGGGGGCTGGCAGGGGTGGGGGTGTCTGCGGCACCCACGCGCAGCACAGGCGCATCCAGCCAGGGGAAGCAGGTCTCGCCGATGCGGGCAGCCAGCTCGGCGGATGGCCCATAGGTACAGGGGGCTTCAGTGAGCACCAGCACCCGATGCGTGCGCTTCGCAAGGTCGGCAATGGCTGTGTCGTCCAGGGGCCAGAGGGTGCGCAGGTCCAGCACGGCCACATCGAGATCGGCCACGGCCGCCAGCGCCACGTGCTGCGCCGCGCCGTAGGTGAGGATGCAGGCCGAGCCGCCGTCCTTGCGCAGGGCCGCCTCGCCGAGCCGGGCCACGGGCGGCTCGTCCCATTGATCCTTGAGGCGGCGATAGAGGTACTTGTGTTCGAAGACCAGCACCGGATCCGGATCCTCGATGGCGGCCCGCAGCAGGGCGTAGGCATCGCGTACGGTGCCTGGTGCGACGACCTTAAGGCCCGGGCTGCCCAGGAAGTGCCCCTCGGGGTTCTGGCTGTGGAAAGGCCCACCCCCATTCCCTCCGCCGGAGGGCCCCCGGAATACGGCGGGCACGTTCGCCCCCCAGCGCCAGTGGGCCTTGGCCGCGAAGTTCACCATGAGATCCGACGCCAGCAGGGCGAAGTCCATGAACTGGAACTCCGCCACGGGCCGCTGGCCCATGAGGGCGAGGCCGATGGCCGAGCCCGCGATGGCCTGCTCGGCGATGGGCGTGTCGATGACCCGGTCCGCGCCGAAGCGCGCCAGCAGTCCCTCGGTGGCCCGGAAGGCCCCGCCGTAGGCGCCGATGTCCTCCCCCAGGCAGCAGACGCGGGGATCGGCCTCCATGGCATCGAAGAGCGCCTGGCGGACCGCCTCGACGTAGGTGCCGGAGAAGGCCTTCATGCTTCCGGCTCCAACAAATCACGTTCGGCCAGCCAGGCGTCGTTGAAGATGCTGCTGAGGTAGCGGCCCGCGCCATCGGGGAACACGGTGACGATGCGGGCCGGGCGGTCCATGGGGGGAAGGTTCTTCGCCACTTGCAGCACCGCCCACAGGGCCGCGCCGCTGGAGCCGCCACCCAGGATGCCCTCCTGCCGCACGAGGCGGCGCGCGTGGTGGAAGGCCTGGCGGTCCGTCACCTGCAGCATGTCATCCAGCACGCCGAACTCCATGGTCGGGATGAGGAACTCGTCGCCGAGGCCTTCGATCTTGTAGGGGCCCGCGACCGGGTTCTGCTCGCCATGGAAGTGGGGCGAGAAGACCGATCCCACGGGGTCCACCGCGATCACCTTGATCTGCGGATCCTGCTCCTTCAGGTAGCGACCCACCCCGCCGATGGTGCCGCCAGTGCCGGCGCCCGCCACCAGATAGTCGATGCGGCCCTCCATCTGCGCCCAGATCTCGGGCCCTGTCCCGTGGTAGTGGGCGGCGTTGTTCTCGCAGTTGCCGTGCTGGTCGGGGAAGTAGCAGCCGGGCGTCTCGCGGGCCAGCTTGGGGGCCAGGTTGTTGTAACTCTCGGGGTGTTCCGGGGGCAGGCTGGTGTCGGCCTTCTGCACCTCGACGCCGAGAGCCAGCAGCTGGTTGAGTTTCTCCTGGGAGATGGTGTCCCGCACCACCACCTTCAGCCGGTAGCCCTTCTGGATGGCCATGAGGGCCAAGCCCATGGCCGTGTTGCCCGAGGAATTCTCGATGATCAGATCGCCGGGCTTCAGGCGCCCGTCCCGTTCGGCCGCCTCGATCATGTACTTCGCGATGCGATCCTTGCTGCTGCCCATGGGGTTCAGGAACTCCAGCTTGGCGAAGACCTCCACCGGCAGGTGCTCGACGACGCGGCGCAACCGGACCAGGGGCGTGTTGCCGATGGCCTCCAGGACGCTGCCGCAGGGCTTCCGGTAATGCATGGGGATCCTCCAGGGGTCAGTATGACTGGCCAGGCATTGTGTTGAGGACGCTTGGACACCTTATGGGTGGTCCCCTGCACCGCCCTGGGTCTTTTCCGGCCTTTCTGAGGAATCGGTGACCTGACCGGACCAGGGGGCGGGAGGGAGGGAATTGGATTGACTGTTAGACGAAAAATAAGCGAAATAGCTGAAGGCTCTGTGCCCGGCCCTACCAGCCGCGTGTCTTCGACCAGGCCCTCCTCCATCGCTGTGTGGCCCAGCACTGGCCCTGTGTGCGGAGCGCTTGCGAGGCCCATGGCCGGCCCTTGCCGGCCTTCGTCCAGCGCGAGTTCGATGCTTACCTTCGCTGTGGAGATCTGCGGGAAGGATTCCTGCGCATCCACTGCGCCGGATGTGGCCATGACCGGCTGGTGCCTTTTTCCTGCAAGGGGCGAGGGTTCTGTCCCTCATGTGGCGGGAGAAGGATGGCAGAAGGTGCCACCTGGCTCTGCGATCGCATCCTGCCTGCCGTGCCCCTCCGCCAGTGGGTGCTGAGCCTCCCCAAG
>JANYAZ010000027.1 GCA_025361045.1 Geothrix sp. | reverse complement strand
GGCTGTTGAGCACGCGGCGGGGTTGGGCGAGCAGATCCTTGAAGGTGTACTTGATGCCTCGGTAAGGCTCGGCGAGATCCTTCAAGGGGAGGCCTGTGCGCCCTTCCATGTATTGGTAGGCGCGGTAGGCGAGCTCGCCGTTGGTTTCGGGCGCGAGATGGAGCACCACGTTGGCCGCATCCATGTCCTCTTCGAGACTGGGGCGCTTGTGGCCTTCGATCGTCACGGTGGGATGCGTTTCAAGCATCCGGTCGTAGATGTCCTTGATGGGGTACTTCACGCCATGGGCGCCCAGACCCTGCTCGCGGACATTCGGCCCCAGGGAGATGAAGTGATCGTAGAGCTTCGTGTAGTCGCGGGTGATCACGGCAAGGCCCGGCATGGTCTTGCCCGGGATGGCTTCGCATTCACCGGCCATCCAGTCCCGGATGTGGGGCTGGGCGATCTCGCCGATGCTGTCGTGGGCCAGGGGACTGGAGACGAGATCCTCGATGGGGTTGGGCAGGTGCTTGGCCGACAGCTCGCTAAGCGTCTTCGCCATGCCCTTGAAGATGTCCCAGTCGCTCTTGGATTCCCAGCAGGGCGGGACCGCCGCCGACAGCGGATTGATGAAGCTGTGCATATCCGTGGAATTGAGGTCGGTCTTTTCGTACCAGGTGGCCGTCGGCAGCACGATGTCGCTGTAGAGGGCCGAGGTGTCCATGCGGAAGTTGATGTCCACCACCAGGTCCATCTTTCCCTGGACCGAAGGCCGCCAGACCACGTCCTTCAAGGTGCCCTCGGCGACCTCGTCGGCGATGGCGTTGGTGTGGGTGCCCAGGTAGTGCTTCAGGAAGAACTCGTGGCCCTTGGCCGAGGTGCCAATGGCATTGCCCCGCCAGATGTACCAGACCCGGGGCCAATTCTCAGGAGCATCCGGATCTTCCACGGCGAAGCGCAGGTCCTTCTTCTTCAGGCGGTCCACTGTGCTGGCGATGATGGCCGCGCCGTCCTTGGCGCCCGCCTTCCGGGCCTCGGCCACCACCTGCATGGGGTTCTCGTTGTACTGCGGGAAGTAGGGCAGCCAGCCGCTCCTCACGGCGCGGGTCTGCATGTTCATGCAGTGCCCTTCCACCAGGTCGCTGCCATCCGGCACCGTGTTGTATTCCTTGAACTCCCGCTCGTAGCGCCACTGATCGCTGTTCACATAGTGCCAGCTGGGGGCGTTCTGGAGCCGGTTCACGGAGACCCAGTCCTTGGCCAGGGCGATGGCGCTCCAGGAGGCCACGGGAGCCAGTTTTTCCTGACCCACATAGTGGGCGAGGCCGCCGCCATTGGTGCCGATACAACCGCAGAACACCAGGGCATGCTGGGCGGCACGGTAGATCAGGTTGTTGTGGTACCAGTGGTTGATGCCGGCACCGATGATGACCGTGCACTTGCCCTTGGTCAGCTCGGCGGTGCGGGCCCATTCCCGGGCGAAGCGCAGCACATTCTCGCGGGATAGGCCTGTGTGTTTCTCCTGCCAGGCCGGCGTGTAGACTCCGGTGGAATCGTCGTAATTCTTCGGGTAGGCACCCGGCAGGTCGCGGTCCACGCCGAACTGGGCCATGAGCAGGTCGTAGACCGTGGTCACGGGAACCGAGCTTCCATCCGCCAGATGAATGTGTCTCACAGGGACACCCCGGAAGAGCGTTTTCCCGTCCGCGAAATCGTCGAACTGGACCTGCTCCGTCTCACGGCCAAGCATGGTCAGCGCCGGATCGATGGGGCTGTCGTCCTTGCCATCCTGGAGCAGCAGGTTCCATTCGCCCTGCTTCGTACTCCAACGCTGACCCATGGCCCCCTTGGGCATCTTGGGTGTGCCAGAGGGCTCGTCCCACATGAGGAACTTCCACTCGCCGTGCTCTTCATCCGAATACTTGTCCAGCCGGCCGGCCCGCAGGAACTGACCGGGACGGAAGCCACCCTCGATGGGCGTCAGTTCCACCAGGAAGGGACCATCGGTGTACTTCTTCTGGTAGTCCAGGAAGAAGGGCACCTGCTTCTGGTGGTGGAACTCGGTGAGGATGACGTGGTTCACGGCCATCCAGAAGGCGCCGTCCTGGCCCTGATGTATGGGCATCCACTCGTCGGCGTACTTGGCCACCTGGTTGAAGTCGGGACTGAAGACCACCATCTTAGTGCCGTTGTGTCGGGACTCGGCGGCGAAGTGGCAGTCCGGCGTGCGGGTCATGTTCAGGTTGCTGCCCATGACCGCCAGGAACTTGGCATTGTACCAATCGGCGCTTTCCTGCACGTCCGTCTGCTCGCCCCACATCTCGGGGCTGCTGGGCGGCAGGTCGCAGTACCAGTCGTAGAAGCTGAGGTTGGTGCCGCCCATGAGCTGGATGAAGCGCGAACCCGCGGCATAGCTGAGCATGGACATGGCGGGGATGGGACTGAAGCCCGCGATGCGGTCGGGTCCGTGGGTCTTGATGGTGTGGATGTTCGCCGCGGCCATGAGCTCATGCACTTGGTCCCAGGAGGCGCGCCGGAAGCCGCCCTTCCCCCGCGCCTGCTGGTAGCGGGCTCGCTTCACCGGATCGTTTTGGATGCTGGCCCAGGCGGCGACGGGATCCTGGTCCTTGCCCTTGGCCTCGTTCCAGAGATCCATCAGGGCCCCGCGCATGTAGGGGAACTTCACCCGGAGTGGGCTGTAGAGGTACCAGGAGAAGCTGATGCCGCGCTGGCAGCCGCGGGGCTCATAGGGTGGAACCGTCTCGTCGAGAAGGGGGTAGTCCAGCACCTGCATTTCCCAGGTGACGATGCCTTCCTTCACGTAGATGTTCCAGCCGCAACTGCCGGTGCAGTTCACGCCGTGGGTGCTGCGCACGACCTTGTCGTGGGCCCAGCGATTCCGGTAGAACTCTTCCCAGGTGCGGGTTTCCGGGTCCACGATGTCGGTGATCCAGTGGCTTTGCTTACGCTCGGTCATGGTGATTCCATCTCCTCGTATCTGGATCAGGCCCTAGGCTTGAGGTTCTTGCGCACGCCCTTCAACCGCTTCCGGCCCAGGTGGCCACCCAGCAGCATTCCTCCCACCAAGCCAACGACCCCGAGCACGGGGAAGATCACGTCACGTTGATCCGGCGGCTGGGAACCGACGCTCTTCAGGAAACTGGCCACCTGGAAGGCTTCTTCTGCGCTCGCAGGAGTCTTGGCGAACACCCCTTGCATGGTGGGGAAGGCGGGATTCTCGATGACACCTGCCAATCCGGCCCCGTATTTGGCGGTGGCGCCGGTCAGGTCTGGTCCCAGCCACCCGCCCCCCCAGCCGCCCACACCCTGAGCGCGGTGACAGGACATGCAGGAAGGGGCCCCGGATTTGAAGCGCCGATCCCCTGTGAAGTAGAGCCTGCCGTTGCGGATGTCTTCGGGGGTCGCGGGCCGTGAAATCGCCGCCGTGCCCAGAGCCTTGCCCTGGGCGCTATAATCATCGATCAACTTCAACAAAGCCTGAGCTTCCGGAACCGTCACCCCGAGGTCCGGCATTCTCACGCCGTTGAACTCCCGCAGCAGGGTCGTGGCGGTGGGATCCCCCCCATCAATCATGGCCGCCGCCCCGGTGATGAACTTGGTGGACCAGTCATGAGGGCGGCGCTTACCCAGATCCTTCAGGTCCGGCCCCACCTTCTTGCCCGCACCAATGGTGTGGCAGCTCATGCAGCTCTTCCGGAACTGGCTTTCAGCATCCTGGCCGGTCAAGGGCTGTGCTATTGGAAGCAGCAGGGCTGACAGCAGAATCAGTCGTGGCGCTGTTCTGAGAAACACGACACCTCCTCGACGGAGTGCCCGCATCTGGCGCGAGCATATTTAGGATGCTTGAATCGGAAATAGTGCCCAAGTATGTGCCGCGTTGACCGACCCGCGCAAGGGGGAGGATTCGGAAAAGGCGTGAAACAGAACGATTTTGGAAACGTAGAAATGAAATACTTTAATCGCTTGTCTTTATATAGGTACATCTGCGGCATCCCACCCAGGCCTGGGGCCCATCACTGCACCACCCTGCCCGCAGGTGTTAGTCTTAATGCAGCAAAATAGGACCTGGATCGAGGGAGTGGTCCTGCCTATATTCGGATGATTAATTCCTGTTTTAGTTCACCTGGAAGGTCCATGCACCGTTCCGAGCTCGGCCTGCCCCCTTCGCGCAGCATCTTCCACACGCCGACCCGGTATGCGCTCCAGGTTCTCGTCCGGCTGCCCAGCGACGGCACCTACAGCCTGGCCCGCCGCCTGGCTGTGGATCTGGATCTCCCGGGCCCCTATCTGGCGAAGATCCTCCAGATCCTCAGCCACTGCGGAATCCTGGAATCGCACCGGGGACCCTCCGGCGGGTTCCGCCTGAACCGGGCCGCGGCTGACATCACCCTCAAGGAGGTCGTGGTGGCCATGGAGGGTCCCGAACCCTTTGGGGACTGCCTCCTGGGCCACCATGGGGGGGCGGACGGTTGCCACTGCCCCATTCGCCCGGCCTGGGATGTCCTTCAGAATCAGCTCACGGCCTTCCTGGCCGAAACCACCTTGCAGGATCTCAAGGTATCTCATGACTTGTCGGGCCAATCCGATGAGCCCGACCGCCCGGATGCGATCCCCGTTTAATCATTAACGAATGAGTGATCCGAATCACTTCCAACATTCGCATGTCTTTATTGATTTAGGATTGATATATCCGATTTTTCAATCTCGGAGCCACCATGTCGGAACGATCCCACGCCTACACCGCACTGGCCATGAGCACCTTGGCCTTCACTCTGTGTTTTGCCGTCTGGACGCTCAACGGCGTCCTCGTCACCTTCCTGGTGGAGAACGGCCTCTTTCGTTGGGATACGGCCCAGATTGGCTGGCTCATTGGGATTCCGGTACTCACGGGTTCCGTCATGCGGTTGCCAGTTGGCCTCCTCACCGATCGCTTCGGTGGGCGCAGGGTCTACACCATCCTCCTGCTCCTGGCAGCGCTGCCCACCTGGTGGCTGGGCAGCGTCCACGACTACCAGGGCTTCCTCTTTGCGTCCCTGGGCTTCGGTCTGTCCGGCGCAGCCTTCGCCGTGGGCATCGCCTATTCCAGCGTCTGGTTCAGCAAGGCCCGCCAGGGCACGGCCCTGGGGATTTTCGGCGCCGGCAATGCCGGTTCCGCGATCACCAGCATGGGCGCACCGCTCCTCCTGAAGAAGCTCACCGCCGGCGGTACGAACCTGGAAGCCTGGCGCATGTTGCCGAAGCTCTACGCCATCCTCCTGCTCGCCATGGCTGTGGCCTTTTTCCTCTTCACCCACGAGAAGAAGGCCGAAGGCGCCAAGGAGAAATCCTTCACCCAGATGTTGACTCCGCTGCGGAACGTCCGTGTCTGGCGCTTTGGGCTCTACTACTTCCTCGTCTTTGGCTGTTTTGTGGCCTTGGCCCAGTGGCTGATCCCCTACTACGTCGGTGTCTATGGCATGAGCCTGGTCATGGCTGGGCTCCTGGCCTCCCTGTTCAGCCTGCCCTCCGGCCTCATTCGCGCCGCTGGTGGCTGGATGTCGGACCGCTTCGGAGCCCGGACGGTGATGTACTGGACTTTTGGCCTCAGCATCTTCGCCTGTGCCGCATTGATGGTGCCGCGCATGTCCATCGAGAGCCCAGGCCCCTCTGTGCTGGCCCAGATCGGCGGCGTCGTGACGGAAGTGGGCTCCGATCACATCGCGGTCGGCGATACGACCTATCCCCTGCGCACCAAGGCCGCGGAACCCGATTCGCGGAACGACCAGATGCTGGTGTTCCCCCAGAGCCGCTTCTGGCAGACCCCTGTGGTGAAGGTGGGTGACCGGGTGAAGAAGAAGCAACTGCTGGCCTCCGGCACCACCCACGTGTTCTTCCAGGCCAACGTGTGGATCTTCACGTTCCTCGTGTTCATGGTGGGAATCGTCTGGGGCATCGGAAAGGCTGCGGTCTATCGCTACATCCCGGACTACTTCCCCGAGGAAGTGGGCGTGGTTGGGGGCATCGTGGGCGTGATCGGTGGGCTGGGCGGCTTCGCAGGCCCCATCCTCTTTGGGTACCTGCTCAAGGCCACGGGTCTCTGGACAACCATGTGGATGTTCCTCATGTTCCTTTCGGTCATCTGCCTGGTCTGGCTCCATGCAGTGGTTCGCCGAATTACACGCGAGCAGAATGAGACCCTCTACACCCGCTTCGAACACCATGCACCTGCCCTCGCACCTGAAAATGTCGTCGAACCCGCCTGAACCTGTTAATGGAGATCCCCATGGCCAAGCTCACCGACTGGAAACCTGAAGACCCTCAGGCTTGGGCCGCAGGCGGCAGCCGCACAGCCTGGCGAAACCTCGCAGTCTCCGTGCCGGCCCTGCTCTCCGCCTTCTGCATCTGGATGTTCTGGAGCGTCCTGACAGTCCGGATGAAAGAGGCCGGATTCCCCTTCACCGCCGCCCAGCTCTTCACCCTCATCAGCATCGCGGGCCTGAGCGGAGCCACGTTGCGCATCCCCAGCGCGTTCCTCGTGGGCCTGGCGGGGGGCCGAAACACTATTGCGCTCACCACCGCACTCCTCGTGGCCCCCGCCCTGGGCGCGGGCATCGCCTTGCAGGACAAGGCCACCCCCTTCGCCACCTTCGCGATCCTGGCAGCCCTCAGCGGCATTGGTGGCGGCAACTTCGCCTCCTCCATGGCCAACATCAACGGCTTCTTCCCCAAGCGCCTGGCCGGGCTGGCCCTGGGCCTGAACGCAGGCGTGGGCAACCTGGGTGTCAGCATCATGCAGATCCTGGTGCCGGCGGTCATGGGCACGTCTTTGTTTGGTGCGCTGGCGGGTGCCCCTCACCTGAACGCCGCGGGACGCCAGCTCTGGGTTCAGAACGGCGCGCTGGTGTGGGTGCCGTTCCTGGCTGTGGTCGCTCTCCTCGCCTGGTTCCTCATGGACAATCGGGAGGGACAGGACTGCGAGCCCACCAGCCTCGCCCTGCTGAAAATTCTGGGGCTCCACCTCATCGGGTTCGCCGCCACAGCCATGGGCGTCCTCCTGCTTCTGCGCTTCAAGCTCGGCCTCCTACCACAGATGGGCGTGCTGGTGCTCACCATCCTGGTCTGTCTCGGCCTGATGAAGCTCCTGCCCGGCAAGATCAAGACGGGCCTGGATGCTCAGTTCGCAATCTTCCCCAAGAAGCACACCTGGATCATGACCGTCCTCTACCTCATGACCTTCGGCAGCTTCATCGGCTTCAGCTCCGCGCTTCCCCTGCTCATCAAGGTGGTTTTCGGTCGCTACCCCGTGGGCGTGCTCAACCCTCACAGCCCGAATCCCCTGGCCTATGCCTTTCTTGGCCCCTTGGTGGGGTCCATCGTGCGGCCCATCGGCGGCATGCTGTCGGACAAGTTCCGCGGCTCGCGCGTAACCCAGTGGGCCACCGTCCTGATGATCCTCGGTGCCCTGGGTGTCGCACACTTCGTCAAGCTGGCCCAGGCCGCGCCGGATCCCGCCGTCCACTTCATGCCCTTCCTCATCCTCTTTCTGTTGCTCTTCGTAGCCTCTGGACTGGGCAACGGCTCCACCTTCCAGATGGTGCCCTTCATCTTCGAGCCGAAGCTCGCCGGGCCTATTCTTGGATGGACCTCTGCGGCTGCTGCCTACGGCGCCTTCATCATCCCGGCCATCTTCAAGATTCAGGTCGATGCCGGGAAGGTGGAGTTTGCCCTCTACGGTTTCGCCCTCTTTTACGTCCTCTGCCTTGTCCTAAATTGGTACTACTACGCAAGAACCAACGCAGAAGTGAAGTGCTAGCAATCCAACCCAGAGAACAACGAACACCCACAAAGGAGCAAACATGATGAGTCTGGACGCGCAGACCCGCATCGGCGATCTGGTCAAGAATCAGCCCGAAGCCATGAGGTATTTCGAGAGCATTGGCATTGACTATTGCTGTGGCGGTCATCGACCTCTCGGTGAAGCCTGTGCCGCGATCGGCCTTGATTGTGATTCAGTTCTGAAGACCTTAGGGTCCCTGCCGAAGCCAGCAGAGGGAAGCCCTTCTCCCGCCGACTGGGAAAAGGCTACGTTGACCGATCTCATTGCGCACATCGTCCCCACGCATCACGATTTCTTGCGCACCGAGTTGCCAAGGCTGGACAAGCTGGTGACCAAGGTGCTTGAGGTCCATGGTGACCGCCACCCGGAAATGGAGCGAATCTACGACCTATTCCAGGCCCTGGTTGCCGACCTCATGCCCCACCTCATGAAGGAAGAGCAAATCCTCTACCCCTTCATCCGGAGCATGGAGAGCGGGCAACAAGGAGGTGCCTGTTTCGGAACCGTCCAGAGCCCCATCCGAGTGATGGAGATGGAGCATGAGGCGGTCGGTGCCATCCTCGCGGAGCTTCGAAAGCTGACGAACAGCTATACCGCGCCCGCAGATGGCTGCGCCACTTTCCAGGCCCTCTACCAAGGCCTTGCAGAACTGGAAGCAGACATCCACCTGCACATCTACCTCGAGAATCAGATCCTCCACCCCCGCGCCATTGCGATGGAAAGCGGCCTGATGGCCTGATAAGCGAGCCTTCCCATGAGGCGCTCGATGAACGCTCCTCACTCGGGCTTACCGATGGGACGTTGCTCAAGAACAAAGTCAACATCCAACGCTCGCGCCTCCATCCCAGTGCCCATGAAATCCATGGCGTTGTCAGTATGGAGGAGCTTCGGCACCGTGAGGCTTACGGCTCTCAATTGGAACCAGGATCTATCCGTTGAAAATGCCAAGTATCCGTTCAAACCAACCTGGACACCTGCTGTGCCGTCCTAATCCAAATGCAGATGCCTCTGACGTTCTCTCCGTAAATTAGTCCGATTATTCTGTGGAATCCACCTCAATCAAGCAGAGGAGGAGCCGTGAGGAAAAGCCGGTTCAGCAAGGAGCAGATCATCCACGCGTTGAAGGAGCATGAGGCTGGGACAAAGACGGCGGACATCAGCCGCTGACTCGGGATCTCGGACCAGACCTGCTATCGATGGAAGGCAAAGTACGGGGGCCTGGAGGTCTCGGACGCCCGGCGCCTGAAGCACCTGGAGATCGAGAATGCCAAACTTTTGCGGATGTTGGGGCAGCGGGACGTGGATATCGAAGCCCTGAGGTTCCTCCTCCGAAAAAATTCTGAGGCCCGCCGACCTCCGGAAGACTGTGGCGTCATTGCGGCGGGTCTTCCGGGTGAGTGAAAGGCGGGCTTGCCAGGTCGTGGACATGCCGAGGTGCACTTGCCGTTATCGAAGCCGCCGCAACGAGGTTCCTGGGCTGCGGAAGCGGCTCCTGGAACTGGCGGCAGAACGGAAGCGGTTCGGATCTCCAAGGCTCTATCTGCTGCTGAGGCGGGAGGGATTCATGGTGAATCACAAGCGGGTGGAGCGGCTCTACAACGAGGAGGGCCTCTGGGTGAGAAAGCGAACCCGGAAGCGGATGAAGGGTGCCCCGCGCCAGGCGCTGCAACCACCTGTTCGGCCCAATCAGCAATGGGCCATGGACTTCGTTTCCGATGCCCTGGCCGAAGGCAGGGCCATCCGAACCCTGAACGTGGTGGATGTGTTCACCCGCGAGGGCCTGGCCATCGAGGTGGACTTCAGCTTGCCGAGCCTGAGGGTGGTTCGGGTGCTGGAGGACCTGATTAGGCGCCGGGGGATGCCCGAAGTGGTAGCCCCCAGGCACCGACTCTACAACCATCCAACCGAAGTCCGGCATGGCCCTTGGCATTTCGAACTCAAGGAAATCCATAACAGGGAAAGGGTCTTTGGCATCAATCCGAAGCCCCCGCGGATCTGGGTTGCAAGACCACGGATGTCACTGGTCCTGAGAGGAGGCACTTTCACCCCGTGAAGCCAATCACTCATGTGGCACCCCCTGCTCAGCGAGGATGTCCTTGATCCGCAGGAGCTGTAGCTCAGAGAGGCTTGGCAATCTCCGCGCAAAAGCATTGGCGGTTTCGAACGCCAAGCTGCCCCCTTCCCATGGGCCCGGCTGGGCGGCGTTGCGACTCGCTTGCACACCTGTAAACAGAACCTAGGTCAACAAACGTCGAGGCATGCACTGAAATTATTAATTCCAGTGCAATTACGAATGAAACGAGAATTTTTCGTTTGGAATGTTACAGAAGCATCTCGAATGAGACGTCACATCTTTTCTGCGGAGG
>JANYAZ010000302.1 GCA_025361045.1 Geothrix sp. | reverse complement strand
GTGGCCTATGGCCACAGCCTGGAGGCCGCCACCGCCAACCCCGCCTTGCTGGCCTCCCTGAAGGAAAAGGGCGGGTTTTATTTCTCCACGGGGTTTGAAGCCTCCTCCACCCAGCAGAGCCTGGAGTCGAATCAGGGCGCGAGCCGGAACAGCTATTTCAGTTTTGACCGGAACCGGCCCCTCGGAGCCTTCGGCCTGGCGGCGCGTCTGTCGCCCACCTTGACCCTGGGCCTGAAGTTGGACGAGCCCTACCTCCGTCATGGAAGGCTTCTGGACACGGCTCCCAGCCGGTACTTTGGCGATGGGATCGACCTGTCCGCCCGTCGGCTCGAAGGCCAGGCGGCCTGGTCCCTTAATCCCAACATGTCCGTGGGCCTGGGCCTGGGCTTGGCGCGCCTCGCCTACGATTCCAGCAGCGTCATGCGTCTGGGCGTGCCCAACGACCCGACCCTCGCGGCTTCAGGGACCAATGCGGTGAATGGTCTCGTCGAGCAGCGGGTCGGACAGAGCGGGAACAAGGTGGTACCCAGCTATTCCTTGGGCTTCCGCTGGGCGATCAGTCCCCGCTGGACCTTTGGCTTCGCGCATCAGTCGGGCCTGAAGGGCGACCTCGACATGAAGGCCGAATTCAGGGACGCAGCCCTTGGCCTATACGCCAACGATGGTCTGAGCACCGCCCCCCTGGGCATGGGCGCCCGTGCCACCACTCTGTTGGCCAGCTCCCAGCCCATGGCGGGATCGGCGACCCTGGAACTTCCGTCCCAGACTACCTTTGGCATGCGCCATCGGATCACGCCCATGATGACCTGGGAAGCGGATCTGCGGTGGACTTCGGCCGGCCTGCGCGTACCGGCCTTTGCCAAGGTCGAGACACCCTCGGGTACCGTCTCGGCGCCTGGGGAGTTGCCCCGGGGCAAGAGCTACCTGGGCCTGAGGCTTTCTGCTGAAGTGGAACTTGGCAAGTTCTGGACCCTGCGCACCGGCCTGGCCCTGGATCAGCGGAGCATCGATGAAAATGCGACGGAGCCCATGCTTGGCGGGTCTCGCACGGCGGGTTTCTCGGCTGGGGCGGGGTACAAGGTCTGGGGTGGGGAACTGAACTTCGGTTACCAGTTCCGGCAAAGTGAGGACCTGGACACGCGCCAACTGAATGGCGTCTGGAGTTCCACTGGCTTCCGTGGAGCCAGCACCCGTCTCCGCCTGGAAGGCATGGGCCACCTCCTGGCCCTCGGCTTCAGGAAGACCTTCTAGCCATGCGGTACCTTGGCCCCCACGCCTGCGAGGAGGCCCTGGCACGCGGGGAGTTGCACACGCTCTGGATCGCTCCCGCCGCTTTTGGGCGGGTGGCGAACTTGATCTCGGAAGCCCGGACCGCCGGGGTGGTCGTCCACCGCGACCCCATGGAAAACCTGGATCGCCGCAGCCAGGGGCAGCGGCATCAGGGTGTCCTGGGTGAAGGGGGTGCCTTCGCCTATGTTGAGTTCGAGGACGTAGCTGCCAGCATCCAGGCCAAGGGGGACCGGGCCCTGATCCTGGCCCTCGATGGCGTAACCGATCCTCACAACCTCGGTGCCATCCTGCGCTCCGCCGCGGCCGTCGCGGTCGATGGTGTGCTGCTGCCCGAGCGTCGCTCTGCGCCCGTCAACGAGACCGTCATCCGCGCCAGTGCAGGCACGGCCGGGCGCGTTCCGGTGTGTCGCGTGGTGAACCTGGGACGCGCCCTGGACGACCTGAAGGAAGCGGGCGCCTGGATCTACGGACTGGCAGCGGGGGAGGGCAGTTGCGACTACCTGGAGGAACCCTTTGATCGGGCCACAGTGCTGGTCCTGGGGGCCGAAGGCGAGGGTCTCCACCTCAAGATCCGCGAGCGCTGTGACGGACTGCTGCACATCCCCATGCCCGGCGGCATCGAAAGCCTGAACGTATCGGCCGCCGCAGCGGTCACGCTGTTCCGCGTGATCGCGCGCCGCGGTAACGGCAGTCGAGAAGTTTCCACTTGAGGGTGTCCCGTTGCCGTGATACCTTTCGAGTTCCCTGTCAGGAAAGCCCTGCCTCGCAGTGACCCTGACACGGTGCCCCGGCAGGGGTTCCGTTGGGAAGCATTGACAAGCCCCGGGAGGGGCACCGGACAAGCATGCCGAGATGGCCGAGTGGTTAATGGCAGCAGACTGTAAATCTGCCACGCAACGCGTTACGGAGGTTCGAATCCTTCTCTCGGCACCAGTTCCCTGGAGTTCTTCACAGTGTTCTGGGTCCCGTACTCGGAGTTCCACCGCGGGAATAGCTCAGTTGGTAGAGCGTCAGCCTTCCAAGCTGAATGTCGCGGGTTCGAACCCCGTTTCCCGCTCCACCCTCCCCGTCGGCCGGATTCCTCCGGTTGGCGGTCCAGTTACCCGCCAGGCGGCGGGAAGGTTCAAGGCCCACATAGCTCAGTGGTAGAGCACTTCCTTGGTAAGGAAGAGGTCACCGGTTCAAGCCCGGTTGTGGGCTCCACCCCTTGTTTCGCATCAGTTCCCCTTCTTCTTCTCCCCCACCCTTTAGGAGGTATCCGTGGCCAAAGAGAAATTCGACCGCTCAAAGACCCACGTCAACATCGGCACCATCGGACACGTGGATCACGGCAAAACGACGCTGACCGCGGCGATCACCTACATCCTCGCCAAGAAGTTCGGTGGCGAGACCAAGTCGTATGACCAGATCGACTCCGCGCCCGAAGAAAAGGCCCGCGGGATCACGATTAACACCGCCCACGTCGAGTACCAGACCGAGAAGCGTCACTACGCTCACGTGGACTGCCCGGGTCACGCCGACTACATCAAGAACATGATCACCGGCGCGGCCCAGATGGACGGTGCCATCCTCGTGGTCGCCGCCACCGACGGCCCCATGCCCCAGACCCGTGAGCACATCCTGCTCGCCCGTCAGGTCGGCGTGCCTTACATCGTGGTCTTCATGAACAAGGTCGACATCGCCGATCCCGAGCTCACCGAGCTGGTCGAGATGGAAATCCGCGACCTCCTGTCCTCCTACCAGTACCCCGGCGATGACATTCCCATCGTCAAGGGTTCCGCCCGTCTGGCCCTGGATCACGCGGATACGCCTGACCATGCGGATTGCGCCTGCATCATCGAGCTCATGGCTGCCATCGATGCCTACATTCCCGATCCCGCCCGCGCCATCGACAAGCCCTTCATCATGCCCGTCGAGGACGTGTTCACCATCACTGGTCGTGGCACCGTGGTGACCGGCCGCATCGAGGCCGGCATCGTCAGGGTCGGCGAGGAAATCGAGATCATCGGCCTCAAGGACACCGTCAAGAAGGTCGTGACCGGCGTCGAGATGTTCCGCAAGTCCCTGGACCAGGGTCAGGCTGGCGACAACGCCGGCATCCTGCTCCGCGGCGTGGAGCGCAAGGACGTGGAGCGTGGTCAGGTGCTGGCCAAGCCCGGCAGCATCACTCCCCACACCAAGTTCAACGCCCAGGTGTACGTGCTGACCAAGGAAGAGGGCGGCCGTCATACCCCCTTCTTCAACAAGTATCGTCCCCAGTTCTATTTCCGCACCACCGACGTGACCGGCTCCATCGAGCTCGAGGCCGGCCGCGAAATGGTGATGCCCGGCGACAACGTCACCCTGACGGTGGAGCTGATCCAGCCCATCGCCATGGTCAAGGGCCTGAAGTTCGCCATCCGTGAGGGTGGACGTACCGTGGGTGCCGGCAATGTGGGCGAGATCCTGGCCTAAAGCCTGTTCGGCCCGACTTAGGAGGTCATCATGCGCGACATCATTCACCTGCAGTGTCAGGAATGCAAACGCAAGAATTACAGCACCACCAAGAACAAGAAGACCACCACGGGCAAGCTTGAGTTCAACAAGTTCTGCCGTTTCTGTGGTGGTTACAAGCTCCACCGCGAGACGAAGTAGGTCTCCGGTCCGAGGGTACCCCGCCCGGCTTCACCAACAGCCGGGCGGTCCCACAGGGGAGTAGCTCAGTTGGTAGAGCAGCGGACTCCAAATCCGCAGGTCGCGGGTTCGAAGCCTGTCTCCCCTGCCACTTCCCGGCCCCGGCGCTCTCGCTCGGGGCCAGGTTTTTCTGATCGACGTCCATTCCACGGGGTCCACTGTGATCGGTGCCATCAAGCAACAGGCCAAAGATCTTGCGGCTGAACTCAACCGCGTGGACTGGCCCAGTCGGGAGAAGGTCATGACCTCCGCCTGGACCGTGGTCATCGTCTCGCTGTTCGTCGGCGTCTTCCTCTGGGCCGTGGATTGGGTTCTCTCCAAGGGCTTCGCCTACTTCTTCCTGAAGACCCGCTGAAGCGGAGGCAGTTATGACCGATGTTGTGAGCACCCCCCAGGACATCCCGCAGGACGCCGCGGCCCAGCCTCAGGGGCCCGAATTGAAGTGGTTCATCATCCACACCTACTCCGGCTACGAAGCCAAGGTGATGGAGCATCTCCGTCAGCGCATCCAGATGGAAGAGCGCCAGGACAGCTTCGGGGACATCCAGATCCCCGAGGAGACCTACGAGGAGATGAAGGTCGACGCCAAATCCGGCAAGAAGGAGCGCGTCGTCAAGAAGCGCAAGTCGTTCCCTGGCTATCTGCTCGTGCAGATCCAGGTGGAGCGCAAGCCCGATGGCTCCGTGGAGATGGCCGATGCCGACTGGCACCTGGTCCGCAACACGCCCAAGGTCACGAGCTTTGTGGGGGCCAACAAGAAGCGGCCCACGCCCCTGACGGAC
>JANYAZ010000225.1 GCA_025361045.1 Geothrix sp. | reverse complement strand
CGGGATCCGCGCGATCGCGTGGCCGTCCGCCCGCAACCGCTGGCCAAGCGAAGCTCGTTCGGACGGGCCTCTCTGTGTCCTCCGTGCCTCCGTGGTGAATCCTTAACGATTGAATGCGAACCGGTATGAATCAGTCTCATTGGTCAAGACCGCAAGGTCGGCTATGAACCGGACCGCTGGAAGAGCGCCGCATCCTCCCCATCCGGGTAGTAGCCCGACCGCAAGCCGCAGCGCTTCCACCCGCAGGCCTGGTACAACCGGATGGCCGCCGCGTTGGAGACGCGCACCTCCAGGAAGAGGCTCGGCATCCGCTCCGCCGCCAGGGCTTCCTGGCAGGCCTCCAGCAGGCTCCGGCCCCAGCCCTGGCCCAGGTGGGCCGGGTCCACGGCGATGCGCAGCAGCTCCGCCTCCCCCGCCGCCGGGACGCAGGCCCAGCGCGCGAAGGCAAGCTCGGGGATGAGCCACAGCGCCTCGTGGGCGGCCGGCGCCTTCCAGCCGGCACCGAAGGCTGTGCGGTCCAGGCGGGCCACCCAGGCCGGCAGTGGGTCGCCCCCGGCCAGCCGCACTAGGCACGGCCCACCTTCGGCGCTCATCGCGCCAAGCCCTTGCGCAACGCCTCCTGCAGGTGGGCGGCGGCCAGGGGGAAATTGACCTCGGCATCGGTCTCGCGCAGGTAGAAAGGCACCAGGGGCGCCTCTGGCGGCCCGGTGGACACGCGCCGCGCCAGGGCGGCCAGCCCCGCCAGGGTGGCCTGGCCTTCGTCCGCCAGCGAGATCCGCCCGGCCGGCAGCAGGGCCTCAAAACGGGGGGCGACGGATCCCGGCGCCCACCAGGCCTCGTTCCCCACCAGCCCCGGCAGCAGGGCAAGGGCGTGCTTGGCAGCGGGCCCCGTGGGACCCTCGGCCCAGCGCTGGTGGAAAGCCTCGCCGCGCTGGCCGTCCAGGAGGATCCAGAAGGGTCCCTTCACGCCGGCCTGCCGAAGGGCCTCGGCCCGCAGGGCGAAGGCGGAGAAGCCCCAGGTGGGCAGGCCGGTGAGGCCGAAGCCCTCGGCCGTGGCCACGCCGATGCGCAGGCTGGTGAAGCCCCCGGGACCCAGGCAGGCCGCCACGCCCGACAGGTCCATGGGCACGGCCCCGGCCTCGGCCATCAGCTCGTCCAGGGTGGGAAGCAGCCGCTCGCTGTGGCCTCGCCCCACGCCGGATAGCACGCGCCGGGTCCAAGCCCGGTCGCCCCGGATCAGGGCCAGGTGCAGGATCTCCGTGGTGGTATCGAGGGCGAGCAGCATGGGGGAAGTCTACAGTCTGGCGTCTCTCGGACGCGAAAAGGCGGCCCGACGGGGCCGCCTTTTCGGGGTCGCATCTGACCTAGCAGGCCTTGAGGACCTTGCCCGCCTGGATGCAGGAGGTGCAGACGCGCATGCGCTTCGCAGCGCCGTTCACCAGAGCCCGCACACGCTGGATGTTGGGATTCCACCGGCGCTTGGTAATGTTGTTGGAATGGGAGACGTTATTCCCGAACTGGGGCTTCTTACCGCAAATTTCGCACTGACGGGACATGGGAACCTCACGAACCAAAGGTGAAAACAGCCAAGAGAACCAGTGTAGCCAAGGACGGGTATTTCGCAAGGGGAAAGCCCTTGCACAGTGCTGCTTCCCAGGGCAACGATAGCCTCGTCCCCATTAGGAACCACCGTGGACCTTCGCCTTTGGGCCCTCGCCTTCACCGTGCTGGACTGGACTGAGCGCCAGAAGGCCGAGTGCTGGGCGGCCTTCCAGGCGGGCGCGCCACCGACCCTGTCCGCCGCCCAGGCAGACGCCCTGGCCCGTCTGGCCGCCGATCTGCCCCGACACCAGCAGGAAGCCCTGGACCGCGGGGGTCGCCTGCTGCTGCCGGGCGATCCCGGCGTCGACGCCCTGCTGACGCCCCTGCCCTACCCGGTGGCTCTATGGGTTCGAGGGTCCCTGCCGCCCATCGGTCCCCGCCTCGCCATCGTCGGCAGCCGCCGGGCCAGCACCCGCGGGAAGGCGCGGACCCGGGCCTGGGCCAAGACCCTGACCGAGGCCGGCGTGGCCGTGATCTCGGGCCTGGCCCGGGGCATCGACGGCGCGGCCCATGTGGGGGCCCTGGAAGCGGGACCGACCTGGGGCGTCCTGGGCTCGGGGCTGGACCACCCCTATCCACCCGAACACCGGCCCCTCATGGACCGCATGGTGGCCGCCGGAGGCGGCGTCATCACGCCCTTCCCGCCCGAGGCCCTGCCATTGAAGTGGCACTTCCCGCGGCGCAACTGGCTGCTGGCGGCCTGGGTGGACGCCGTCCTGGTCATGGAGGCCGCCCCGCGCTCGGGCAGTCTGGTGACGGCCAAGCTGGCCCTGGACCTGGGCAAGGAACTCTACGTGGTCCCCGGCTCCGAAGGCACCGATGCCCTCCTGGAAGAAGGCGCCGCCCACCCCTGCACCCAAGTGAGCGAGTTGCTGGCCTGGGAGGCATAGAACCGGCCCATTGTTCAGTTTGCGAGAAAAAAATCTCACCGCCAAGACGCCAAGAAAGAAATTCATCTCCGCTTTTCTTGGCGCCCTTGGCGTCTTGGCGGTAAATCTATTGCTCTTTATGTCATTCCAGAATCTACGACGCTGGCGGGGCGTCGGTGCGCTTCAGGGTGCGCAGGTAGCCCACCACCTGGTCGATCTGATCCGGCGTCAGGGTCTTGCCCCAGGGCGGCATCCCGGATGAGAGGCCCACGCCCACGCCGCCGCGGCGGACCGTGTCCTTGAGGTCCGCATCGACCTTGGCCTTCTGGAAAGCCGGGTCCCCCAGATCCCGAGGATGGGGCTCGACATTGAAGGCGTTGAAACCATCCCCGGCCCCGGTTTCGCCGTGGCAGGTCAGGCAGTAATGCTGGAAGACCTGCTTGCCCAGGCGCAGCTCATAGGAGAGCGGCGGCTCGAGGGGAGCGGGTGCCACGGCCGCCTCGGCAGGCGGCGTGACGGGGGTCCCGGCAGCAGGCGCAGGAGCTTCCTTGTGTCGGGAACAACCGCTGGCCGCCCCCAGTACCAGGACCAAACCCCAGGCAAGACGGGGAAGCATCGAGGGCCTCATCGTCCACCTCCCTTGGCGGTCTTGAGCGCGGCAGGTTTCTGGACCTGGGTCTGGAGGAAGGAGGTGAGCTTGAGCGCATCCGCGTCCGTCAGCCCATAGTTCGGGCAGCGCACATCGGCCCGCCATTTCTGCGGCCCCTTGAGCCAGGTGTAAGTCCACCCAGGCTTCAGGCGCCGGCCGGCTTCGTTGAGCGGCGGACCGAAGTAGCCGCCCTTCTCGCCCAGGATGTGGCAGGCCTTGCAGCCCAGGGTATCGAAGATGTGCCTGCCTTCAATCGGATCCCGGCTGGTGGCCGGCTGGCCCGCAAAGGGATCCTCGGGGATCGAGGGATCGAGGTAGAAGGTTTCGAAGGCCTCGGCAAGGATCGTGGCTTCCGCCTTCGTCATCCGGAAGACTGGCATGCGATCGGTGAGAATGGGCCGGATGGTGTAGGACATGACCAGGTAATCGATCACCCAGTCCTTCTTCACCTTGCTGCCTTCCGCGGTCAGTGGCGCCGTGGAGATATCCCCGCCCTTGTCGCCGATCTGGTGGCAGGAAAGGCAGCGGTACCGGTCGAAGAGGGCGCCCACGGTACCGCCAGGGACCAGGGACGCTCGCACGGCTGGCACGGGCTGGTACTGGGCGGGCACCGGCTCGGCCCCGTAGGCCAGCAGGGCCGTGACCACGGCCTGCGTATCCGTCGGCGAGAGTCCGTACACGGGCATCTTGAGGCCCGTGCCGAGGGATCGCGGATCCTCCAGCTTGGCCTGCAGCCAGGTCGGCAGCGTGTGCTTGAGGTCCTTCCGTTTGCCGAAATCCAACGAGGCGGCCCGCTTGTCGCCGATGCGGTTGAGCTCGGGACCGATGCGATCCGGTTCGCCGGAAGCGGCGTGACAGGCCGTGCAGCCCAGCAGGCGGAAGAGCTTCTGTCCCTTCTCCGCCAGGGTCTGATTCACATGGACCGGATCGAGCATCCCCGGCGGGGCGTCGAAGTCTTTGAACTCCGCCACCATATAGGCGACCACGTCCCGGGTATCCGCCGCGCTGAAGCCGAACTGCGGCATGCGCGTGCGGGGGTTGAAAGCATGGGGGTCGCGCAGGTAGGCCAGCATCCAGGGCTGCGTGGCTCGAGAGGCCACCTTGGACAGTTCGGGGGCCGAACCGTTGCCCTTGCCTTCCACGGTGTGGCAGGAGATGCAGCGGGCCTCTGCGAAGATCTTCTTGCCGTTGATGGCATCCCCGGCCTTCTCGGCCCCGGCCTCGCGGACCTTGTCCGCAAGGGCCTTCGATGGCGCGGTGTTGAAGATGAAATGGGTCAGCGCCTCGATGTCCTGGTCGCTCAGGCGGAAGTTCGGCATGGAGGCGTTGCCATCCAGCCCCTTGGGATCCTTGAGCCATCGCTTGAGTGCTTCGCCACCGGTCTTGAGGGCGACAGACTCCAGGGGCGGGGCCTCGGACCGGAAGCCCTCGTGGCCCTTCACCAGGTGGCAGGCGAAGCAGCCGGCCTTCTCCATCAGCATCCGGCCCCGGGTGAGGATGGCGGCGCCATTCACCTGTTCGCCCAGGTGGCAGCGGCCGCAGCCGGACTCGATAAAGGGCAGCGGCGTCATGGGAGTGCCCGCGTTTTCCGCCATCCCATGTGCGTCCTCTTCGAGGGTCGCCAGTCCCTGGCCGCCGTGGCAGGAAGTGCACCCGAAGCGGTCGAAGTCCTTGGGCGTGTGGAAGCTCCTGGAGTGGAGACGGTAGACCCCGGGAGCGCCGGCCATGGTCTCGTCCTGCGCACCCAGGTGGCAGGTCATGCAGCGGTCCACGCGATTCTGGAGGCCGGGCAGCCAGATCTGCTGGATCGACACGGGCCGCGCCTGGTAGGCCTCGGCCACCTTCTGGCTCTTGGCGCGGGCGGCGCCCAGGCGGGCGTACTCCCGCTGGATGGACCGGTACGGTCGCAGCGCGTTCTTCAATGGGGAAATGGCCAGGACCACGAAGAACAGGATGCTGGTGATGGCGAACAGGCGTCGAAGCGGCACGGGGACTCCTAGGAGTGTCTAACCGAACCCCCACGGGGCCGTGCGAGGGCCGCCGGGCGAGCGAGGCGAGGAAGGCGAGGAGACGCGTAGCGGGTACTACGCGCGACGAGCGTGACGAAGCATCGCGATGCCCGCCGGCCCTCGCCCGAAGGGATGAAGCCAGGCTGGCGCCCCGCGGCGTCACGGCCCTTGAACAACGAACCACGTTGCCCTGCGGTCCCTTCCTTGCGGTGCATCCAGCCTGGCTTCATCACGGCCTCGTCGGGGTTCGGTTAGACACTCTAAGCGGGGGGATACATGTTCCAGGGCCAGACGAGGGACCAGCCTGGGCCACGGAAGAAGGTGCCGATGATGGTCAGGATCGCGGCCACGAGCACAAACCAGGTCATGACCCATTCCGGCAGCGTGACCAGGGCGAGGAAGCGCCGGAAGGAACCACCGCTCCCCTCGGACCGGGCCAGGAACATGGCCGCAGCCACGATCAGAGACGGCACCACGATGGCCCAGCACTGGAAGGTCGAGAACAGGATCACCAGGACACCCGTCACCGCGGTGATGCCAGTGGTGAGGCGCTTCCGGTCGCCGGACCAGAGGGGACCGGCCACCAGATTGATGCGGGCGTAAGGGATGACCACCAGGGCCACCACCACCAAGCCTGGGATCACCACCCCGGCCACCACGGGCGGGAAGTAGTGCAGGAGCTCCTGCAGTCCGAGGAAGTACCAGGGGGCCTTCGAGGGATTGGGCGTCTCCAGCGGGTTTGCCAGGCCCTCCAGGGGCGCGTTGAACAGCAGCGCGACGACGGCGAGCCCGATGACCACCAGCATGAACATGATCACCTCGCGGATGATCAGGTGCGGGAAGGTCATGACCCACTTTTCCTCGCGGCGACGAATGGTCGGCCGGGTGTCCGGCCGTACCATGGCCACCCGCTTGGGGACCACCATGGGATCGCTGCTCTCGACAGGCGCAAAGGTTTGCGGGGTCTGGCTCATGGTTCCACCTCCTCGCCGGGGTCCTTCTCGGGTGGCCCCTGGACGCCGCCATCCTTCCGGATGCGCCAGATGTGCACCGAGATGAAGAGCATCAGCACGGCGGGCAGCACCACGCAGTGCAGGACGTAGAAGCGGAGGAGCGCGTTCTCGGACACGATGTTCCCGCCGAGCAGCAGGAACCGCAGGGGCTTCCCGATGAGGGGCGCCTCCTTCGCCATGTTGGTGCCTACGGACACACCCCAGAAGGCCAGCTGGTCCCAGGGCAGCAGGTAGCCGGTGTAGGACAGCAGCAGGGTGATCAACAGCAGGACGACGCCCACCACCCAGTTGAACTGGCGAGGCGGCCGATAGGCCCGGTGGTAGAACACCCGCAGCATGTGCAGCATGGCACCCAGCACCATCAGGTGAGCAGCCCAACGGTGCATGTTCCGGTAGAACACACCGTTGTCCACCACGAACATCAGCTCCTTCATGTCCCGGTAGGCCTGGGGCACGGAGGGGTGGTAGTAGAACATCAGGAGGATGCCCGTGGCGAAGAGCACGAAGGTAGCCACCATGGTGATGCCGCCGAGCCAGAACGTATGGGTGAACTTGAGCGTCTTCTCCCGCACCTTGACCGGGTGCACGTGCAGGAAGAGATTCTCGAAGATCACGAGCGACCGGTTGCGGTTGGTGTCGGCCACGCCATGGCGGATGATGGACCGGTAAACCGCGGAGTTGCGGACCCAGGCCGTGAGGGTGGATAGCGTGAGTGAGCTCATGCCTTCAACGCCTTTCCGTGGGGGATCACCACGCTGGTGTCGACGGTCAGGTTCCCAGCCGCGTCGGCCTTCACTTCCAGCCAGGGCAGCGGGTGGGGCGCCGGACCGTGGGTCACGTTGCCTTCGAGATCGAACTTGCTGCCATGGCAGGGGCAGGCGATGCCAGGCTCCCCGGACATGGGCCGCGTGATGCAGCCCAGGTGGGTGCAGACGGCCGACATGGCAAAGATGCCCGCGGCCCCGCCCACGATGTAGACCTTCTGCTCCTGGTTGAAGCGGACGGTGCCTTCGGGAAAATCGGCGATGGTGCCGGCCCGGAAGCTGGTCGGGGGCTCGAAGAGGACCTTGGGTTCGAGGAAGTCGGCCACGGTGAGGGCGGCCCCCAGCCCGGTCACAGCGCAGGCACCCAGGCCCAGCTTGGTCAGGAACTGGCGCCGGCTCTCCTCGCCGGAAGTCAGCTCCGACAGGTTATCTGCGGTCTCGTCAAGCACAGGGATTCTCCTTGGACTCAAAGCTCTGCATGGTGATCGTCCCCACGGGGCAGCGCAGGGCACACAGGCCGCAGCGAATGCAGGCCTCCTCGTCCTTGAGGAAAACCGAGCCCCGCAACTCCGCCTTGCTCAGGAGCGGCACCAGTTCCCCGGCCGAAGCCGGGACGTCCACGAACCGGATCGAGGGCACGATCTCGATGCAGTCCTCGGGACACACGTCCTGGCAACCGCCGCAGAGGATGCACTCCGTGCCATCCGTGGCGCTCTGCGTGAAGATCGTGTTGGTCCAGCAGTGGAGGCAGCGGGCGCCTTCGAGGCGGGCCGCCTTCTCGTCGTAGCATTCCTCCACCTCGGCGAACCCCACCCGGCGCAGCGTGGGGCGCATGGGTGGTTTCTGCCTCGGGATCCCCTCGAAATCCCAGACGCGCTCGTAGCGTTCCTCGACTTCGATCTCGACGCTGATTTCCGTTTCGGGCGTGGGCCGGCCCCGCAGGAACTCGTCGATGGAGCGGGCGGCCTTCTTCCCATCAGCGATGGCGCTGATGGCGATGCGGGGGCCGAAGGCGGCATCCCCACCCGTGAAGACGTCCGACGCGCTGGTGGCCAGGGTGTCGGGGTCGATGAGGATCCGGCCCTGGCGGGTTTCCACGCCATCCTCGGGACGGAGGAAGGAGAAGTCCCCGGTCTGCCCGATGGCCACAATGACCGTGTCCGCCTCGATCACCGTTTCAGAGCCCTCGATGAACTGCGGGGCGAAGCGGCCGTTCTCGTCGAAGACCCGGGAGACCGCCGTGAATTCAATGCCGGTGGCCGAACCATCCTTGCCCAGGATCTGCTTTGGGCCCAGCCGGTAGCAGAACGTGATGCCCTCATGCAGGGCCTCCTCGACTTCTTCGAGTGCGGCCGGCATCTCTGCCTCGGATTCCAGGCAGCAGACGGTGACCTCGCGGCCGCCGAAGCGGATGGCGCTGCGTGCCACATCCAGGGCCTGGACGATGGAGAGACTGCGTTCCGTATTGCCCTGCTCCCCGCCGCGTGCGGCGGTGCGGGCCACGTCCAGGGCCACGTTGCCGCCGCCGATCACGACGACGCGCTTGCCCATCTCGACCTTGTAGCCGAGGTTCAGATTCAGCAGGTAGTCGATGCCCCGCAGCACACCATCCAGCTCAATGCCCGGGATGCCCAGGGTGCGACTCTGCATGGCACCCACGCCCAGGAAGATGGACTTGTAACCCTTGGCCCGCAGGTCCGAGAGGGTGAAGTCCCGGCCCAGGCGCTGGTTGCACTGCAGTTCCACGCCCAGGGACAGGATGGCGTTCACCTCGAGCTGGATCAGGGCCCTCGGCAGCCGGTACTCGGGCACACCCAGGCGCAGCATGCCGCCAGCCACCGGCGCCGATTCGAAGATGGTGACGGGATAGCCCAGCAGGGCCAGGTCATGGGCGCAGGCCAGGCCTGCGGGTCCCGATCCGATGATCGCCACCTTCTCCGCGTAGCGGTCCTTGCGATGCCCGTAGATCTCGGACAGCACCGAGAAATCCATCATGCTTTCAACGCCGAACTTCTCGGTGACGAAGCGCTTCAGGGCCCGGATGGATACGGGCGAGTCGATCTCACCCCGGCGACAGGCCGGCTCGCAGGGGGCCGCGCAGATCCGCCCGCAGATGGAGGCAAGCGGATTCGGGCGGCGGGCCACGGCGTAGGCCTCCCGGAACTTCCCCTGGGCGATGAGCGTCACGTACTTGCCGGACTCCGTATGGACCGGGCACGCCCACTTGCAGGGGAAGTTCCGTTCAAGCCACTCCTGGCTGACCTCTTCCATGGGACTACTTCGCGATCTCGAAGGCGGCCGCGGTGGCGCCGGCGACGGTCACGGCCTTGGAGGCAGGCTTGCACTTGGGGTGCCACACCTTCACGGTGTAGGCGCCATCCGGAACGTTCGCGATGGTGAAGGTCCCGTCCGCCTTGGTGACGGCGAAGTAGGGCGTGGGACTGGCCACGACAAAGCCTTCCATCTCGGGGTGGACCTTGCACAGTAGCGTGGCCGCGCATTCCTTCTTGAAGGTGTAGCTCTTCGACTGGCCCTGGGGCCAGGTGCCGAGGTTGAACTTGTCGCAGCAGGCGTCAGGAGAAAAGACGTTGTGCAGCACCGCATCGGAATTCAGGTAGTCCACGGTGGTTCCAGCCAGGACGGCCATCACGTGGGGGATGAAGACCAGGTTCTTCTGGTCCATCTTGGCGTGGGCCGCAGGGGCGGGGAAGGTCTTGCCGGGGATGGTGGCCACGTAGACGACCGCGTCCGCGCTGTCGCGCACACCCTTGCAAGTGACCTTGCCGTGGATGTCCCCGGCGGCGAGGCTGCCTGCGGTGCCAATAATCAGGGTCAGGCAGAGTGCGGTTTTCATGGTTCAGCTCCTTGGAGAAGGGCCAGGCGGCGCGCCAGAGGCACCCCGCCCGGCCCAGTTGCGTTTAGAAGGCGGCCCGAACGACGAGGTTGGTCGACTTGTTGTTGCCCACACCCTTCTGGTCCGCGTTGTTGTACTCGATCAGGAACTTCACGTTGGCCGCGGCCAGGTAGGTGAAGTTGAAGTTCGTGACCTTCAGGGGTTGGACGGTGGTATCGCCGGGCGTGAGCTTCTCATAGCGGGCCGACACGTGGAAAGGTGGAGCCAGAACGTAGTCCGCCTGCACAAAGTAGGCCTTGTAGGTCCGGTCATTGGTGCTGAGGATCGCGAGGTTGTCGGCGCTGCGCAGCTCCAGGGTGTCCTTGCCGTTCAGGTAGACCCCGAACAGGTTCAGGTCCGAGACGATCAAGGAGGCGAAGACACCGGAGCGGGTGTAGCTGGTGTCCTGCATGTGGAAGGAGCCATTGGGATCCACGAGCGTGCCGGTGGGATCGTCCACCAGGAAGTCCACGCCAGTGGCGTTGCCCTTGAGGCCGAGGAAACCCACGCGGAAGGAGGTCTCCCGCCAGTTCTCGGGGGGTAGCGTGACCCCCTCGGTGTCGCCATCCAGGCCCATGCCGCCGAACTTGTAGTCGAAGCGGAAGTAGTAGTCCTTGTGGCTGCTGTTGTTGAAATTGCCATTGGGGCCGCCGGTCGAGTTGTAGGCGGTGGTACCCGACACGGGGCTGTTGGCGCCGGGGCCGATCTTGCTCATGGCCCCAAAGGTGTAGAAGAATCGGTGACCGAGGACGCCATAAGCCTCGATGGCCCTGGCCCGGGCCGGCATGGACACGACACCAGCGGCATCGTCGAGGATGCCCGTGCCGCCCGCGAAGCCCACGGGATTGTAGTTGAACATGGAGTCCAGGCCATTGTTGGTCATGAGCCACATTTCCTGGAACCCGTCATAGAGGTTCGGCGCGAACTTGCCGATCCGCACGGTGAAGGCGTGGTCGGGGCCGAGGATGGAGTCGAAGTTCAGGCGGGCGTGCTCGATTTCCGTCCCGGCGCTGCCATCGGCGTTCTCGGCATGGGTCAGTTCCGCCATGAAGCTCATGTGCTCACCCAAGGTGCCCGCCGCGAAGAGGTTCACCTCCTGGGGGAACTGGAAGTCGTTGGTGGTCTTCGTCTGGGCGCCGGTGGCGTCCGTGCTGGTGGTGGAGACGTTTGCCATCTTCACGTTCACGGCCAGGGGGGCGTTGCCGGGCAGCTCGCTGGGCCAGACCGCATCCGGCCACACGCGCTTGTAGGCCTCGGAGCCCAGGGACACGGGTTTCTGCTTGATCAGCTCCTCGGTCTCCTTGGGCATCCGGTAGCCGTTCAGGCGGAAGGCCTGGCCGAAGGGGTTGAGTTTGGGATAGACCGTGTGGCAGGTCACGCAGGAGGTCTGGTACTTGCGGGCGAAGATGGGGTAGGCGCTGGCGGGTGTGGCCAGACCCAGGAACAGGGCAAGGAAGGCCAGGCCGCGCAGGAGCCAAAGCCTGAAGTTGGGGGTGGGTTGCATGGGCTTTCTCCAGGTTGGGGGGTATTCCGACCTGAAGAAGGTAGTGCTTGCACCTTGTCCGCCTCTACGGGACAAAGGCACCAATCTGTCTGGTTCATCCGCACCAGTACCTTGGCCGGGTCGGGTCTAGACCAGATGCTTCTGGAAGGCGAAGGCCACCGCTTCGGCCTTGGAATGGACCTCCAGCTTGTCCAGGATGTTCTGGGTGTGGTTTCGCACGGTCAGTGCAGAGATGTGCAGCAGAGAGGCGATTTCCGCCGACGTTCGTCCCGCGGCCACCAGCCCCAGGATCTCGACTTCGCGCTGGGTAAGTTTCCTGGCCCGGGCATCTGGGGACTCCCGGGCGCTCACGATGGCCGAACGGGGCGGGGCCTCGGGTTCCTCCCGCGCCACGGGGGGCCGGAACACCTGCTCCGAAGGTTTCAGCGTGTGTACCAAATAGAAATGATGGGGCGACGGGGCCACAAGCTGCAGGATGTTGACATCCACGAACACGGGCGGACCTTCCTTGGGCCTGAGGCGGAGTTCAAAGTGACGCACCACGTCGCCGCGCCCGGCCATGTCCACCAGGGGGCAGTGCTCCGAGCAATAGCGGTTGCCCGAACCGTCGCAACCACCCATCAGTGCCGAACAGGACATGCCCAGCGCCTCGTGGGCTTCATAGCCCAGGAGTCTTACCGCGCTCTGGTTCCAGGCCACCACATGATTGAGCCGATCCGTGACGAAGACCGGGTCCGGCGATCCTTCGAGCAGGTCAAGGAAGGGCCGAACCTCTTCAGCCAGGCGCTGGGCCAAATTCACAGGGCTTCCCCATTGGCCGACAAGGAGACCCTTCGGGTGAAGATGCCCTGGTGCATGCGCACCTCCCAGGAATCTGGTTGGTGAGAGGACGGAAGACGACCCCCATCCTTCAACCATTCTTTCATTTGTCCAAACAGTTTCTGCCTTTTCCGGCTGTCCCTTCGGAACGTCCGCCTGAAACCCTTCGCCTCGACCGGGTGAGGCCATTTGAATGATCCACACCCTTAACTTTGAATGATTCCAGTTGGAACGGTACGATTGGCCAAGGTTTTTACGAGGCCTTTCCCGGCCCTGGGGCTTGACAGGCCTCCGCCCTTAGGTTCCATCCTTAGGGGCCGTTCAGGGCAGACAGCGTTTTTCTGGCAGCCCTGTTTCAGCGCCTTACGCCGCCCTCACATGTGAGACGAAACAGTTGTTCTGGGAAGGCGGCTTAGCCCCCAAGGGAGATCTCTGGTGACAAAGCTCGTGATCGTTGAAAGCCCCTCCAAGGCGAAGACCATCACCAAGTACCTCGGCAAAGGGTACAAGGTCATGGCCTCCGTGGGCCACATCCGGGACCTGCCTAAGAAATTGGGGGTCGACATCGAGAACGGGTTCCAGGAGGAATACGAGATCAGCCCGGCCAAGGAGAAGGTGGTCAAGGAGTTGCGAGCCGCTGCCAAGACCGCCGACGAGTTGATTCTGGCGACCGACCCTGACCGCGAGGGGGAGGCCATCAGCTGGCACCTGCTGGAGGCCATCAAGCCGCCCAAGAGCCTGCCCGTGAGCCGCGTCCTCTTCAACGAGATCACCCCGGCGGGCATCGCCAAGGCCATGGCTTCGCCCACGGTCATTAATAGGAAGCTGGTGGACGCCCAGCGGGCCCGCCGCGTGCTGGACCGGCTGGTGGGCTACAAGGTGAGTCAGGTGCTCTGGGACAAGGTGCGCCGCGGCCTCAGCGCCGGCCGGGTGCAGAGCGTGGCCGTGCGCATCATCGTGGACCGTGAGCTGGAAATCCAGGCCTTCAACCCCGTCGAGTACTGGGTGCTGAAGGGCCGCTTCGCCGC
>JANYAZ010000209.1 GCA_025361045.1 Geothrix sp. | reverse complement strand
CCCTCGCGCGGCCCCGTGGGGGTTTTGTTAGGCACTCTAACTGCCTAGCGGACATCCAGCTCGACGAGGCGCCGGGGGCCCTTGTCCCCAGGCTTCCGGACGCTCTCGAAGGTGACGTAGACACTGCGCCCGGACTTCGGGCTCCAGCCCACCCGAACCTGTCCGCCGAAATCGCGGTTGATCTGCAGGCCCCCATGCTCCAACACGTCCAGCGTGAGATCGGGCGCGGACACCACCTCTTTGTGCCAACGGGAGGAGGCCTCCAGGAAGGCGGCTTCGGTGGGCCAGGTCTTGGCCAGGCCGGGGCTGGTGGCGTAGAGGGCCTGGCAACCCTCCGGCGTGCGCAGCTGCTCCACCACGGCGCGGAAGTCCTCCCAATCTGGTCGCATCTTGTCGGCCACCAGGTTCATGGCCTTCTGCTTGAAGCCTTCAGGATCCTTCTTGATCTTGTTGACGAAGAAGGCACCGGCGCTCACGCAGGTCACCAGCACCACCAGGAAGGCGATGCCGCAACCGAGGGCGATCTTGCCCCAGAGGGGCATGCCCGCCTTGGTCGGAACGCCGTGCCCGCCGTTGTCCCAGGATCCATCCGCCATGAGTGTCTCCTACAAGAGGTTGCTCGCCAGCTCCGCCAGCTTGCTGCGCTCACCCTTCTGGAGGGTGACGTGGCCGGAGATGTCGAGGTGCTTGAAGTGTTCGGCCAGGAAGCTCAGGCCATTGGTGCTGGCATCCACGTAGGGGTTGTCGATCTGGTGGGGATCGCCCGTGAAGATCACCTTGGTGCCTTCGCCGGCCCGGGTGAGGATGGTCTTCACTTCGTGGGGCGTGAGGTTCTGGGCTTCGTCCACCACCAGGTACTGCTTGGGGATGCTGCGGCCCCGGATGTAGGTGAGCGGTTCAACGCTCAGGTAGCCCGCCTCTTCCAGCTGGCTGGCCGTCATGGTGGTGCGGCGGCGGGCCTCGGTGTTTGCCCCCACGATGAACTCGAGGTTGTCGTAGATGGGCTGCATGTAGGGCCGCAGCTTTTCGCTGATGTCACCCGGCAGGTAGCCCAGATCCCTTCCCATGGGCATGACGGGGCGGCTCACCAGGATCTTGTCGTAGGATTCGTCGTCCACCACCATCTGCAGGCCCGCGGCGATGGCCAGCAGGGTCTTGCCCGTGCCGGCCTTGCCCAGCAGGGTGACCACCTGCACGGCGGGATCCAGCAGCAGCTCCATGGCGAACTGCTGCTCGCGGTTGCGGGGCTTGATGCCCCAGGGCCAGGCCTCCATGCGGCGCAGCGGCCGCAGGAGCCCCTCACCGGCCATGAAGCGGGCCAGGGCGGTGTGGCTCGGGTTGGTCAGGTCCACCAGGGTCAGGAACTGGTTGGGGTTCAGGTGAAGTTCAGGATCGGGGGCCAGGCCGCCGTCATAGAGCAGATCCACCTTCGCGGGTTCCACCTCCCAGGACTTGTGGCCGGTGTAGAGCTCGTCCATCTCCACGCGGTCGGTGGTGTAGTCCTCGGCCTGCACGCCGATGGCGTCCGCCTTGATGCGCAGGTTGGTGTCCTTGGTGACCAGCACCACGCGGTCCTTGCAGGTGTGCAGGATCTCGCGCGCGCAGGCCAGGATCTGGTTGTCGGCCTTGTGCTTGTCCGCAGAGAGGATGCCGATGTCCAGGTTGTGGGCGGCCACGTCGACTTTGAGCGTCCCGCCGCCTTCCAGGGGCACGCCCCGGCTCAGGCTGCCGGTGGCGCGCAGCTTATCCAGCAGGCGGGAGACGCTGCGGGCATTCCGGCCAACTTCGGTCTGGTCCTTCTTGAAGTGATCCACCTCCTCGATCACCACGATGGGTAGCACCACGTCATGTTCCTGGAAGTGGAGGATCGAGTTCGGATCGTGCAGGAGGACATTCGTGTCCAGAACGAAGATCTTCTTGCCGGATGGTGGGACCAAATGAAACCTCCAGGGCTGGAGGCACCCTACCACCAAGCGGGCACCCTTGCACGGCTAGGCTTGAGGCCGCAGGGGTGGCAAGATGACAGACCCGTTTGGAGGCACCCCGCATGAGGATTCTGTCCATGGCCCTCGTCATCACCACTGCCCTCTCCGCTCAGTCCCCTTTGACCTATCCGCCGACCCGGAAGGTCGAGCTGGTGGATGACTTTTTCGGCACCAAGGTGGCCGATCCCTACCGCTGGCTGGAGGACGATAACAGCGCCGAGACCAAGGCCTGGGTGGAGGCCCAGAACAAGGTCACCTATGGCTACCTGGAGCAGCTTCCGGGGCGGGCCAAGATTCAGCAGCGCATCACCAAGCTCTGGGACTTCGAGAAGTACAGTGCCCCCTTCAAGCGGGGCCAGCGCTACTTCTACTCCTACAACACCGGGCTGCAGAACCAGGCCGTCCTCTTCGTCACCGAGGATCCCAAGGCCAA
>JANYAZ010000175.1 GCA_025361045.1 Geothrix sp. | reverse complement strand
CCATTGAAGCCCAGTCGGGCCGGGGACCCCACCGTCATTTCTCCGACCTTGAGGTTCCTGGCAAAAGGCGTTAGACTTCAGGCTCAATTCGGCCATGGTGTCCCGTTTCGGGCCCAAGACTGGGTGGGTTCGGCCCACCTTTTTTGTTGTCCTGTCGGAGTCTTAGTGGACTTGAAGAAAGTGCAGCCTCCCCTCGAGCGCCAGCTTGCCCTGCTGGGCTATGAACTGGTGCACCTGGAGACCGCCCGTGAGGGCAAGGACGAGGTGCTGCGCCTCTACATCGACCACCTGGACGCCGAGACCAGCCACCGCAAGGTCACCCTGGAGGACTGCACCACCGCCCATGAGGGCCTGCTGCTCTGGATGGACGTGGAATTCCCCGACCTCCGCGAAAAGCTGGGTGTCGAGGTCAGCAGCCCCGGCATGGAGCGCCCCCTGGTGAAGTCCGACCACTTCCGCCGCTTTGCGGGTCGGCTCTGCCGAGTGCAGACCGCCGCCCCCATCAACGGCCAGAAGCGGTTCAAGGGCTGGATCGGCCCCGTGGTGGAGGGAGGCGTTACCCTGGAAGAGGACGGCGCGCTCAAGGTCGTACCCCTGGAAGCGATCCAGAAGGCGCGTCTGGCGCCGTTTGACGAGAACGGCGCCCCACCACCGAAACACCTCAAGCGGGTTACGGACGATTCCCCCATCGGAGACGAATGGAGGGGCGGTCTGAGCCCGGAGGGCGAAGAAGAAAAGACCCCGCCGCCCAAGCACTTGGCCGGACGATTCACCGAACTACCTGATGCCGAAGGCGTAGAGACAAGCGCCCTCGAGGAAGAGGAGGCCTGAGATGGCAACGGTTGCAACGACCTTTTTTGACAGCGTGAAGATGATCGCCGCTGAAAAGGGCATTCCCGAAGAGGATGTCTTCGCAGCGGTCGAGGAAGCCCTCGCCAAGGCTGCCGACAAGTATTTCAACGCCCAGGATTTCTACGGCAACTTCCAGGCCCAGATGGACCGGGAGACTGGCGAGTTCCATGTCTACGCCCTGAAGCAGGTGGTGGCCGAGGTCGAAGAAGAGGACCTGGAGATCAGCCTGACGGAAGCCCAGACCCTGAACCCGGATGCCGCCGAGGGGGACACCCTCTGGCTGCCCCAGGACACCAGCCAGCTGGGCCGCATCGCCGCCCAGGCGGCCAAGCAGGTGCTGGTCCAGAAGGTCCGCGAAGCCGAGCGCGAGCGCATTTTCACCGAGTTCGCCGATCGCATCGGCGAAGTGGTGGTGGCCGAGGTCAAGCGCTTCGAGAAGAGCGCCATCATCCTCGAGATCGACCGGGTGGAATCCATGCTGCGCCGCAACGAGGCCCTGCGTGGGGACCGCTTCGACAAGGGGCAGCGCATCAAGGTCGTCATCGTCAGCGTCGACCGCAGCGCCAAGGACCCCCAGGTCCAGGTCAGCCGCACGGATCCACGGCTGCTCATCAAGCTCTTTGAGAACGAAGTGCCCGAGATCCATGACGGCACGGTGGTCATCCGCAACTGCGTCCGCGAAGCCGGTGACCGGGCCAAGGTGGCCGTCCACAGCCTCGACCCGGACGTGGATCCCGTGGGTGCCTGTGTGGGTCTCAAAGGCAGCCGCGTGCAGGCCATCATCCGCGAACTGAAGAACGAAAAGATCGACATCGTCCGCTACTCCGACGATGCCGCCCAGTTCATCGCCAACGCCCTGAACCCCGCCAAGGCCATCCGCGTGAACCTTGGTGATCCCGAGAGCCGCCGAGTGGAGGTCGTGGTGGATGACGAGCAGCTCAGCGTCGCCATCGGCAAGCGGGGGCAGAATGTCCGCCTCGCCGCCAAACTCACCGGCTGGAATATCGATGTCCGTAGCGAAGGCGACAAGCGCCGTGAGGCTGAAATTGCCATGGGTCTGGCCCTGCCCGTACCGGATGCCGAAGCCACCCCCGTGACAGAGGCCGATGTACCCACTTCCAGCCTCCTCGACACCCTCAAGGTCGAGGGTCTGGACGCCACCCTTGCGGATCGTCTGGCCACCGCGGGGTACCCCGATACCAAATCCCTTTACACTGTTACGGCCGAACAGCTGATGCAGGTGGAAGGCATGGATCAGGATCTGGCCTTCCGTCTCATCGATGCCGTGCAGGCTCACTTCGGGGAGTAGGCTGTCGTCCTGCAGCCCCCTTCCTTCTTCCCACCCCAGGCCGAGGTAATCCGCTTACATGCTGCGCATCAACCAACTCGCCAAAGAGCTCGGAGTCGCCAATCAAGAGGTCATCGAGGCCTGTGAGAAGCGTCTGGGCCTCCAAGGGAAGAGCCATAGCTCCAACCTCACCGATGACCAGGCAGAACAGCTACGCCGTGGTTTCCAGGGCAAGCACAAGGGAGAGCAGGAAGCTCCCCCCCTCGCCCTGCACAAGCCCTCCGCTGCCGTCAGGGTGGTGAAGGGCCATACGCCCTCCCCCCGCACCGAGGCCAAGGTCGAGCCCCTGCCCGAACCCGCCAAGCCGGCGCCCGCCGTGCTGGTGAAGAAGGCCGAGCCCAAGCCCGAACCTGAAGCTCCGGTTGAACCGGCGCCAGAGGTGAAGGCCGCTCCACAGGCGATCGAAGCCGCTGTACCCGAGTCCCCGTCCCCTGAGCCCACCACCAAAACGGTGATTCCGGCGCTTGCTGAACCGACCCAGGAGACCTTCTCCCGGCTCAAGGTGTCGGCCTCTGCGCCCGCCCCCGCCGCCCGTGAGGACAAGCCCGCGCGTTACATCCAGCTGCCTCCGACCCGACCCACGGGTCCCGCGGCCCCGCGCCCGGCCCAGCCTGCCAGTGCCACGTCGCCCCAGGCTCCCGCCGGAGGCCCACGCCCCGAGGCCGGTGCCCGACCCATCGTGCAGCGTCCCGGCCAATCTTCTCCCGGCAACGTCCAGCGTTCCGGCATGCCCCAGAAGGAAAAGGCCGTCCTCCAGATGGCCACCAACACCGGCCGTGGCGAAGTGCGGCACGAGCCCATTCCGTCCACCATGCCCACCCGGCGCCCCTACATTCCGCCTGCCATCACCGAAATGCGGACGGACCAAGGTTTCAGCCGCATCAAGACCTCGGATGCGCCGACCCCCGTGCCACGCTCCACAGAGCCCGCCCGCTACATCCAGTTGCCCCAGGCCCGCCCTGCCCCAGGCAGTCGACCCAGTGGCCCCGGCAGCCGTCCCAGTGGCCCCGGCGGTCCCGGCGGCAGTCGTGGACCTGGTGGTCCCGGCAGCCGTCCCAGTGGTCCTGGTGGACGCCCCGGCGGTCCCGGTGGTCGCCCTGGCATGGGTTCCCGTCCCGGTGGTCCCGGCCGCGGCCCCTCCATCCCGGCCACCGGCCCCATCGATCCGAACAGCCAAAAGGGCCCCGGACGCGGCAACCATCAGGGTGGCAAGAAGAAGAAGGGCGGCTACGTCCGCAGCAAGGAAGAGGAACTCGATCTCAAGCTCCGTCAGCCCCGCTCCCGTGCCCAGCAGGTCGCCAGCGAATACATCGACGAGGAGATCGGCATCGTCATGCTGTCCGAAGGCGTGACAGTCAAGGAACTGGCCGAGAAGTGCAACCGTCCCGCCAAGGACGTGGTCGCCAAGCTGCTGCACCGCGGCATCTTCGCCACCATCAACCAGCCCCTCGACACCGAGATGGCCAAGGAAATCGCCCGCGAGTTCGGCTTCCTGGCCGACATCGTCACCTTCGAGGAAGACGTCCAGATCATGGCCGATGAATCCGGCGACGTTCAGGGCGAGAAGCTCCCCCGGCCCCCGGTGGTCAC
>JANYAZ010000160.1 GCA_025361045.1 Geothrix sp. | reverse complement strand
CTCCAGAGGCAAGCCAGCGAAGAGGGCAGCAAGCGTGGTGTCTGTGAGAGAATCCCCCGTTTGACCGTTACTATCGTCCGACCGTCCGGGATCTAGTGGTGGTGCGGGTCTACGGTCTGACGATCCTTGTTCGGCTATCGTCCGACGCTCCGGATCTATCGTCCTCTCGGGTTGACCGTCTGCCACCCCTGAAGAGTTCGGACGATAGGTAACGATAGATTTTAGAGGATCGTCCGACACAATACCCGCGCCATTGCTCAATCCCGGACGATCGGACGATGATAACGATCCTTCCTTCTCTTCAAAGATAGAGAAAGAGAGGGAGGGAGGCGCCGGATAGGTCAGTTCGACAAATCGGCGGTTCTGTTTCCCGCCTGTTCTTCCGTCCAGGTTCACGGCCCATCCCATGAGACGGAGGGGCACGGCGATACGACGCAACCGCTCGCTTACCTTGTTCGCAGCCGGGGGCCAGACTTGGGGCATGGGGGAGGGCCGCACGGTATCCAGGAAGATCCGCAGCTCGGTAGCGGTCCCCCTGAAGGTCCATCGGCCCGCGTGTCTGGCCACCAGCTCCTGAAGGGCCAGGGCCAGCGGGTCACTCTCCCCCATGTTCGCCGCGACTGATTCTTGTGCCCGGTCGAACAGGCGCATGAAGGTTCCGGCCTCCCACCCTAGAGCAGGTTCGGCGGCGGCCATGAGCTTGGCGGTCTGTGCCAGGCGGGGCAGGCGGTCAAGCTGGATATTCGGGAGGTTGGCCAGGGCGGAAGCGAGCACGTCCAGGAAGGCCCCCAGCACGGCGGGGAGGACCGCACTGAAGGCGGCGTCCAGTTCGTCTTTGGGCTTCATCTCGGTTTGGTCGATCCGGTGGAGGGTCACACTCAAGGCGCGGTCCGCCAGGTCGGAGCGGGTCAGCTGTTCGGAGATGCCATTCACGATGCAGGGCGAGGCCACCCGGAAGACGGTCTCTTCGCTGTCCGTGTAGAGGGACCGGATGGCATACCCCGTGCCCAAGGCGAGGGCACAGAGCGCGTCCGGGAGCCATTCGGGGGGAGAGCTGAGATTGTCGAAGGTCAGCACGAAGGCATTTCCAGCGGCAATGAACAGGTCCCGCTCTTCCTTCGGCGTCTTGCGGAGCGGGGCCGCGTTTGGATCCACGAGGGCCCGGGCATAGCGGGTTGCCGTGCTCTTTGCCGATCCTGGCTCGCCCCCGAAGCTGAGCACAGGGTATTCCCGGCCTCCGGACAGGGCCGCCAGCGTCCATGCCACCACCAGGCGGAAGTCATCCTCATCACAGTGGAAGAAGGGCTTTAGATCGGACACGCGGCCCCCTCTGGTGGGGACAGGGATGGCCTGCATTGCCTGGGCCCTGGTGAAGCGGATCGGGACTTCGGAGGCCTGGCGAATGGCCCAGCCTGCCCCGGAGACCTCCACCACTTCCCAGGTGGGAGAGCAGAGGTCCAAGAACACCGTGCCACCTTGACGAAACACGCGGCGGGCCGTGGGGAAGATCCTGTCTGTAGCCGTTGCCTCGGCAATCAGGTTTTCCAGCGCGTCTTTCTTGGCACTGGAGGCGAGGGCCCGGCCTTCCTTCTTGTAGAAGATCCTGGCAAGCCAGCGGGCGGCGGGGGAGTCCGGATCGGACTTCAGCCGGTGGTGCTCAACATGTTCCCCGGACAGAACCGTGAGGTGAGGCGTCCCGGCCTCATCCATCCAGGCCTCTGCCCCGGCCTCAATCGCCATGCGGAGCGCCTTGGTTGCCTGAGAGGCCTTCCCGCTTTCCTGACTTGGGCTGTGGTCTTCTTCAATGGCAGGGTCGGAACTTATTACCGGCCCCTCCACCCCTGGGGATGGAGTTTGGATTTCCCCCCCTCTGGAGGGCCCAGCCGACAGAGCGCAGCCTAGGTCTGGGCTCTGCTGGGCCACCTTGTGGGCATCTGCCACCTTGTGGGCCAGCTCCGCATCACTCCATGACGGCTCGCACCTCGCGTTGTAATCGCCACTGAGCAGATCCAGGGCCTCGGATTCAGTCAGGTTGAACCGCGTGATGACCTTCAAGGCGGCGTCGAACAAAGCCCCGCTTCCATCACTCCCCTGGATCGCTGCTGGGCATGTGGCCAGGTAAGCACGACCCCGGGCCATCACATCGGCGCGGGCGGGTTCCACGGCACCCCTGGAGGCCTTCGCAGCGGGCCGCACTTCAGCCTTAGGCTTCTCCATGAGTGGGAAGGCCTCACGGATCTGTTCCCGCGTGTAGCGGGGCCCGTTCACGCTCACCAGCTCCACCAGGCGGGGCTCTTCCTTCTTGTGCAGGTAGCCCGGCACCCGAAGCACCCGGCCCACGTCGCACGCCCCGGCATCTCCGCCGAATGCCTTCAGGGATTGGGCGATGGTCTTCAATTCCGCTTCGTGCTCATCCCTGCGCAGCTCGTCACCGCAGGGCATCGGGTCCAGTGCCAGCCAGTAGAGGTGCCAGCCGCCCGGCGTCCTCACTACCATGGTGGGCGCCAAGGGCAGCCGGGCGAGGTCCAGGGCCTCGGAGGCGTCCTTCGTGTCGAGGTCTGCCCACCAGCCCCGCAGAGCCACAATGTTTTCCTTCTTGCGCCCCTGGAGGTCCGTCTGGTTCACGGCGATGAAGATCCCCGCCCCGCGTCCGCTTAAGCGCATCAGTTCATCGTGGTGTTTCTGCAGTGCCCCGCTGCGAACGAAGGCGAGGGGATCCGGAACAGGCTTGGGCTTCGTGTCTGTGAAGGTCTGGAAGGTCAGGGCATCGGCGGGGATGACTTGAGTGAGGCAAGCCAGGAAATCAAGGGCAGCGGCGGGCACTTGTGCGGCCATCATTTGCAGTCCTTCCGCCAGATACCGACGCGCTTGGAGTCCAGGGCCTCGATAGCGAGGTAGAGGGCAGCGCCCCAGGGCTTCCCGGCGTCGTCATAGTGGATCAGCACCATTCCCTTGGAGTAGAGGTACCGCACCGTCTCAGTGCGGTCGTGCCAGGGCAGCAGCAGGAACCCGCCATACTTCGACCTGCCAGGGGGGGCAGGCGGTAGCGGCAGGGCGGCCCGGGAGAAGAGAGAGGCGGCCATCTGTGGGAGACATGAAGGTTCGCCGCAGGCATCCGGCGAGGATGGGAAGTAGTGGAAGTCGCTCATGTTCCGGAGCACCTGGCCCGGTTCCTTGGCGTCCACTTGCTTGCTGCTGGGAAAGAAGTGGAAGTCGCTCATCGGCCACCCCATTGCGAAGTCAGGCATAGAGGGGGACACTCGAGGATGTGGGAGAATCGCCCGATGCTCCTGCGTTGCTGATTTGGAATGAGGCGCCCCAGCCCGGGCGCCTTTTTCGTGTGTCGCATCACTCATACCCCCGCTGGGAGATTGGCGAGACGTTCGACCAGCGCGGTCACATCACCAGCCGGAATCAGGGTCCGACTCCCGATCTTCACGCGGCGGAGCTGGCCTTCCTTGAGCAGGCGGTAGACCGTCACCTTCCCCACTCCGAGGGACTGTGCCACGTCCGCCACGGTTAGCGCGGCCTTGGGCGGGGCCCCGGCAGTGGGCTGTGCGGCCTTGGGCGGGATCGCGGCGGTCATGCCGACACCTTCCGCTTGGGGCCGTTTGCCTTCAGAACGTTTGGTGTGCCTTCGGCCTGGAGGCGGACCATGTCCTCATACCGGATAAAGCATCGGCGGGGGCCGATGCGAACGGGCTTCACCAGGCCGTCTGCAATCCACTTATTCCAGGTGGACTCAGGCACGTTGCCCAGCAACTCTCTTGCTTCGGAGTAGCTGAATAGGGGTTTCGCAGGGATTCCGCTGGGGTTAAGGATGGGTTCCACGATGGCTCCAAAACTTCAAAGAGGTCACCCGTTGTGGGTGCTCTGTGAAGTAATTCGGAGCTTGTTATAACTTACTGTACCCAAATGTCTTATGCTTTATGTCAAAGCCAGGCGGGCACAGGCACAGGGCGCCCGTCTAGGTGCTCGCCGTCGCCTCACTCAGCACTGCCCGCGCCTGGCTTACCTGGAGCATCAGAAGTTCCACATCCTCGCAGCTCACACCCGCCCTGCAGACCTGGGCGCCCACCGTCTCCAGGGAAGCCCGTTCCTCCATCGCCTCGCTCACCAGGTGGCCTCCCAGCCGCTCTGCCGTCCGCAGGAAATCATCGGCCCGGTCCATCGCATCCTGAAGACGAAGGCTAGCCAGGTGGGGCGCAGCGGCGGGGATACTGGTGGGACCGCAGGCGGTCGGAGCTTCAAGCGTCTTCGTCATGGTGGTTCTTTCTGAGTCATGGGGTTCTTTCCGAGTCTGGAAAAAACCCACAGGGTGAGTGCGGGGCCTGGGGGTCAGGCGCCGGTATTGATCTTCAATCCGGCCACGTTCCCGGCCTGGTGGATCCCGAGCGTGGGGGAAAGCCTGCGGATCGCTTCCTTCACGGCGGAGGGGGCCAGGTGCCCATAATGCTTCTCCACCATGCGCGTGTCAGTGTGGCCCAGCATCTGCGACACGAATGCCAGCGGCACCCCAGCGTTGACCAGGGCAGAGGCGTAGGAGTGCCGGAGC
>JANYAZ010000158.1 GCA_025361045.1 Geothrix sp. | reverse complement strand
GCTGCGGGCCAGGTCACTGGGCTGGAGGCGCTCCACTTCCTTGCGCCGGCTGTTCACCTGGCTGCTGCGGGTGCCCGCGGCGAAGCGCTGGATGAACTCATTCAGCTGTTCGATCTTCTTCTCGCGCTGAGCATTATCCGATTCGATGCGCGAGCGCACCTGGATCTTGGCCATGACCATGTCGTCATAGCCGCCGGTGTACTGGATGATCGTCTGGTAGTCGATGTCGGCAATGTGGGTGCAGACGTTGTTCAGGAAGTGGCGATCGTGGGAGATCACCACCACCGTGCCCTTGTAGCGATTGAGGAATTCCTCCAGCCAGTGGATGGAGTCCAGATCCAAGTGGTTGGTGGGTTCATCCAACAGCAAGGATTGGGGACTGCCGAAGAGGGCCTGGGACAGCAGCACGCGCACCTTCTGGCCGCCCTGCAGCTCGCTCATCTTGCGCCCGTGCAGGGACTCCGGGATGCCCAGGCCGTCGAGCAACACAGCGGCATCGGCTTCCGCCGTGTAGCCATCCTCGTCGGCCACCACGCCTTCCAGTTCGGCCACGCGCATGCCATCCTCGTCCGTCATCTCGGCCTTCTCGTAGATGGCATCCCGCTCCTGCAGCGCCTTCCAGAGCCCGGCGTTGCCCATGATCACCGTGTCGATGACGCGGAATGCGTCGAAGGCGAACTGGTCCTGGCGCAGGATGCCCATCTTGCGGGGCCGGATCACGTTCCCCATCTGCTGTTCCAGCTCGCCCGACAGGATCTTCATGAACGTGGACTTCCCCGACCCGTTCGGCCCCGTCAGGCCGTAGCGCCGCCCCGGGTTGAAGGTCGTGGTGACATCCTCGAACAGGATCTTCGATCCATAACGCATCGTTACGTTTTGCACTGCCAGCATGGAGACTCCCGAACCGACCATTGTAGCCCGGTGGCGTGAATTCTCCGAGGGGTGATCTCTGCCGATCGACGCTCCAAACGGTGCCCTTGCAGGCGCCGTTTGGAGTTAGGCTGCTGCGCAGCCGGAAATCCCTTCTCTATTTACAAACCGTCAGTGCTGCCCTTTCATCGCCGCCTCAAGCTCATCCCAGAGTTGCATGGGATCCTTATCCCTGAGATCCAGTGAAATCCGGTTGCCCTGCCCTGAACCAGGGGAAATCTGCCGCCGGACTTCCTGTGGCACTCCTGCATCCGGTGTCATCGCCATGAGTTCTTTCAGGGCTTCGAGCACCGCCTCCGCCGGCACATCCCCGGCCCACACCTGAACGTCTAATCCCTTCGGGATCACCCCAATCTGGCCCGTGAACCGGTTGTTTCGCTGGATGATGATCTGCCCGGTTTTTTTGTCCTCTGGCCTTCCACTCAGGAAGGGAAAGGTATTCCAGGCATGGACGACCCGCCTCACCCGCGCGGGATCTGCGCCGGTAAATAAGTAGGTGAAGAGCCGTTCCTGATCTTGCTTGGCGCGTTCAGCTCTTGCCTCTAGACTGCGCTTGGATAGATCGGCTTTCACCTCCAGATCCACATAACCCTTGGTTGTATCCTGTGGAAGCTGCTCCAACTGCGTCAGGGCATCAGTGATCTCAGCTGCAGTCACGTATTTCACATGGACGTAGACGGTTCCGGCCCGCCGCCTGCCATCAGCAGAATCGCGGTCGTAGCGACGCAGCCACATGGTTCCTTCGGGAGGTAGCTGGCCGGAGGCGAAGTGGCCACCCAGGTCGCTCGATGCGAGGAGCGAACCTCCGGCCAGACGGCCCCGTTTGGCTCGATCTTCATCGAGCACCATGCGGAACTCATCAGCATTGATATCACTAAGTTCGAAGGTCGCCTTTCTGGCTTCTGGAACCGCTTCAGTGCCAATTTTCTGGACCCGTTGAAAGAGGCCTGGTTCAGGGTGCAGGCTCTCCATCTCTGTGAGGGCGGCACTCACGAGTTCGATGTCCGCCTCGTTGGCGACCACTGCGAGGCGGGATTTCCCGGGTAGCGCGTGAAGCAGGAATGAGACGGCATTCAGCCGCCGGATGATGACTCCGCGCGGAGGGCAGGATTGCAAGCTCAGCGGCTTTTCATTTCCATGATTTTCAAGAATCATCCGCATCCGGGTTGGATCCACCGCGGGGAAATTGTAGGACCTGGGGTCATTCCCGACCTGGGTCTTGTCGGGAATGGGCAATCGCAGTTCGGTCACCGGTCCGTTGGCGGGCGCTGCCGCAAGCTGTCGAAGGGCCATCAGACCGAACGCGGGGGGAACTTTGACGCCATCGAATGCGATCTGCCCCGCTTTGGCCACCCCATCCTCACTGTCGACATTGAACCGGCGCAGCAGGAGCTCATGCGAAACCTCGGTCTTACTGGTCTCCGCCTTGGCTTGGGCTGACTTGAGTCCTACGGCCAATCCAAAGACAAGCAGCAGGATCAGCCCGGCCCTTGGAGCAAGGGGTGTGGGTGACATGGGTGAAATGAGTCGTCGAATGCGATGCATGAACGAGCCTCCGGTGGCGCTCAGGGCCAGGGCCTGGGCGGCGCGTCGTGGGGGATCCGGCGGGCGGCAGAGGGCCTCCAGCCGGGTGAGCGCGGCGGCGTAGTCCAGGGCGTCCCCCGTCGTTCGCACCGCCAGGTCGTCGCAGCACAGCTCCCGTTCCTGACGGATCTTCGCAGAGACCCACCACACGGCCGGGTGATAGAAGAGCAGCACTTCGACGCAGGACTGAATGAGGTTGATGGCGAAATCGTGGCGCAGGATGTGGGCCAGCTCGTGGGCCAGTACCAGCTCCAGCTGATCGACCGGCATGCCCAGCAGGGCCGCAGGCGGCAGCAGGATCACGGGCCGCAGCCAGCCCATCACCGTGGGGCCCGGCACCTTTTCGCAGAGCAGGATCCGGATGTTGCTGGCCAGGCTCATGCGCTGGCAGAGGCGCAGCAGGCGAAGCTGGATGTCATCAGACGCAGGCACCGTGTCCGGGCGGCGGCGCAACCACTGGAGCCACGCCCAGCCGCTGGCCAGACGCAGGCTCATGATGGCCACGCCGATGAGCCACAGGCCCACGCTGAGGGGCAGGATCCCATCCCAGGTGCGGCCCGAGGTCGCTGCGCCCTCCACCGGGGAAGCTGACTCTGCAGGCGTGGCGCTGCGGAAAGCCGGAGCCACTTGGTCCGATGATGTGAGGATCACTCGGCTCGCGGCCTGGGACTGCCCCAATCGGTACCAGGTGGCCACAGGTGCAACCGCCATCGCCAGCAGGGCCGCGCAAGCCAGGCCATAGCGTAGCCGCGGCGGCTGTCCCTTGGTCAGCCAGAGGATCAAGGCCAGGGCACCCGCCAGGAATGTGCCCTGCCAGAGGAAATGCACCAGCGTCCACCCCAGTCGCAGCACAAGAGCCGAATCGATCCAGGTCATGTGCGCCTCCGCTCCGACCGCGCCTGATCGATGAGGGCCTGGATCTCGTCCAGCTCCGAGGTGCTGGGCCGCTTGGCGTGAAGGGCGTGGGCCAGCAGCTGGAGCGCTGAGCCCTCGAAGGCCTTGTCCACCAGATCGCGGACCATGCCGCCCCGAGTGGCCTGGGGCGCCTCCGCGGGCCTGTAGACATGGCTCTTGGCGCTCTCATCCCGCCGCAATAGCCCCTTCTCGGCCATGATCTGCATGGTCTTCAACACCGTTGTATAGCCCTGCTGTCGTTCAGCCTGCAGTGCCCCGTGGACCTGCCGCACGGTGCCCTGCCCCAGGCGCCAGAGCACGCGCAGGATGGCCAATTCGAAATCCGATGGGCGGGGCA
>JANYAZ010000154.1 GCA_025361045.1 Geothrix sp. | reverse complement strand
TGCCCAGGTCCAGGTCCTCACGCCCCTGCCCAAGCAGCACGAGGCCAACGTGAAGGCCATGGAAACGGCCCTCCAACACCCCGGGCCCTCGGTGGTCATCTTCCGGCGGGAGTGCATCCAGTCCCTCCGCCGGGGCGTCCTGAAAGAACACGACCAGGAACTGAAGGCTTGCGCAGAGCAGGCCTGTTGCAGCACGGAGGCCCGCCCATGAGCGATCCCCGCATCCACGGCATTGTCTTGGGCGGCGTCGGCGGTCAGGGGGTGCTCTCCCTCGCCCAGATCGTCCTGGAGGCCCTGCGGCGCAGCAGGCTCCATGCGCTGCAATCCGAGATCCACGGCATGAGCCAGCGGGGTGGCAGCGTCCATGCCCAGGTCTGCTTCTCAGAGGTCCCCCTCAGCTCACCCATCATCGACGAGGGCTGTGCGGATCTGCTCATCGCCCTCGAACCTCTGGAGGCCCTGCGCTATGTCGCCATGCTGCGCATGAACGGCCACCTGGTGGTCTCCGAGGAACCCCAAGTGAACATGGAGGGCTATCCGCCCCTGGAGGACATCTACTCGGCCCTGAAGGCCGTGCGGGGCTGCCACCTGGTGGACACCGAGGACCTGGCTCGCAAGCTCAATCACCGCCAGGCCGGGGGCATGGCCCTGCTGGGCATGGCTTCCAAGTTCCTGCCGGTGTCCGACGAAGTCTGGTACGACGTGATCACCCAGCGCTTCGAAGCCAAGGGCACCCGCGTCACCGAGAAGAACCTGGAGGCCTTCAACGCGGGCCGCGGCCTGGTTCAGGAAACCGTAGGAGTCTGAGATGCACACGACCACGGGGTTCCTCCACGAGGGGCGGGCCTATGGTCTGCTCGCCGCCGCTGGGCTGCGGGTGCCCCGCCATGGCTTCCTGGATGATGGCCCCCTGCCTTTCGAACCCGGTGAAGCCATCGTACTCAAGGGCATCGCGGACCAGCTCTGGCACAAGTCCGACCGCGGCGCGGTGTACTTCGGCACCTTCGACCTTGAATCACTGAAGGCCGAAGCAGCAGCCATGCAACAGCGGGTACCTGAGCATCCCTGGATCGGCGGCCTCGTCTGCGAGAAGGTGGCCTTCAAGAAAGTGTCTGGTTTGCCCACGGAAGCCCTCGTGTCCCTCAAGCGGGATCCCGACGCAGGCTGGCTGGTGGTCTGCGGCATCGGCGGCCTGCAGGCCGATGCCTGGGCGGCCCTGGCCCCGCCCATGATCTGGCCCCTGGCGCTCACCACGCCGGAACAAGCCCTCGCTGACTTGCGCGCCCACTGGCTGGGCCGCACCTGGCTGGGCCTGCAGCGCGGCACCGAAGCCCTCACTGACGAACCCAAACTCCTGGATTTCCTTCAGGGTCTCTGGCGCGCCACCACTGGGTTGGCGCGGGAAGGCGTCACCCTGCTGGAACTCAATCCCATCGTCCTGGACAGCGCCGGGCTCCCCACGGCGCTGGATGGCGTCGGTACCCTGGAAGCCGACACTTCCATCGCCGTGATTCCTCCGGACCCCGCCTGGTACCAGGCGCTGCTGAATCCGCGCAGGCTCGTGATTGCCGGTGTCTCCAGTCGCGAAGGCACCGTGGGACGCATCATCCTCGAGAACGTGCAGAAGTCCAAGCTGCCGAAGGACGCACTGCGGCTCATCAAACCAGGCGCCACTGAATTCCTGGGCCTGCCCTGCCTGGCTTCCGTGGCCGAACTCGCGGACGCCCCGACCGACCAGCTCATCCTTTCGCTGCCTGCGCAGCAGACGCTGGAAGCCGTGGAGCAGCTCTGCCGCCAGGGTGGCGGCGCCACCGTGGTCTACCTGGTGGCCGGCGGCCTGGGCGATGGCGCGGATACCGAAGGCCTCGGGCAGCGCCTCATGGCCGGCCTGGAAACACACCGACGCGAAGGCAAGTGGACGCCTGCCATCGTGGGCCCCAACGGCCTGGGCCTCTTCAGCCCCGACCTGGCCCTCAACACACTCTTCATCCCCGGCGTGAAGCTGCCGCTCACGGCCAAGCCCGGCCATCTGGCCCTGGTCAGCCAGAGCGGCGCATTCCTCATCACCCGCCTGAGCCGTCGCCCCGAGTTGGGGTTGCGCGTCGCCGTCGCCATCGGCAACCAGATGGACATTCGCTGTTCCGATTGCCTGCGCGGCTTTGCCACGGATCCCACCGTGAAGGTGGTGGGCGCCTACCTGGAAGGCTTCGCCCCCGGCGACCTTCAGGCCACCGCCGAAGCCGCCAAAACCCTCCGTACCTCCGGTCGTCGTGTGCTCCTCTACAAGGGCGGACGCAGCCAGGAGGGCATGGCCGCCGCCAGCAGCCACACGGGCGCCCTCGCGGGCGACCACGCCCTGCAGGCCGCCGTGCTGCGACGCGCGGGCGTGATGCTCGCCGACCGCATGGAGACCTTCGATGCCGCCCTGGCCTGGCTCGGCACTTACCCCGAGGGCCGACCCACGGTCGTGGCCATCATGACCAATGCGGGTTTCGAGTCCGTGGCCTCTGCCGACCTGCTCAGTGGTCCCTTCCGTGGCGCCAGGCTGACCGCCCCGGAATCCGCCGATCTGGCCGCCGCCATCGCGGCCGAGGGGCTCACAGGCCTGGTCAGTGCGCGCCTGCCCCTGGACCTCACACCGATGGCCAATGAAGCCGCCTACCTCGCCACCGCCAAAGTGTTGTTGAGCTCCGAGGCAGACGCCGTGGTCGTGGGCCTGGTGCCCCTCACTGTGCGGCTCGACACGAAGCAGCTCGAGGCCATTCAGGCCTTTGCCTCCGAGTTGGCTCGGCTCGCCCGAGCCTCCGGCAAATGGCTGGGCGTCGCGGTGGAAGGTGGTTCTCTCTACGACCTGTATCGTCAGGGCCTTCGCGCCGCCGGCTTGCCGGTCTTCCTGACGATGGAAGAAGCCCTGGAGGGCCTGCGGCTCATCGCTGCCGAGATGTGACCGGAACCCTGGCCCGAAGGGGGAACTCGGCGCAGACTCTATTTCGGACCATGGATGCCGAAATGACCCGTTTCTTCCCGCCCGTGAAGACCCTCCTTCCAGCCGAGCACGGCAGCTGGTTCATGCTCGGGTTTCCGCTGGCCCTGGGGCTCCTGCTCCGCCCCAGCTGGGCGGCACTCTGCCTGGGTCTGGCGGCCCTCTCCTGCTTCCTTGCCCGTCCCCCACTCCGGCGCGTGATCAATGGTCAGCGGGATCAGGCCCAACTCCGGGCGCTCCTGGCGTTCGGAGGGCTGGCCGCAACCTTCACTTCCACGGCCTTCCTGCTGTCGGGTCCCGGATTCCTGATCCCCCTCGCCTGTGTGGCACCGCTCATCCTCTTCGCCCTCTGGGCGGATGCTCAGCGCGCCGTGCGGTCTTTGACGGTGGAAATGGCGGCCCAGGGTGCCTTCGCGGGCCTTGCGGCCACCATGCTGGTGGCGAGCGGTGGAACCTTGACCGAGGCGGCTCGCGCCTGGCTCTTCGTCACCCTCGTCGGGGCCGCCAACCTCGCCCATGTGCGCCGATTCCTGGGCCAGGCCCACGGCCTGGAAGCTTCTGAACTCAGACGACGGATGCTCCCGGTCCATCTTCTCCATGTGTTGCTGCTGGTGACCTCGATCTTCCTTCTGGCGGGCAGGGGTTCAGCCGGGGCCTTGTGGAGCGGCTGGACCGCCCTGCTCTACCTGCGGGCCCTGCTGCCCCACCGACCAACCCCCGCCCGCACCCTCGGCTGGCGTGAAGGAGGCCTCAGCGTGATCGGGCTGATGCTGCTCTGGCGGGCCCTGCTTTGAGCCGGGGGGACTGGCACGGTTCACAAAGGGCTGGACTCCGGAATCGGAGCACCGGATGCTCGATTCAGAACAAGGATTCCTGAATGCTCTTCTCCACGGCCACTGGCTACGCCCTCCGCGCCCTCGCGGTCCTTCCCGAAGACGGGACCTTCAGCCTGGCAAAGGATCTGTCTTCCAGGTTGGGACTGCCCGGTCCCTACCTCGCGAAGATCCTGCAGGGGCTCGTGCAGGCGGACATCCTCGAGTCCGTCCGCGGGCCCAAGGGGGGCTTTCGGCTCACCCGACCCTCCCATCGCATCACCGTTGGCGAAGTGGTGACCGCCCTGGAAGGACCAGATGCCCTGGAGGGTTGCATCATGGGGTTCCCCAGCTGTGGCGGAGACCATCCCTGCCCGCTGCATGATGCCTGGGCCGCTGTGAAAACGCAGGTGACCTCTTCCATGACCGAAGCCACCATCCGCGATCTCCAGCTCATGGATCTCCGCCATCTGAAAGAGGCCGAGGGGCGAGCCTCGAAGCAGGGTTGAGCGCACGGATCGTTCAGGGCGGTTGAGGCCTGAATGTCCTTTTGATCATCTCCTTCGGATGACCGCCCAACCGCGGCCCACCCCACTTGGGAAACAGATCCTATGATCGAGGCATGGCCATGAGTTGCGACCATCCCGACCTGCTGCCCCTGGAGGTGGCGCTGCGCCTCCTTTGGGAGGCCTTGCCCGCTCCGGTCCAGCCCGAGGTGCGGGCCGAACGAGACGATCCGGCCACCGACCGGGCGAGCATGGACGGCATCGCCCTGCTGGCCTCGGAGGGCCGCGCGCCCCGCCGGATTCTGGGCACCCTTTTCGCCGGCAGTGATCCCGCGGCCTTCTCGGTCACCCCCGGTACGGCCGTTCGCATCATGACTGGCGCGGCCATGCCGTCGGGGGCCAATGCCATCGTGCCGGTGGAGCAGATCGAAATGCATGGGGAGATCGCCCGCCCTATGATCGTCCCGGATCCCGGCGACCATGTGCGGTCCCGGGGCGACCAGGCTCGCAGTGGGGACCTGCTGCTGGCCGCGGAAACGCCGCTCAACGCCGCCCGCGTGGCCCTCCTGGCGCAGGAGGGCCTGCTCCTGCCAACTCGCCCACGCATCCGGGTGGGCGTGGCCTCCACCGGGGATGAACTCGTCCCCAGCCCAGCGCCATACCAGATCCGCGATTCCAACGGTCCCATGCTCGCTGACCTGGCCCAGACCCTTGGTGCCGAGGTCGAACTCCGCCCTGCCCTGCCGGATGAGCCCGCCACACTGGCCCGTGCCCTTGGCCACCCGGGGGCCATTCGGATCCTCCTCACCTCCGGCGGCGTGAGCATGGGGGACCATGACCACCTGCCCGCCGTGCTGAGCGATCTCGGCGCGACGACCCTCTTCCACCGCATCCGCCTCAAGCCCGGCAAGCCCATGCTGGCTGCCCTGCTGGGTGATCTGCTGGTGCTGGGCCTGCCGGGGAATCCCGTCTCGGCCTACCTCAACGCCCTGCTCTTCCTCCCGGTGGCGCTGGCCCGCCTGGAGGGTCGCGCCATGCCCGATCCCTGGCGCCGGGCGCGGTTGTCGGCCCCCGTGAAGCACAAGGCCGATCGTCCCCTGCTGCACCCCTGCCGCCTGGTGGAAGGCCGGCTGGAGCCACTGCCTGGCAAGGGCTCGGCCGACCTGATCACACTGGCCAAAGCCGATGCCTTCGCGTGGATCGACGAAGGTGGCCTGGACGCGGGCACCAAGGTCCGTTACCTGACGATCGTGTAGCCCGGCTCCAAATCGCCCATGGCGATTTGGAGCTAGGAAAAGATCTCTTCCTATCTCCAAAAATGCGCAGCATTTTTGGAGCGCCCACTCAACCCTTGGCGTACCGCTGCAGCTTCCCGAGGTCGAGGATGCGCACCACGGGGAAGGTGCTCTGGATGAGGCCAAGATCGGTCAGCAGACGCAGGGCACGGCTGAAGGCCTCGCGGCTGGCGCCAATGCACTGGGCCAGGTCCTCCTGGGTTTCCTGGAACTCCACCAGGGACCGCATGGGATTGGATTCGTGGGCTTCCAGGAGGAGCTGGGCCACCCGCTCGGGAACGCTGTGCAAGCTGAGGGTCTCTACCAGGGTCACCAGGTGGCGCACCTTGGCCGTGAAGTGATGAATGATCATCTCGGCCACTTCGGGATGGCGATGCACGATCTGGCGCAGCGGAGCGGAGGGGATAAGCCAACACTCAGTCTCGCCGTGGGACTCGGCGCTGGAAGGGGTGGGGCCGCCATCGAAAACCGGCACTTCACCCACGCAGTCCCCCACCTTGAGGAACTGGAGCACCTGAACCCGCCCCCGACCATCGGTGCGAAAGACCTTCAGGCCACCCTTGACCACCACATAGACGCCCGGAACCAGGTCGCCCTGGGTGTAGACGCGGGCCCCATCCGGAAAGCGGCGGAGTTCAGCGATGCTGGCGAGTTCTTCAGCTGCATTCATCGGCAGCCCGGCCAGGAACTCGATCCTTCTCAGGTTGAGGACTGCTTGAGGCATGGGACTCCACCGGGTGAATCAGTCAGTTATCGCATATTTCCCATTTGATTGTGACCTAGGTCACGCCCCCGGGAACCAACCGACCAGTACTTTACCGCGGGGTTGGAATTTCGTCTGTGAGAATTCGTGCGAGACAAGTCCCAGGCGGCATCTGCCTACCGTGGCCTCGCCTGAACTGAAATCACAGGACCTTCGGGTTACTTGACCCGTTCCATGAAGGTGCGGTCCACCGTGTTCACGCGGATTTTTTGTCCAGCTTCCATGTAGGGCGGCACACCCACACTGATGCCATTGTTCAGCTTGGCGGGTTTGTACGACCCGGTGGCGTTGGCGTTTTTCATGACCGGGTCGGTTTCCACGATCTCCAGCACCACGTTGGGGGGCAAGGTCGCCCCCATGGGCTGCCCTTCGTAGAATTCGATTTCGACCTGCATGTTGGGCTCGAGGAAGACCATGTCCTCGCCGAGGATGTCCTTGCTGACTTCGAGCTGCTCGTAGGTCTCGTTGTTCATGAAAATGAGGTTGCCGCCATCCTCGTAGAGGTACTCGAGCATGTGCTGCTCGAGGCTGGCCTTGTCCACCTTGTCGGAGCTGCCGAAGCGGTTCTCCCGATTGATGCCGTCCTTCAGGCGCTTCATCTTCACCTGGACCCGGGCCGGCAGGTTGCCGGGGGTCTGGTGCTCGGTGCTGATGACCCGGCAGAGCTCGTTCTCGAAGTTGACGATCATCCCGGCGCGGACCTGGGTGGCGAGAATCAGTGGCATGAGAGGCTCCCGAAGGATGGAGAACGGAGGACGGGTGGGAAGAAGAAAAGGCCCCGATCACAATCAGGGCCTTGGTTCGGAGTGGTGGGCGTACCAGGATTCGAACCTGGGACTTCTACCGTGTGAAGGTAGCACTCTACCGCTGAGTTATACGCCCACGGCCGAACAGAATACCCCAGGAAGCACCCCCTTTCCAAGCCTGACCTTAGATCCCCGACAACGCCTGCGTTGGCGGGGAATCAGCGAACGGACAGGGCCCTGCGGAGGGTCTGGGCGAAGCGTGGGGCCTCGGTCGCCTTCATCCCGCAAAGGCCCACGCGCAGGCCCTCGGGGAGCGGTACGGTGAACACGCCCTCGGCTTTGAGGCGCCCACCAACAGCCTCGGGGTCCGTCGCTGGAACGGTGACGAAGAACCCACCCTGCCAATGGAGTGGCGGCATGTGTTCTGACTGGAGTGCCGCATCCAACGCCTGGGCCCTGGCTGCGAGCACCTCGGACCAGTGGCGATGCTCCGCCGCGAGGCGCTCCTGGGCCTTGCCATCCTTGGCCAGACGCAGCAGCAGGGCCTGGGGGGCCTTGGCGCAATTGGACCAGGTGCCCCGGCAGGACTGGGTGAGGGCCGCCTGCAGGGCTGGATCCGAACACCAGGGGAAGGCCAGGGCCCCGCAGCGCGTGCCGTAGAGCGTCATGGACTTGGACAGGGACATGGAAGCGCCGACCAGTACGCGCCCCTCGGCGCCGAGGGCCGCGTAATCGGCCAGCGCATCGGCCACAAAAGCCGGGTCGCGCGTGTAGTCCAGGTAGGCGAAGTCCAGGAGGAGGGTGATGGGTCCCAGGCCGGAGGCATCGCGCAGGATGCCCGAGAGCACCTGCCGGTCCGTGGCACTCAAACTGCGCCCGGAAGGGTTGTGGCAGGGGTCGTTGAGGATGAGCAGCACGCGCCCCTGGGCTTTCAGCAGGATCTGCAGGGTCTCGGCCCAGACAGTCGCATCCAGGGGCGTTCCAGCCTCGGGCCAGGGGGCCGTGATGAGGCTCAGGCCGTTCTCGGCGGCCATGGTGGCATAGGGACCCCAGAAGGGCGCCGTGGTGAGCACCTTCTGACCAGCCTCCAGGAAGTTGCGCATGGAAAGCGAGATCGCCCCACTGCCCCCTGGCGTGGCGCAGGCCGAACCGGCCGAACGCAGGGTGGGCCAATGCCGCTGGACCAGGGCGTTCAGGAAGGCCGGATCACCGGCGATGGGGGCGTAGGGAGCCACTTCCAAGGCCGTCAAGTCCCGCCAGAGGTCCATCACCGACTCGAGCACCACCAGCTGTCCGGAATCATCCAGCAGGGCGCCCACCGTGGCGTTGAGAATCGAATCGCCGGCGGCCTTGCGCGCCTGGGCTTCGGCGTTCAGGGCAAAGATCGGGTCGTCCGCAGAAAAGGCGCGCCGGGCGGGGATGAGCTGATCAGTCATCACCCCAGGGTACCCTGAACCCATGAGCCCGTCCGCGCCCACCTCACGCCTGGCCTTGCCCCTGCTGGGACTCGGCGCGCTCCTCGCCCTCCTCCCCTTCACGCCCGCCGCCGCAGCCCTGGTGGGCGGGGCCGTGCTTGCGCTGACCCTGGGCAACCCCATGCAGGGCCAGACGCGCGTCTGGACCCATCGTCTGCTGCCCCTCGCCGTGGTCGGCCTGGGCGCGGAAATGAACCTACGGGCGGTGGCCAAAGCCGGCCTGCATGGGCTCGGGTACACGGCCATCAGCCTGGCGCTGGTGCTGGCCCTGGGCTGGTGGTTGGCGCGCCTACTGAAGGTGGAGCGCGACGCGGGTCTGCTGATCTCTGTAGGCACGGCCATCTGCGGCGGCAGCGCCATTGCGGCTGTTGCGCCGGTGCTTCGGGCGAAGGAGCAGGAGATCTCCGTGGCTCTCGCCACGGTATTCCTGCTCAACGCGATCGCCCTGGTCGTCTTCCCCCCGATCGGCCGTGCGGCAGGCCTGGGCCAGGACGCCTTCGGCCTCTGGTCAGCCCTGGCCATCCACGACACCAGCTCCGTGGTGGGCGCGGGTCTGGCCTACGGTCCGCGTGCCCTGGAAGTGGCCACCACGGTGAAGCTGGCCCGGGCCTTGTGGATCGTGCCGTTGACCCTCGGCATCGGCTGGCGGGTGGCGCGCCAGAGCCCAGCGGCGCCCGAGACACCTCCAACGAAGAAGCCCTGGTTCATCGCCGGCTTCCTGGGCATGGCCGCGTTGGTGACCTACGTGCCGTTTCTCCACGCACCCGGCCACCTCGTGGCCATGGCCGCCCGTCGCCTGCTGGTGCTGACGCTGTTCCTCATCGGTGCAGGCCTCAGCCGAGACGCCCTCCGCAACGTGGGCCTGCGGCCCTTCCTCCAGGGGCTCCTGCTCTGGTTGATCGTGGGCTCGCTGGGCCTGGGAGCCGTAAGGCTAGGCCTGTTGACGGTCGGCTAGACTCTCTCCCTGGAGCAGCCCATGATCCGTCCCTTCCAAGGCATGGTCCCTCGAATCGGGAATCGCGTGTTCGTGCCTGATGGCGCGCTGATTCTTGGCGACGTCAGCATCGGCGACGACGCCAGCATCTGGTTCAACTGCGTCATCCGCGGCGACGTGAACTGGATCGGCATCGGCGCCCGCGCCAACATCCAGGATGCCTGCTGCCTACATGTCTCCAACACGGTCTGGCCCCTGCTCATCGAGGAGGAAGTGAGCGTCGCCCACAATGTCATGCTCCACGGCTGCACCATCCGCAGGGGCGCGCTCATCGGCATGAGCACCACCATCATGGATGGTGCCGACATCGGGGAAGGCTGCCTCGTGGCCGCAGGCAGCCTCGTGCGCGAGGGCTTCAAGGCCCCGCCCCACAGCCTCGTGGCGGGCTGGCCCGCGGTCGTGAAGGGGCCACTCAGTGAGCGCCAGCGCGAGATCGCCACCAGCGTCTGGGCCCGCTATGTGCGCTACAAGGAAGCCTACTTTGCCGATGGCTGGCCCGTCGCCGAGGCCCCCGTGCTCAAGGTCCCTCGGCCCGGCTTTGCCGAGGGACATCCCTATCCGTGAGCGTCAGTGGCTGGGAGCGGGCGGCTCGGTGGGTGGCTGAACCACCTCCCAGCCGTCCTCCGTGTGACTCTGGACGTGTTCCTGAGTGTGGGTGATCACCTCGCCTTGAAGGGTCCGGTTCTGTCCGCCACGCCGCACCGTGGCCCGGAACTGGATGGACCAGGTGGTGACGCCCCCCTGCTGCTCCTGATCCGCATAGACCATCACGGTTCCCAAGGGGCCGGAGGTCCCTCGCTGGAAGGCCGGTGCCGAGGGGGTGATGGGATTCTTGAACCCTTGAATGAGCGGATCTCTGGACAGGGCCTGGATGATGGCGTCCCGGGATGGGGTCTGGTTCGGGGTCTTGGCATGGATGTCCAGGACCGTGGCTTCCGCCTGTCGCCGGGCTGCCTCCAAGTTGGCCTGCACTGCGATCTCCCGGGCCCGTTCGCGCTGGCCCAGAAAGGCCGGAATGGCGATGGCACTGACGATGCCCACGAAGGGCAGCATCACCACCGGCAGCACGAGGCCGATGATCCCCGTGACCAGGCCCGTGGCCGGCACCGGGAGGTAGGTCTGTGGATCGGCCTTGGCCAGACGCTTGGCCTTGGCCTGCTGCACCAGCGCGACGATGCCCAGGATGATGGCGACGGGGAAACCCACGCAGGTCAGGGCGAAGACGATGGCCAGGATGCCGCAGGTTTTGGCGGCCTTGGCGCCGGGCGCCTGGATCAGGAATGCTTCGGACATGCGCTCTCCGTGTGAACACTCAGCATTTCATGGACACCACCGGCCCCGCCAGCAGCATCCCCCCTCCCCATCTCTTGCCGAGACGGTTAGACTCTCCGGATCATGTCCCCCCTGCTGATCCTCCGCGTCCACGCTGATCTGCGCCTTGGGCTGGGCCATGTGGCCCGGGCCCTTGCCCTGCAGGAGGCCTGGCGGGCCCTGGGTGGCCAAGCCTGCCTCGCCGTCACCGGGGACGATCGCGCCCGCCGGGTGGGCGGCGGCACGCACCCCTTCCAGGACCAGCCGCTGGCCTGCGAGGCAAGGTATCTCGGTGAGGCTCTCCACACACCCCTGCCCGAGGAGTTCAAAGCCCGTGCCGCCCTGGTGCTGGTGGATCAGTGGGACACCAGCGCAGCCTTCCTCCAATCCCTGCGGCCCCTGAAGGTGGCCGTGATGGAAGACGATACGGACGCCCACGAATCGGCGGACCTGCTCTTCCAGCCCTTCCTGGAAGGCGTGCGCTGGCCGGACCATCCCGTGAAGGTCGTCCACGGTCGCAAGGTGCGCCCCTTCGAAACGACCTCCGGTGCCTGTCGCGTGCTGCGGGGCTCCCATTTCATCGTGGTGGACAAGAAGGCCCTGGACCTGAGGCCCAAGCGGATGCCGCTGCAGCCCTTGGCCGTCCACAAGCTGCTGGTCACTTTCGGCGGCAGCGATGGACCCAATCTGGCCCAGAAAGCCTTTGACACCCTCGCCCAGCTCGCCGTCGAGGACCGTTGGCGGGGCAGCTGCACCGTGCTGGCCCCCAACGGCATTCAAGGTGCTCCCTTCCCGGGCTGCAAAGTGGTCCATGGCCTGCCGGATCTCACCCGTCGCATGCCTGAATTCGACGCCATCTGGTGCTCCGCCGGGGTGACCTTGGCGGAAGCCTTGTGCATGGGCATCCCGGCGGTCGTCTGGGGACAGAACGAACGCCAGCACAGCATCCTCTCCGATCTGGCCATCGCCAACGGCTGCTTTGACCTGGGCCTGGGCCCCGAGGCGGACCTGGTCATCGTGCAGGAGGCCCTGTCCCAATGGCTGGGCCCCGAAGGCCAGGACAACCGGCAGGAGCAGGTCCGCGATGGCATGGTGCTGGTGGATGGCCTGGCTGCGTCGCGCATCGCCCAGGAGCTGTGGCAGCTTGCGGGAAGGCAGCCCTGAGAAATCCCGGCTTGACCCCCCGGCCTCTCAACGATAAGCTTTCCCTTCTGTGAACTCGTCACCCCTGGGGTGGCGTCTTTGCAGCGCGACCGAGATTCCGGAGCAGGCCATGAGCACTTACTTCCCGAAAGCCAATGATATCAAGCGCCAGTGGTTCCTGGTGGACGCCGCCGGCATCGCCGTGGGTCGCCTGAGCACTGCGGTTGCCGACGTCCTGTCTGGCAAGAACAAGCCCACCTGGACGCCCTTCCTCGACACCGGCGATCACGTCATCGTCATCAATGCCGAGAAGGCGGTCCTGACCGGCAAGAAGGGCGTGCAGAAGATGTACCGCCGCACCACCACCCAGCCCGGCTCCATGAAGGAAGTCCGCGCCGAGGTGCTGAAGGCCACTTTCCCCGAGCGCATCATCGAGAGCGCGGTCAAGGGCATGCTGCCCAAGGGCCCCCTCGGCCGGGCGATGTACCGCAAACTCAAGGTCTATGCAGGTCCTGACCATGAGCAGTCCGCCCAGCAGCCCCAGATCCTGACCATCCAGAAGTAAGAGGCGAGGACCCCATGGCCATTACCCAGAACTATGGAACCGGTCGCCGCAAGAGTGCGGCCGCCCGCGCCTTCCTGCGCCCCGGCACCGGCAAGATCACCGTCAACGGTCGCACCCTCGAGCACTACTTCCCCAATGCCGTGCTCCGCATGATGGTTCACCAGCCCCTGGTGCTGGCCGATCTCGACGGCAAGTTCGACATGATCATCAGCGTGTGCGGCGGCGGCCCTGCCGGCCAGGCTTCGGCCATCCGCATGGGCATCTCCCGCGCCCTGCTCAGCTACAACGACCAGCTCAAGTCCCTTCTCCGTGGTGCCGGTCTCCTGACCCGCGACCCCCGCATGAAGGAGCGCAAGAAGCCCGGTCGCAGGGCTGCGCGTCGTCGCTTCCAGTTCAGCAAGCGCTAGCCCCTGCTTTTTCGGCTTCGCCGAAAAAGATATTCAAAAACTTTTTTATCTCGGGGGGCGCCAGCCCCCCGAGCTTCACCGGGCCGCTGAGTCAATCCCGACCAAGGCGACCGATTCGGGCGAAGGGATCCAACCCCAAGCCTTTCATCCCACCCGCGGCACCTTCACCCACGCCGCTTGACCAGGGAGGCCAGCATGGCTGCCATCCAGATGAAGGAACTCCTCGAGGCCGGTGCCCATTTCGGCCACCAGACCAAGCGTTGGAATCCCAAGATGAAGAAGTACATCTTCGGGGCCCGCAACAGCATCTACATCATCGACCTCCAGAAGACCCTGCGCCTCTGGAACACCGCCGCGAACTTCCTCACCAAGTCCGCCTCCGAGGGGAAGAACTTCCTCTTCGTGGCCACCAAGCCCCAGGCCCAGGAGCTCATCGCCGAGCAGGCCGGTCGCTGCGGCGCCTTCTATGTCAACAACCGCTGGCTGGGCGGTATGCTCACCAACTTCACCACCATCAAGAAGAGCCTGGAGAAGTTCCGCGAGATCGAGGCCACCCTGGCCGATCCCGCCCGCACGGCCCTGCTCTCCAAGAAGGAACTGCTCACCCTGAACCGCACGCGCCTGAAGCTGGAAGCCTCCTTCCACGGCATCCGCGACATGCGCGCCCTGCCCGACGTCATCTTCGTCATCGATCCGCACCGCGAGGACATCGCCGTCACCGAGGCCAAGAAGATCGGCATCAAGGTCGTGGGCATCGTGGATACCAACTGCGATCCCGACATGGTGGACTACGTGATCCCCGCCAATGATGATGCGATCCGCTCCATCTTGCTCTTCTCCGAGCGCGTGGCCGACTCCATCCTCGAAGGACGCCACTCCTTCAAGGACAAGAGTGACACCGACGAAATGAAGAAGATGATGGCCGAGAAGATGGCTGAGGGTTCCGAGGCCTAGCCCTTACCCAACTCGGAATCGCCTCGCGATTCCGAGCAAATCGAGACAACAGGTAATGGAGTCAAAGATGGCATTCACCGCCCAAGATGTGAAAGCACTGCGCGAAAAGACCGGCCTCGGCATGATGGATTGCAAGAAGGCCCTGGAAGAGAACAACGGCGACATGGAGCAGGCCAACGAGTGGCTTCGCAAGAAGGGCATGGCCGCCTCCGCCAAGAAGGCTGATCGCATTGCCGGCGAAGGCATCGTGGAGGCCTACATCCACCCCGGCGGTCGCGTGGGTGTGCTGGTCGAAGTGAACTCCGAGACCGATTTCGTGGCCCGCAACGAGGCCTTCCAGCGCCTGGTGAAGGAGATCGCGATGCACATCGCGGCCGCCGACCCGGCGCCCCGTTTCGTCACCAAGGAAGAGGTCACTACCGACTTCCTGGAGACCGAAAAACGCATCGCCACGGAACAGGCCCTGGCCACCGGCAAGCCTGCCAACATCGTCGAGAAGATCGTCGAGGGCAAGATGAACAGCATCTTCAAGGAGGTCTGCCTCCTCGAGCAGCCCTTCATCATGAACCCCGATCTCACCATCCAGCAGTACCTGTCACAGAAGACCGCGGAAATCGGCGAGAAGCTCAGCATCCGCCGCTTCACCAAGTACATCATGGGCGAGGGCCTCGTGAAGCGAAGCGAGAACTTCGCCGCGGAAGTTGCCGCCGCCAAGTAGTCTAATCTCTGCTACAAAAAGGGCGGCCATCCGGCCGCCCTTTTTGTAGGTGGGAACGGCATTCAAATGGAGCCGAAATGAAATATAAGCGCATCCTCCTCAAGCTCTCCGGCGAGGCCCTCATGGGCGAGCAGAAGGGCGGCATCGATCCGGCCGTGGTGTCCATGATCGCCGACCAGGTGAAAACCATCCGCGAGATGGGCGTGGAAGTGGGCCTGGTCATCGGGGGTGGCAACATCTTCCGCGGCGTGGCCGGGGCCACCAAGGGCATGGACCGCACCACGGCGGACCACATGGGCATGCTCGCCACCATGATCAACGCCCTGGCCCTGCAGGATGCCCTGGAGCACAAGGGCGTCCACACCCGCACCCTGTCCGGCCTGGAGATGCCGAAGGTCACCGAGACCTACATCCGCCGCCGGGCCACCCGCCACCTGGAGAAGGGTCGCGTGGTCATCTTTGGGGCCGGCACCGGCAACCCCTACTTCAGCACCGATACCGCCGCTGCGCTCCGCGCCAACGAGGTCAACGCCGAAGTGGTCATGAAGGCCACCAATGTGGATGGCATCTACAGCGCCGATCCGAAGAAGGATCCCACCGCCACCCGCTTCGACCACATCAGCTTCCAGGACGTGCTCGAAAAGGGACTGAAGGTGATGGACGCCCCCGCCATCGCGCTCTGCATGGACAACAAGCTGCCCATCCTCGTCTTTGACATGAACAAGCCCGGCAACCTCGTGGCCGCCGTGATGGGCGAGGCCGTGGGGACACTGGTCAACTGATACCAACCAGGATTGACAATGACCTGCCGTGGCCAACATCAGCACACGTGCCCTCGCGCTTCCCGTCTATCGAACGCCACATTCAGTGGCGTTCTCCCGCGCGCGTTGCACGCTCGCGGAGACGGGTCCCTTATGGACAACAAGCTGCCCATCCTCGTTTTTGACATGAACAAGCCCGGCAACCTCGTGGCCGCCGTGATGGGCGAGGCCGTGGGGACACTGGTCAACTGAGCCACCCAATCTCAGGCCAGGGCCTTCCCGACGGCCGCCAGCAGTTCTTCTGAACTGAAGGGCTTCCGCAGGAAGGGGGACTGGGGATCTGAGGCCGCCTCGTTCAGGGCGTACCCGCTCCACCGGATGACGGGACCGAGGAAACCCAGGGCCCGCATGTCCAGCAGGGCCTCTTCGCCTCCCAGCCGCGGCATGGTCAGATCCAACAGGACCAGTTTCAGTTCCTGCTGATGGGCGCGGACATGCTCGATGGCCTCCACGCCATCCGCGGCGAGGATCACCTCGAATCCGGCCCGCTCCAGCACGCGTCGCGCGAAATCCCTTATGCCCGGTTCATCATCGGCCACCAATACGAGACCAGTGCCAGCCACCTGGTGATGAACCTGTGCCAGTTCGACCGTCTCAACAGGGTGTACCAAGCCCCGCCTGGCGGGCAGATAGACCCTGAAGAGGGTGCCTGCTCCAGGACTGCTCTGAATGGCCACTCCCCCACCGTGGCCACGCACGATGCCCTGCATGGCGGCCAATCCGAGGCCCCGACCGGTGAACTTGGTGGTGAAGAAGGGCTCGAAGATGCGGGCCTGGGTCTGGTCATCCATCCCCGATCCAGTGTCCTCCACCTCCAGGTAGACGAAGAGCCCTGGATTCAGCGCCTCTGCCACCCGCAGGCCGGTCACGTCC
>JANYAZ010000153.1 GCA_025361045.1 Geothrix sp. | reverse complement strand
ATTTGTCCTTAGTACGAGAGGACCGGGATGAACTGACCTCTGGTGTTCCAGTTGTGTTTCCAAATGCAATGCTGGGTAGCTATGTCGGGAAGTGAGAAGCGCTGAAAGCATCTAAGCGCGAAACACCCCTCAAGATGAGATCTCCCTATGAGACCCGTGGAAGACCACCACGTTGATAGGTCGCATGTGTAAGGCCGGTAACGGCTTAAGCTGAGCGATACTAATCGGTCCACAGACTTGACCTTTCATCAATCAATTGCATTAAACTTCAAAACCCGAGAGACGCTCGTTAGAGCCCTCGCCTAAATCCCTTCTCAATCCTTCTTAAGCCTTCGTCGTGGCTTTTCCCCAAGTGTCACACCCGTTCCCATACCGAACACGGCAGTTAAGACTTGGAGGGCCGATGATACTGCTCTGCACAGGAGTGGAAAAGTAGGTCGCTGCGACGTTAAATCCCCTCCGGGCCATCACAAATGATGGCCCGGAGCTGTTTTATCGATAAAATTCTTTTCCGTCACGAGGAATCCATGTCCATCGAAGTTCGCCTTCCAGACGACTCCATTCGGCAACTGCCCGAGGGTGCCACTGGGGCTGACCTGGCTGGTGGCATCGGTGCCCGACTGCTTGACGCGGCCTTGGCTGTGAAGGTCAATGGACGCCTGGCCGATCTGAAGGCCCCCCTGGCGGACGGGGCCAAGGTTGAAATTTTGACCACTAAGGCGCCAGAGAGCCTTGAACTGATCCGCCACTCGACCGCACACCTCCTGGCCCACGCGGTCAAACGCCTGTACCCGAGGGCTCGGGTGGGCATCGGCCCCGTCATCGACGACGGGTTCTACTATGATTTCTGGGTCGACAAGCCCTTCACTCCCGAGGATCTTCCCGTCATCGAAGCGGAGATGAGGAAGATTGTGGCCGAAGGCATCGAGGTGGTTCGCGAAGACCTGGACCGGGATGCTGCGGCGGCGAGGTTCCAAGCCATGGGCGAGCCCCTCAAGGTTGAAGTCGTCTCCAGCATTCCAGCCGGAGACATCATCAGCGGCTACAGCCAGGGCGACTTCTACGATTTGTGCCGGGGTCCCCACGTGCCCAACACGGCGAAGCTGAAGGTGTTCAAACTGCAGACCATCGCCGGTGCCTACTGGAAGGGTGACGAGCGGAACCAGATGCTCAGCCGCATCTACGGCACCGCTTTTCATACTCAGAAGGAATTGGACGAACACCTCCAGCGATTGGAGGAAGCCAAGGCCCGGGATCATCGAAAGCTGGGCAAAGAGCTGGGCCTGTACTCCTTCCACCCGGAGGCGCCGGCCTCGCCTTTCTTCCACCCCAAGGGTGCCCAGGTTTACAACGAACTGGTCGCCTATGTGCGCGAGCTCTATTTCAAGTACGGCTACAGCGAAGTGATCACGCCACAGATCATGGATGTGGCCCTCTGGAAGACCAGCGGTCACTACGAAAATTTCGCCGATAGCATGTACTTCACCACCGCCGAGGAACGGGAATACGCGCTCAAGCCGATGAATTGCCCCGGCCACTGCCTCATGTTCGGCACCCAGAAGCACAGCTACCGGGAGTTGCCCCTCCGTTTCGCAGACTTCGGCCGACTGCACCGGTATGAGCGAAGCGGTGTGACCCACGGCCTGACCCGCGTGCGCACTTTCTGTCAGGATGACGCCCACATCTATTGCATGCCCGAACAGATCAAGGCCGAGATGGCGTCCTTCCTGGCCCTGCTGAAGGAAGTCTACGACACCTTTGGGTTTGAGGGGACGCGCGTCGCCTTGAGCACGCGACCCGAGAAACGCCTGGGCTCCGACGAGATCTGGGATGCCGCGGAAGGGGCGCTTGGAGAAGCGCTGGATGAAGCCGGCATTCCCTACACGTTGAATCCGGGAGAGGGCGCCTTCTATGGTCCGAAGATCGAGTTCCAGGTGCTGGATGCCCTGAAGCGCCCCTGGCAGCTGGGCACCCTCCAGGTGGACTACATGATGCCGGAGCGCTTCGAACTGAGTTACACCAGGCCCGATGGAAGCGAAGGCCGCCCCGTCATGCTGCACCGGGCGATCCTGGGCAGCCTTGAGCGGTTCATGGGCATTCTGGTTGAGCACACCGCTGGGGCATTCCCGGCTTGGCTCGCACCCTCCCAGGTGGCCATCCTGCCCATCACCGACCGTGCCAACGCTTTCGCCACCGAAGTGGCGGCCCGCGCCAAGAGCATTGGTCTCCGGGCGGAGTTGGACCACCGGAACGAAAGCCTGAAAGCCAAGATCCGCGACGCCCAGCTGGCCAAAGTGCCCTACATGCTGGTGATCGGGGATCGGGAAGCCGAGGCTGGCACGGTCTCGGTGCGCCACCGCCACCGGGGTGACCTGGGCGTTCAGTCGCTCGATGGATTTCTCGACGCCTTGGCCGCCGAGGTCCGGGATCGCCAACGCTGATTTGGTTTTACGTGCTTGGCGAAGGCCAAGTCAAGTGTTAGACTTTTTGTCCTTGTGCAACTAGGGGAGGAACCATTCGTCCGAACGAGACCCGCATCAACGACGGCATCCGGGCCCAAGAGGTCCGCGTCATCTCCGAAGATGGCGAACAGCTTGGCTTGATGCCTCCCCACCAGGCCATCCGGATCGCAGAAGAGCGCGGCCTCGACTTGGTGGAAGTGGCCGGAAACGCCAACCCGCCTGTCTGCCGAATCATGGACTACGGCAAATACAAGTTCATGGAAGCCAAGCGGGAACATGCAGCCAGGGCGAAACAGAAGAACATCGTGGTCAAGGAAGTCAAATTCCGCCCCAAGACCGATGACCACGACTTCGATTTCAAGGTGAAACACATCCTGAGATTTTTGGAGGAAGAAGACAAAGTCAAAGTGGTGGTCATGTTCCGCGGGCGTGAAGTCGTCCACCGCGACATCGGCTACCGGATCATCGAAGAAGTCATCCAGCGCGTCGGCGACAAAGCCATCGTGGAAAAGGGTGCCGGCATTGATGGTCGCGACATGCACGCCATCCTCGCCCCGAAGATCATTGAAGTCCCGAAAGCACCGAAGAAACCCAAGCCAGTCAAGCCTGAAACCCCAGCAACCGAAGCTCAAATCTAGCGAGGAACCCATGAGTGGTTACAAGATCAAGACCCACAAGGGCGCCCAGAAGCGCTTCAAGAAGACTGCCGGTGGCAAGTTCAAGCGCGGCTGCTCCCACCAGCGGCACATCCTGACCAAGAAGACCGCGAAGCGGAAGCGCCAGCTGGACATGGGCCGGATGGTTGCGAAGGCCGACCAGAAGGCCGTCATGGCCATGCTCCCCTACGCATGATTCCCCTGCGGGATTCCCTTCGGGAATCCCGTTAACATGCAGGCGCAGCCTGCACGCAGGTTGTTTCTCAACGCCTTCGGCGCTAAGCTTGAAGGTTCAACCCGGTGGCTGAGGCCACCCCCGATGAGGCCTTCAAACGCTCTTCCGAGCTGCCTCGAGGAAAGGAAAAGACATGACTCGTGTAAAACGCGGATTTAAGCGTGCCCAGCGCCGCAAGCGCATGATGAAGTTCGCCAAGGGCTTCTACGGTGCCAAGTCCCGCCTGTACCGCTCCGCCAAGGAAGCTGTCGAAAAGGCCCTCGGCTACGCCTACCGCGATCGCAAGGTCAAGAAGCGTGACTTCCGCCGCCTCTGGGTGGTGCGCATCAGCGCCGCCTGCGGCCAGAACGGCACCAGCTATTCGAAGTTCATGGGCGGCCTGAAGAAGGCCTCGGTGGACCTCGACCGCAAGATCCTCGCGGATCTGGCCGTGCGCAATCCCGAAGCGTTTACCAAGCTCGTGGCCGTGGCCAAGGGCTGAACGCGACGCAGCACATCGCAGACACCCGAAAGGCCGCGTGAGCGGCCTTTCCTTGTTTTGAGACACTTGTCCTGAGGGATTCATGGACCATTTGCTTCCTACGGAGATCATCGAGGTCGGGCGCGCCTTCCCACAGGCCTTGGCCGCCTGCGCGGACCTGGATGCCCTGCTGCGCCTCAAGGGTGCCTATGTGGGTCGGGACCGCAGCCATGCTGCCGGGCTGATGGATCTGCTCAAGCGCGCTCCGAAAGAACAGAAGCGCGATCTGGGCGCCGCGATCAATGCCCTGAAGCAGCAATGGGAGGAGGGCCTCAAGACGCGGCAGAACGAGCTCGAGGCTTCCAAGAAGAACCTGAACGCCTTGGCCGACCGTTGGGATCCCACCCTGCCCCCCCCCGTGCCGGCCCGGGGCGCGCTGCACCCGCTGAACCGCCTCATGGATCGCCTGGTGGAGGTCTTCCGCCCCTTGGGATTTCACGTGGAGGAAGGCCCCGAAGTCGAAACCGAGGCCCACAACTTTGATGGGCTGAACATCCCCGAGGATCACCCGGCCAAGGCTTCCTCCGATACCTTCTACCTTGCGGCTCATCCAGAACTGCTGCTTCGCACGCACACCAGTCCGGTGCAGGTGCGCACGCTCCTGAGGGTGGCGCCGGATCTCGCCGCCCGTGGTGGCATCCGCTTCCTGGCTCCCGGACGCGTCTACCGCAAGGATGAGATCGATCCCACGCACAGCCCCATGTTCCATCAGGTGGAAGGCATGCTGGTGGGCCATGGCATCGGCATGCAGCATCTGAAGGGCACCTTGGAATATGCGCTGCGGGCACTCTTCGGCCCTCATACGGAGATCCGCCTGCGGCCCTCGTACTTCCCTTTCGTGGAGCCGGGCTGCGAGGTGGACGTGAGCTGTCCGCTCTGCGGCGCCCAGGGCTGCCGCGTGTGCAAGGGATCGGGCTGGGTGGAGATCCTCGGCGCCGGGCTCATCCATCCGAACGTGTTGAGGTACGCGGGGATCGATCCTGATGAATGGTCCGGCTGGGCCTTCGGCATGGGCGTTGAGCGCATGGCCATGATGCTGAGTCAGACCCCCGATCTGCGCCTGTTCTTCGAGAACGACCAGCGCTTCCTCAAGGCCATGGGAGGGCTCGACTGATGTGGATTGAACGAAAGGCCCTGGCTCAGGAAATCCCTGCGGCCGCGGAACTGGAGACCCGCCAGCTCTGCGAGTTGCTGGCATCCCTCGGCTTTCCCGTGGATGGCGTCGCCACCCGCGAAGGCTCCTCCGTGCTGGATGTCGATATCACAGCCAACCGCGGGGACACCATGTCGCACCGCGGCATGGCGCGAGAAGTCGCGGCGAAGCTGAACCAAGCGCTCGCGCCCATGACGGCCATCGCCGTGCAGGAAAGCGCGCCGGTCATCGAGGTGCGCCTCGACAGTCCGGCATGTCCCATCTACAGCACAGCCCTGTTGGAACTGGGCCAGGGTGAAACACCGCAGGAGGTCCAGACTTTCCTGTCGGCCCTGGAATCAGCGCCCAAGCACCTTCCCGCCGTGGATGCCTCCAACGAACTGCTGCATCGCTACGGCCACCCCACCCATGCCTTCGATGCCGATTGCATCCGTGGAGCGGTTTCCGTGCGCTGGGCCAAGGCGGGAGAAACGCTGGTGACCCTCGATGGCGTCACCCGCACCCTCGTGGCCCAGGACCTGGTGATCGCTGACGAGGCGGGTCCCATCGCCCTGGCGGGCGTCATGGGTGGGAACGCCACCAAGGTGACCGAGGCCACCAAACGTGTGCTTTTGGAAAGTGCCTACTTCGATCCGAAGACCGTGCGCGCCATCGCGCGGCGCCACAGCCTTCACACGGATGCGTCCCACCGGTTCGGACGCGGCGCGGACCCGGCCATGGCTTCCGTGGCGCGGGACCTGCTGGTGGGCCGACTCCAGGCTTGGTGTGGCGCGAAGGTGGTGGGTGCCTGGACTGCCGGTTCGCTGCCGGCGGACCGTGCGTCCGCGACACTGAGTGTGCCCCTCCTCTCCCGCGTGGCCGGGGAGCCCCTAGCTTTGAAGGATGCCGCCCAGGCTTTGACGCGGTTGGGATGTTCCGTGGCGGCCGCACAGGATGGTCTCGCCGTCCACCCGCCCACCTGGCGCCATGACCTCTCCATCGCCGAAGATTTGGCCGAGGAGGTGCTGCGGCTGAGGGGCTACGAGCACATCCCGTCCGTGCTGCCACCCCTGGAAGGTCCGCCAGAACCCCTGTCGTCCTCCTACCTCCAGCGCCAGCGGCTGGCCCGGCGGCTGGCCCAACTTGGTTTTCATCAGACGGTGACCTATGGGTTCATCAGTCCCGAAGCGGATGCCGCCTTCGCCGCGCCGGGGAATGCCGTTGAAGGTCGCACCCTCACGAATCCGTTAGGGCAGGAGTTCTCGGTCATGCGCAGTTCCTTGCTGGCCAGCCTGCAAGCCGCAGCGGAGCAGAACCTCCGTCAGGGTTCCCGCGAGGTCCGTCTCTTCGAGTTGGCGCCCACCTATGCCAGCGGCTCCAAGGGGCCGATCGAGCACTTCAAGCTTGGGATGGTTTGGGGGGGCACCCTGGGTGGAGAGGACTACCTGAGTCCCGCGCGCGCCGTCCGGGAGGCTGACCTCAGGGGTGTGGCGCAGGATCTGGGTTGGACGGGCCTCGCTGATGTGTGTGTGCTCGGCGAGGGGCTCTTCGGCATGGAGGTTCCCGTGGCGGACCTGCCTCAGGCTGCGGCGCGCATCATCCCG
>JANYAZ010000031.1 GCA_025361045.1 Geothrix sp. | reverse complement strand
CCGATCTCCACCTGGATTCCACCTACATCGAAGAGCTTCGGTCGTTTTGTCATCACCCATTGGGTGATACCATGACCCCACTAAGTTCCAACAATGGTGCTGGTTTCAACGAATTCCTTGATCTCGGATGATTAGGTCAGGTTAACTCTAGATTCAAATAAGAAAAAAACGCCATTTATAATTATTTATATCATTATGAAGAACCATTTTTTCAGTCCCCTGACTTGGCCAAAGCAGCCTGAAGCCAGAGGACTTCCTTGAGCCTTTCCAGTCTCCCTCCCGCTTGCCCGTGCCGCAGTCGCAGGTTGCGATCTACCTCCCCGGTACCGGCTTGCTGCGGCAAGGTTCCACGCAAGTCGGCTTCAACCTTTTCCATCTGTTCTCAATCCATCGCTTTAAAAACTGGCATAGAGACTGCCCCACTGCGCTTCACCCCCCAACGGCCCCGGCCGTCCCTTTCACCGAGGTTTCTTCATGAAGCAATCCTGGTTCGCCCTGAGCGGCACCGCCCTGACCCTGATGTCCATCGGCTGCGTCACCGAACGCGTGGTGGTGCGCGAGGTGGGGGCAAGGCCCTATTCACCCCCACCGGCCTACCATCCGCCACCGCCCTCCTCCGTGGTGAGCGTCTACATCGAGGCACCCATCGGCCAGCCAGCCGCCATAGGCTGTCCCTGGGCGCCGCCCATGGTGATGAGGCTGTGGTGCAGCTCGTAGCTGCGGAAGAAGGGCAGCCCCACGCGGCGCACGTTGAAGGTGCCGTCCTTGTTGACGCTGCGGCTGGGCCCCACGCGGAGGCCGAGGCCGAGGTCATCGTTGGCCTGACTGCGGTTGAAGCGGGGAAGTGGGGTCATGGCGTCTCTGGGAAGGAAGGGTTGCCGTTCCCGCCGCGCCGCTTGGCATACATGGCCGCGAGTCCAGTCAGTCCGATGAGGCCGATCATGTTCGGAAACACCTGCAGGGCGTTCATCATGTCGCCCCAGGCCCACACGGCGGTGGGCTTGGCGATGGCGCCGAAGGGGATCAGCAGGCAGTAGACCCAACGGTAGAACTTGGTGGCCCTGGGGCCGACCAGGTACTCAAGGGCCTGTTCGCCATAGAAGGCCCAGCCGATGAGGGTCGTGTAGCCGAAGAGGAACGAGCAGAAGGCCACGATCCACCCACCCACGGTCGGCATCGAGGTGTTGAAGGCGCTCGCCACGGCCGCCGTGCTGGTGAGTCCTTCGCCACCTGCCCGAATCACGGCGATGGAATGCTGGGCGACGCCGCTCACGAGAATGGTCAGGGCGCTGATGCTCGACGTCACGCAGGAGACGATGAAGGTTTCCATCACGGCATGGAGGCCCTGCTGTTCGGGGCGGTCGCTCTGGGCGGTGCCGTAGGCGACCGCGGCGGTCCCATATCCGGCTTCGTTGGCGTAGACCCCGCGGGCGACGCCGTAGCGCATGGCCATCATCACGCCCAGACCCGCCGCCGTGCCACCGGCCGCCTGCAGGGAGAAGGCCTCCCGGAACACCAGCGCCAGCACGGAGGGAAGCATGGCGACGTGCGTGAGGATGACGATCAGTCCCCCGGCGAGATACAACCCGACCTTGAGGGGCGCCAGTTTTTCCGCGGCCCTGCCGATGGTCTTGATTCCGCCGATGATGACGGCCCAGGTGAGCACGCCCACCGCCAGGCCCGTGTAGAGGGAGGTCCGTGACACGGGCCCCAGCCAGGGCAGCAGCAGCTCGCCCGAGGGCAGCACGTGGGTCATGGCCACGCCGATGGAGTTGGGCTGGGAGAAGGGTGTGGTGGTCAGGGCCCCCAGGCAGGCGACCACCGCATAGAGCCAGGCGAGGGCCGGAGATTTCAAACCATCGCGGAGGTAGTACATCGGGCCGCTCTTCACCGAGTCGCCCTGAGCCACGCGGAACCGGAGACCAAGTACCGCCTCGCAGAACTTGATCGCGGTGGCGAAGAACCCGTAGCACCAGATCCAGAAGAGCGCACCGGGGCCTCCGGAGATAATGGCCGTGGCCACCCCTGCGATGTTGCCGGTACCAATGGACGCCCCCAGCGCCGTCATGAAGGCCTGGAAGGGCGTCAGGGGACCGTCCTTGCCCTTCGGTTGCGCCGACAGCATGATGCCCAGCGCTTCCCGGAAGCGGCGGATCTGCACGAAGCGCAGGCGCAAGGTGAGGTAGATGCCACCGCCCATGAGCACCACCAGCACCCAGGGCATGAACAGCCGGTCCGCGGCGCGTTGGATCAGATCGGAGAGTGGGGGCATGGCGTGATCCTGCGGTGATTCGCGAGGGCGGGGTTCGGGGATTGTACGGGAATCTTCCCTCGGCCCGGACAATCAGTCCCGCCTGGAGCCAGGACCCGGCCTGTATACTAAATCTGTGATGACCGCGAATCCCGAGGCGCCCCCCGGACCAGGCTTGCGGCGCGGAATGTCCGAGGAGCCCCGTCCATGAGTCCTGCCAAGGTGCCCGAAGGCGTGCAGCGAGGCTTCATCATCCCCATCGGCGGCGCCGAGGAAAAGGAACACGACCCCCGCATCCTGAAGCGGTTCGTGGCGCTCTGCGGTGGAGCCCAGGCGGACATCGTGGTGATTCCCACCGCCAGTCGCCTGCGGGATACCGGTAGCCGCTATGAAACCATCTTCACGGAACTGGGCGCGGGGCGGGTGACGGCCATCGACTTCGACACCCGCCGGGACTGCTTTGAACGGAATCGCCTGGCGCGCATGGAAGCGGCCACCGGCATCTTCTTCACCGGCGGCAATCAGCTGCGCCTCACCACCATCCTTGGCGGTACGCCCGTGGCCAAGCTGGTGCGCAGCCTCAACGCCCGCGGCGTGCACACGGCCGGGACTTCGGCCGGGGCCAGCTTCCTCAGCGAGCACATGATCGCGTTTGGCCAGGAGGGCGCTGTACCTACGCTGGGCTGCGTCAGCCTGGCCCCGGGCCTGGGCCTCACCAACCGCTTCATCATCGATCAGCACTTCCGCCAGCGGGACCGCCTGGGGCGCCTGCTGTCGGCCCTCGCCTTCAATCCCTTCTCCGTGGGCCTGGGGCTGGACGAAGACACCGCCGCCTTCATCGGCCCCGACAACCTCCTGGAAGTCGAAGGCGGGGGCGGGATCACGGTGGTGGATGCCGCCAACATCGAGTATTCCGGCATCGACGAAGCGGACGCCGGTCAGCCCATCTGCATGTTGGGGCTCACGGTGCACATCCTCGTGGCCGGCGCCTCTTTCAACCTGCGAACCCGGAAAGCCTTCCCCGGCCCCGATGCGCATTCGTGGACGAAGGCCAGTACCTGAGGCCGGAGCCCCAAACCTGGACAGCGTGATTCCGCCGGATCCCAAGCAATGCCAGCGGCGGACCGAGCCGTATTGTAGGATTCAGACCAACCCCACCCCATCAGCCGGATAAGGAAAGCCCCATGCGCATCCTCGAGCGATCCGTCTACGTCGGCCCCTCCCTCTACGCCCACTTCCCCGTCATCCGTCTGGAGCTGGATCTCGAGGCCCTGGAGCAGTGGCCCACGGCCCGCCTGGGCCCCGGCTTCATCGACGGACTGTTGAAGGCCCTGCCCGGCCTGCACGAGCACGGCTGCAGTTATGGCGAACCGGGTGGCTTCGTGCGCCGCATGCGCGAGGACGAAGGCACCTGGCTGGGTCATGTCCTCGAACACGTGGCCATCGAGCTGCAGAACGTGGCCGGCGAGCAGGAGACCTTCGGCAAGACCCGCGGCGCCGGCCGGGAGGGCGTCTACACGGTGGTCTACGAATACGCGCAGAAGGAAGAGGGCATCGAGGCCGGAGAGCTGGCCATGCGCCTGCTCTGTTCGCTTCTGCCCGCGGAGATCCGGCCCGAACGCAGCGTGTCTGAGGGCTGGGTCTGGGCGACGGCCCGGGATGAGTACATCCGCTACGCGCAGCGCCGGGCCCTGGGTCCCTCCACCATGTCCCTGGTGCGGGCCGCCGAAGATCGCGACATCCCCTGGATGCGCATGAACGAGCAATCCCTGGTCCAGCTGGGCCATGGCAAGTTCCAGCAGCGCATCCAGGCCACCGTGACGGGGAAGACCTCCCACATCGCCGTGGAGCTGGCGGGCGACAAGGAAGAGACCAACAAGATCCTGGCCAGCCTCGGCCTGCCCGTACCCCGCCAGGAGCTGGCCCAGAGCGAGGAGGCGGCCATCAAGGCCGCACGGCGCATCGGCTTCCCCGTGGTCACCAAGCCCTACAACGGCAACCACGGCCGGGGCATCTCCATCCACCTCACCACGGACGAAGAGGTGCGGGCTGGCTTCGCCGCCGCCAAGGAGCATAGCCGCACGGTCATCGTGGAGACCTTTGTGGAAGGCGACGACCACCGCCTGCTGGTGATCAACGGCGAGCTCGTGGCAGCCACCCGCCGCACACCGGGACACGTGGTGGGCGACGGCGTCCACACCGTCAAGGAGCTGGTGGACGAGGTCAACGAGGATCCCCGCCGCGGCGTCGGCCACGAGAAAGTCCTCACGCGCCTCAGTCTGGATGCCCAGGCCGAGTTGATGCTCTCGCGCCAGGGCTTCACGGCGGATTCGGTACCCCCGGAACGCCAGATCGTGGCCCTGCGCTCCACAGCGAACCTCAGCACGGGCGGTACGGCCACGGACGTCACCGACATCATCCACCCCGACAACCGGGACATGGCCACCCGCGCCATCCGCGCCATCGGCCTGGACGTGGGGGGCGTGGACTTCCTCAGCCCCGACATCACGGAAAGCTACCGCACCGTGGGTGGGGCCATCTGTGAGGTGAACGCCGCGCCGGGCTTCCGCATGCACGTGCACCCCAGCGAAGGCACCCCCCGTGACGCCGCGGGCCCCGTGCTCGACATGCTCTTCCCCCATGGCACCCCTGCACGAGTGCCCGTGGCCGCCCTGACGGGTACCAACGGCAAGACCACCACCGCCCGCATGCTGGCCCACATCGCGAAGATGGCGGGCTACACGCCCGGACTCACCACCACCGACGGTGTCTACATCAATGGCCAACGCACGGTGGAAGGCGACATGACCGGCCCCGTGGCCACGCGCATGGTGCTCGCCGATCCCCACATCGACATGGCCGTGCTGGAGATCGCCCGGGGTGGACTGCTGCGGGCGGGCATGGGGGTGCCCTTCGTGAATGTCGGTGCCGTGCTCAACGTGCAGTCGGATCACCTGGGCCTGAAGGGCATCGACACCCTGGAGCAGCTGGCCGAGGTGAAGCGCATCCTGGTGGAGGTGGCGCGGGACTGTGCCGTGCTCAACGCCGACGATGCCCAGGTGGTGAAGATGTCGGCCTACACCGAGGCCAAGACCATCTGCTACGTCACCATGAACCCGCAGCACATGCTGGTGCGGGAGCACATCCGTGCCGGGGGCCGCGCCTGCGCGCTGGAGGCCGGCGTCAACGGCCAGATGATCACCCTCTACGACAAGGGCAGCCACATCCCCCTGCTCTGGACGCACCTGATTCCCGCCACCATGGAGGGCCGCGCCCTGCACAACGTGCAGAACGCGATGTTCGCCGCGGCCATGGCCTTCTCCATGGGCATCAAGCTGGATGCCATCCGCATGGCCCTGCGCACCTTCGACACCACCTTCTTCCAGGCCCCGGGCCGCATGAACGTGTTCGACAAGCACCCCTTCAAGGTGATCTTCGACTACGGCCACAATGCCCACGCCGTCGGGGTCATGGCGGACCTGGCCTGCGCCCTGGAGGTCACCGGCCGGCGCATCGTCGTGCTGGCGGGGCCCGGCGATCGCCGGGACGAAGACCTCGTGGCCATCGCCCATACGGTGGCTGGGCGCTTCGATCACTACATCTGCCGCCGGGACGATGGCCTGCGCGGGCGCGACGGGGACGAGGTGCCCCGCATCATGGCCAAGGCGCTCGAGGCCAAGGGAGTGCCCTTGTCCGCCATCAGCATCATCCCCGACGAGCAGCAGGCCACGGAGGCCGCCCTGCGCATGGGCCAGACCGGGGACCTGCTGCTGGTCTTCGCCGATGCCCTGACCCGGTCCTGGAAGCAGATCATCAAATTCAGACCCGAAGGCACTCCCCCAGCCAGCCCTGTGCCCGCGACGCCCAGGCCCTTCGAGTCCGAGGCCCCGGCGTCGAACGTATCGCAGGATGACCTGGCCCATGAACTGGAAGGCCTCATCCGGGATGAGCGCGGCGTGCGCTTCGCCCGAGAGAGTGACGACTGAGTCATCCGGTGACTGCTCCCTTCGAGGAAAGTCGGCGCCTGACCGGTCCGAACCTGTTCTTTGCCTCCAGTGGGGCGGTGCTCGAGGCGCCGCTCACGGCTGGGGGCTTCGAAGCGGCGCACCGTCGCTGGGATTCCCTGGTCGAGGAACTGCGCCGTTCCCTGGGTTGGCCCGAGGGACCCATCTGTGCGAGGGCGCATGCCAGCGGCGTCACCCTGGCCTTCGCGGCTCCTGAAGATCAGCTCTATGCCGCCACGGAGGTCAACGAGTGGGCCTGGCAGCGGGCCCTGGAGGAGAGCTCGCACCTCCACTTCCCCCAGCCTTTCGCGCCGGGCCATGCGGCCCTGTGGGACCAGGGCTCGGCGGTCGCGACGCTGCGTGCCCTGGCGGCCTCAGAGGCCCGACCCGAGCTGATGGTGCTGCTCAAGGAGGCGCAGCGGAAACACCTGCCAGCCTTTCTGGACGATGACACCCTCTCCCTGGGTGCAGGCTGCGGTCATGAAGCCTGGCCCATGGCGGCCCTTCCCCCTTCCGAGCAGGTCCCCTGGGAACGGCTGCATGGCATCCCCACGGCCCTGGTGACGGGCTCCAACGGCAAGACCACCTCCGTCCGGCTGCTGGCGGCCATGGTCGCCGCCCAGGGCTGGACACCGGGGTATACCTCCACGGATGGCATCTGTGTCGCGGGGGAACTCATCGAAACGGGGGACTACTCCGGTCCCATGGGGGCTCGGTCCGTGCTTCGCGATGCCCGCGTGGAGGTCGCCATTCTGGAAACCGCCCGGGGCGGCATCCTGCGTCGGGGCCTGGCCGTGGCTCGTGCGGACGTGGCCCTCGTGACCAATGTGAGTCCAGATCACTTCGGGGAGTACGGGATCCACACCCTCGACGACCTGACCCAGGCCAAGCTCGTGGTGGCCAGGGCCCTGGCCCCCGGTGGGCTGCTGGTCCTCAATGCGGACGACGCCCAACTGGCCGGTCAGGGTGGGCTCCAGTCCTCCACCATCGGCTGGTTCTCACTGGAGGATGGACACCCTTTGCTGCTGCGCCATCGCCAGCAGGGTGGGGCCACCTGTGGTGTGCGCGGCGGTGAGCTGCACCTGCACTGGCAGGGTGAGACCCATGCCCTGGGAGCCGTGGCCACCATGCCCCTCAGCGCCGGTGGCCATGCGGCCTACAACCTTTCCAACCTGGCCGGCGCAGCGCTGGCGGCGGCGGGGCTGGGCGTCGCGCCTGCCACCATCGCCCGGGTGCTGGCGGCCTTCGGTGCCAACCACCAGGACAATCCAGGGCGCCTGGAATCCTGGCGCTTCGGGGGCCTCACCATCTTCATGGACTACGCGCACAATCCCGAGGGGCTGGAAGGGCTGTTGAACGTGGCCATCGCTTCGCGGGATTCAGGACGACTGGGCCTGCTCCTGGGCCAGGCGGGCAACCGCGAGGATGCCGCCATCCGTGCCCTCGCGGCCACGGCGGCGCTGTTCACTCCCGATCGGATCGTGCTGAAGGACCTGGATGGCTATCTCCGAGGCCGGGAACCCGGAGAAGTGCCGGGCCTGCTCCAGGCGACGCTGGAGGCCCACGGTCTGACTGCTGATCGGCTCCAGATCATCCTGCCCGAAGCAGAGGCGGCCATGGCGCTCCTGGCCTGGGCACGGCCGGGCGATGTGCTGGTCCTGCCAGTGCATGGACTGGCGGCGCGCAATGCCCTCAGGACTACGTTGGATCGACTTGAAGCCGCGGCCTGGCAGGCGGGCGATCCACTCCCCTAGTCCATTCGGATCAATGGCTGGCGACTGTCTCGGAAAGTTTCGTCCGCTGCTCCTGCGCCCAGCACACAAAGGTCATGTCGTCCCCTTCGAAGTGGAAGGTGAAGCTCTTCTTCACGTGCTGGATGAAACTGGGAATGACCATTTCCCCTTTCGCCACCTGTCTCATACCGGTTCGCATTCAATCGTTAAGGATTCACCACGGAGGCCTCCGTGCCACCTCCGTGGGTTCCGTGTCTCCGTGGTGAACCTCTATTTTTGCATGCAGATTGGCATGAGACCCACTCGATGAGATCCGGCTTGCGGTGATCATGGGCGACGAGCGCGATGGTCTTCTGATGCTTCACAGCGGACCTCCTGGTTCCATCCTTCCAGAATCAGGCGTCATTCAGCGATCGTGGGTCCCGAGGCCGGGCAACCCCGCCAGCGCGCAACGGATGTACAGCCCACCCCGCTCAAGCCCTGATGGCCCATCGTGCGGATTCGACGGCCTGAAGGCATTCTCCAGGAGCAAACCGAGCCAGGCGACAGACTTCGGCAGCCCAGCCCTCGCCACCTGGCCTAGTATTGAATGGCGACGTCCTCCATCGATCGTCCGTCTGGGAGAACCACCATGCCGAACATCGCCTCCATTCTGAAGGAAGAGATCACCCGTCTGGCCCGCAAGGAAGTGCGTGGGGAGACGGAGGGGCTCAAGAAGGCTTCGGCCCAACATCGATCCGACCTCGCAGCGCTGAAACGGCAGGTTACAGCCCTGACCAAGCAGCTGGCCCGGCTCGAGAAGGGCACCACCCGCAAGGGGATGCACGAGGCGTCTGCCGACGCACCCGCCCGCACCCGCTTCAGTGCCAAGGGCTTGGCCACGCATCGCAAGCGGCTGGGACTCACCGCCGCCGACCTGGGGACGCTCCTGGGTGTGTCCGCCCAGACCATCTACAACTGGGAAACTGGCAAGTCCAAGCCGCGCCAGCAGCAGCTGACCGCCATCGCAACCTTGCGAAGCATGGGCAAACGGCAGGCCAAGGCACAGCTGGCTCAGCAGACGGCCTGATCCCACGTGGAGATCGTCCTCGAGTACAACGAAGTCGTTCCTCTCTTCCCTTCGAACACCCAGAAAGTGAGGCGATTCCGCGTGGACTCCAAACCCTTCTCCAGTGCTGCCCCCGCCACCCTGCTTCTCCTGACTGGGCTGCTCATCAGTGTCACCGGCTGCGGCCCCCGAGATGCCACACCGCCAGCCGTTTCGGCACCGGCTTCGCCCGGGGCGCAGGACGCCAAACCCGAACCCGTTCCCACCCCATCGGTCGCATCAGCCCCTGCCGCACCAAGTGCGACGCCCAAGGCCGTACCCGTGCCGGCCACCAAGCCGGTGGCCGCAGCCCCCGCTGCGAGCCCCGCGCCAGTCATGACCCAGGCCCCCGCCCCAGCGCCCGCACCCGAGACCAAGGCAACCCCACCGGCACCCAAACCCGCCGCGGCCGTCCCGGCCGCCAGCCCCGTCTCCGATCCAGGCGGGGAGGTCGCCGTGAAACCCATGAAGGCAGGTCTCTCCAAGGTTGGCACCGCCTCCTGCAAGATGTGCCACCGGGTTCAGTTCGCCTCCTGGACGGAGACAGCCCACGGCAAACGCACCCCACCCCTCGACTGCGAGGGCTGTCACGGAGCCGGCAGCGAATACAAAGCCATCACCGTGATGAAGGACCCCGCCAAGGCGAAGGCTGCGGGACTGGTCGTGCCCGACGCGGCTTTCTGCGCCACCTGCCACAAGCGGAACTGGAATGACGGGATGCTGAAGAAGGCCCACGCGCACAAGCCCTGAGGCTGATCATCTCAACCTCAGCGCTTCAGGGCCCCGGCGCTGGTCTGGGACGGGCGCAGCGCTGCAGGGTCGCGCCCAAGGCCTTCAAGGTGTAGGGCTTCTGCAGGAATCCGGCGAGGCCACGGCCGATGAAGTCCTGGATGGATTCCTGTTCGTTGTAGCCGCTGGTCAGGACCACCGGCACTTCCGGGCAGATCGCACGGATCTGCTGGAAGGCCTGCCTGCCGTCCATCCGGGGCATGGTCAGGTCCATGAACACCAGGTCGAGGGAGGCACCCTGCATGGACACGCAGTCCACGGCCTCCTGGCCATCGGCCGCGAGAATCACCTCCACCCCCAGGAAGCGGAGGGCTTCGGAGGTGGCTTCGCGAAGCATTTCCTCGTCATCCACCACGAGCACCCGGATCCCGCTGAGCGACACCTCGGATACAGCCCCGGGGTCGATCTCCTCCGCGACCCTGTCGGTGAGCGGGAAGAGGACCTTGAAGGTGCTGCCCCGACCCGGTTCGCTGTAGATGCGAAGGCCGGCATGGTGACCCCGGAGGATGCCCAGCGTGGCGGAAAGGCCGAGCCCGTGCCCCGAGGGCTTGGTGGTGAAGAAGGGATCGAAAATCCTGGAGAGCACCTCGGGACTCATGCCGCACCCGGTGTCCTGCACCTCCATCATGGCGTAGGCACCCGGCTGCAGCTCCTGCCCCTGGAAGACCTGGTCGAGATAGGCGCGATCCAGCGCCGTCAGCGCAGTGCTGATCCGGATGAGGCCATCCTGCTCCCCGATGGCGTCCGCCGCGTTGGTCACCAGGTTCATGAGCACCTGCTGGATCTGCGCCGCGTCGGCCTGGATGGGCACCGCAGATTCGGAGAGGCTGAGCCGGAGGGAGACCTTCTTGGAGATGGAGACCTCCAGCAGGTGGACCATCTCCCGGATCACCTGGTTCAGGTCGCGGTTCTGGACCAGGAAGCGACCCTTGCCGGAGTAGGCGAGCATCTGCCGGGTCAGCTCCGCGGTCCGGTGGATGATCAGCTCCAGGTTGTCCAGCGCCGGTTGGGCCGGCGATTCGGGACTGAGCCGCGACTGCGCGAGGTTCAGATGCCCCAGCATGGCAGTGAGCAGGTTGTTGAAGTCATGGGCGATGCCGCCGGCCAGCAGGCCAAGGCTCTCAAGCTTCTGCACATGTTGCATCTGCTGTTCCATGAGCTGGCGATCGCGTTCCGAGGCCCTGCGTTCCAGTTCCGCCGCGGCCCGGCTCGAGAAGATGCGCAGCAGCGAGGCCGTTTCCTCCGGGTGGGTTTCGGGCTGGCGCTTCAGGACGGCCATCATGCCCTTGCTCCGGCCGGACGCATCCAGGAGCGGGTAGCCCACATAGCCGGAGATCCCCAGCTCCTTGAGCAACGCGAACCCCGGGAACCGTTGCTGGACGCCTTCCGGATAGGTGCAGGGCTCCCCACGATAGACCTTCGTGCAGGGGGTCCCCGCCAAGGGATACTCGAACCCCGGGGCCCCCTGACCATCCAGGAACACCGCCAGGGTGCGGGCCCATTCCTCGCCGTCCTTCAAAAACGTCTCGCCGATGATCGCCACATCCGCCTGCGCCGCCTGGGCCAGATAGCGCATCAGCTCCTGGAAGAAGGTATCTCCCGTCACTGCGGCAACGCCGCTGGCCACGTTCAGGATCAGACCCTCCTGCCGGCGGCGCTCCACAAGCTCCGTTTCCAGTTCCTGGTTCAGGGCTCGCACCCTGGCCGTGGCCAGCCGCACGCGATGGCGAAACAGGAGCATGGCCCCGGAGGTCAAGGCCAGCAACAGCAACAGGGCCAACGCGGCCTGCGGGAGCCAACGGGGCAGGCTCCGGGTGGCCCCGCCGGGTTGCATCCAGCGGTCGATGGCCTTCGTATACCCCGAGTCCAGGTTGGTCCTGCCACTCGCCACGTAGGCGTCCAGGGCCCGGAGAAGGTCCCCATTGCGGCCCTTGGTGGTGGCGAAATAGGTGGGAAAGGGATTGAAGACCACGGGCGTTCGCACCACCCGGTAGTCCGCCTCCCGCGAGTACCCGAAGATGCTCGTGGTCACGCCGGCCTCGGCACCGCCGGCCGCCACCATCTTCATGACGTCCTCGAAGGAGGGCACGATGACGAAGTCTGCGGGCACCTCGAACTTCTTGCACAGGTCGATGAAGTGCTGCCCATTCACGTCCGACTTCATCACAGCCACCCGGCGCCCCCGGACATCGAAGACGCTCTGGATGGGGACCTTCGGGTTGGCGTAGAGGATGCTCCAGACCGTGAAAGTGACTTCCCTCCCGTAGTCGAGGTACTGCGCCCGCTCCTCCGTGAAGGCCACGCTGGTCGCCAGGTCCGCTTCTCCCCGGCGCACCCGCTCGAGGCCCTCGGCAAAGGAACCCTGGATGTAGCGCAGGTCCCAACCATTGGCCCGGCCGACATCTTCGATCATGTCGATGTAGAAGCCCTGAGGCCGGCCTCCGGCATCCTGGAACGTGGCTGGCTTGTGCGGAAACACCGCCACCCGGACCACCCGGCGCTCGGCCGCCTGCAGGCAGGACAAGGCGATCAGAAGGAGGGCCAGGAGTCGTCTCGTCATGGATCTACCAAATGCCAAACGTCATGTCTCAATCTCCACGATGCCGCCAAACCATCCATTATCCCTTTTTTTTCATCTGATCGTTGATTCCTTAGCCTGATAATTCAGGTATCCGCACAAGCTTGGCGGCGCTTACAGAGAAGACGGAGATTGCGGAAATGAAGGTCATGGGCATTGTCGGCTGGAGCGGCAGCGGGAAGACCACTCTGGTCGTTCAGGTCCTACCCATTCTGCGAGGGTACGGTCTCAAGGTCTCGACCATGAAGCACGCCCACCACCGTTTCGACGTGGACAAGCCAGGCAAGGATTCCTTCCGGCATCGGGAGGCGGGGGCATCAGAAGTCCTGGTTGTGACCTCGTCGCGCTGGGTGCTGATGCATGAATCCAGGGAGGAGCCCGAGCCCAGCATCGAGTCACTCATCGAGCGCATGACCCCCGTGGACCTGCTGCTCATCGAAGGCTTCAAGACCCACCATCACCCGAAGCTGGAGATCCATCGAGAATCTGAGGGCAAGCCATTACTCTGCCTGGATGATCCCGAAATCGTGGCGGTCGCCAGTGATACTCCCCTGCCTAGCTTGAAGCTCCCTTGGCTGGACCTGAATGATTTGAATGCTATCGCCGATTTCATACTCATCCACACGTGCCTGAAGCATCCTTGACCAAAGCGATTTTCCCAGCGAGGACCAACCTCCCGCTCATCATGATCCCTGCCAACATTGCTTCCCGGTTCGTCTCAATTCTCCGCTTTTCGGCACCCCGGTGCCGGCAGCGCCTGGTCACCGTCCTTCGCCGGGCCGCTTAAAGGATGTGCATCGAGATGACCCCATTCATGCGCGAACTCTTTGTTCTTCTGCACCTCCTGGGCGCAATCACATGGGTAGGTGGGATGTGGTTTGCATACTTCTGTCTCCGTCCAGCAGCCACCAAGTCACTCGATGCACCACAACGCCTGCCCCTCTGGTCGGCCACATTCGATTACTTCCTCCGCTACGTCGCTGTTGCAGTGGTGGTCATCGTCATCAGTGGATTTACCCTGCTCATCCGAACAGGCTTCCGGGTGGCCCCAGTGGGCTGGCTCGTCATGGCCGCGCTTGGAATGGTCATGACGGTGATCTTCGGCTATGTCTATATCGGCCTTTTCCCCAGACTACGAGCGCACTGTCTTGCCTCAGCCTGGCCAAGCGCTGCCATCGTCATGAACGATATTCGTAGACTGGTGGCCATCAATCTCGTGCTCGCTCTATGCACGACTGTTGCCGCGGTATTCTCTCGATATTGATTAACGGCGATACGGAATCAGCTAATTCCCTTGCTCGGCGTAGACAGTGCGTGCCTCACCTGCCATCTCATCCTTTCGCAAAATTCCATCCAGCGGTGGTGTGGTTCAGGACGCTGGTATGACCCCCATCACACGGGTTGGACTGTTGCAGCGTGTGTCAGTGACCCTATAATTCGGAGGAAGGACTCTTAAATGTTGTTCGCCACCGCCACTGGATATGCCCTCCGCGCCCTGGCCGCCATGCCCGAGGACGGGGACCATTGTTTCTCGAAGGATCTGGCGTCCAGGCTCGACCTCCCCGCCCCCTACCTGGCGAAGATCCTGCAATCCCTGGTTCAGGCCGGCGTCCTTTTGTCCGTTCGTGGCCCCAAGGGTGGGTTTCGGCTGGCCAGGCCTGCCCACCGGATCACCGTGGGGGAGGTGGTCACGGCGATCGAAGGCCCGAACACCTTGGATGGCTGCGTCATGGGGTTCCCCGTCTGCAGTGGGGACCATCCCTGTCCGCTTCACGACGCCTGGAGTGCCGTGAAATCCCAGGTGGCCTCCTCCATGACTGAGGCCACCATTCGTGACCTTCAACTCATGGATTTGCGAAACTTGAAGGTGGCCAAGAAAAAACCACCACGAAGAAACCTTGCTTCCCCTGCCTGATACCGTCACCTTTTGATTCCGGTTTTTGATTCTATGACTGGGTCTCTCGGAGCCAAGCCATGTCCTTGTCAGACCGTCTCGACCTAGAAATCCGGCCCCTGCTGCGCGCCGGCCTCGCCACCGCTGCGCTCTGTGTTGTCGTGGCCCTGGGCAGCCGCGCGGGACGCTGGCTCGACCCGGCGCTGCTGGGCTACCTCCTTGCCACCCTCTTTGCCTTCTTCGGGGTGGCCTACCGATACTTCACCTGGGTCGAGCGCCCCGCAACCCGGATGTATTTCCGCCACACGGTCGGGACCCTGCTCTCCCCCAAAGCCTTCAAGGCGCTACCCCGCATGGCCGTACTGGCCCTGGATCAGATGTTCCTGCAGCGCTTCATCGAGAAGCGATCCCTTCGCCGCTGGGGCGCCCACGCCCTCATCGCCTGGGGCTGCATGCTGGGTTTCGCCGTCACAATCCCCCTGGTGTTTGGGTGGATCCGCTTCACCAGCGAAGGACTGAACTCCGCCCGGTACCAGGCCTGGGTCTTCGGGTTTCCGGCCGGCTCGTTCCCCCTCGACAGCTTCATGGCCTTCTGCAGTTTCCATGTTCTGGATCTTGCGGCCTTCATGGTGATTGCCGGCTGCGTGCTCAGCCTCATCCGCCGGAAACAGGACGAGGGCGATACCGCCACCCAGCGCTTCGACCTGGACCTGATGCCCCTGGTCCTGCTGATCGCCGTCAGCATGACGGGCCTGATGCTCACCGCTTCCGAGAAGTGGCTGCAGGGGCGCAACTTCGCCACCCTCTCCTTCCTGCACGAGCTGACGGTGATTCTCATGCTGCTGGGTCTGCCCTTCGGCAAGCTCTTCCATGTCATTCAGCGGCCCGCCCAGCTTGGCGTCACCCTTTACAAAGCCGAGGGCGAAGCCGAGGGACGGCTGGCCTGCAAGGGCTGCGGAACGCCCTTCATCCGTGCCAATCAGCGCCGGGATCTGGGCGCCTTGTGGAAGGAGTTGGACCTGGACGGCGCGCAGCACGGTAAGGGAGTCCACCACCTGGACCTCTGCCCGAAGTGCAAGCGGCGACTGGTCGCCAAAGCCCAGGGAGAGCGGCTGCAGGGAGCCTTTGATCCCTTCGCCACGATCCCCGTGCACGCCGAGCCCATCCCCGATTCCTTCAGTCTGAAGTCCTGAGGTTTTCATGAGCACCCCTCCCCTCTCCCAGGACCAGCTCCGCGCCCAGTTCGGCCCCCATCTGAACCTCGCTCCGCCCGGTGGGTGGCTCTCCGATCCCACGCCCGACAAGGTGGTGGAGACCCACTGCTGCTTCTGCGGGCAGCAGTGCGGCATCAAGCTCAAGGTGAAGGAGAACCAGGTCATCGGCTTCGAGCCCTGGGAGGAATTCCCCTTCAACCAGGGGAAGCTCTGTCCCAAGGGGGTGAAGCGTTACCTCCAGGGCAATCATCCCGACCGGCTCACCAAGGCCATGAAACGCACGGAGAACGGCTTCGAGCCCATGCGCTGGGACGAGGCCATGGACCGCACCGTGGCGGAGATCCAGCGCATCCAGAAGACCCACGGCAAAGACGCCATGGCCGTGCTTTCCGGTGTGTCCCTCACCAACGAAAAGAGCTACCTGGCCGGCAAGTTCGCGCGGCTGGGACTGCAAACGAAGAACCTCGACTACAACGGACGCCTCTGCATGGTGAGCGCCGGGGCGGGTAACAAGAAGGCCTTCGGTGTGGACCGGGCTGCCAATTCCTGGGCAGACATCGAGCTGGCGGATGTCATCTGGGTGGCCGGCTCCAACGTCGCCGAATGCTCCCCCATCACCACCGACTACATCTGGCGTGCCCGCGATCGCGGCGCCCTCCTCATCGTGGTGGATCCCCGCATCACGCCCCTGGCCCGCACCGCGGACCTGGTTCTGCCCCTGAAGCCCGGCACCGATTCGGCGCTTACCAACGGCATCCTGCATCTGCTGCATAAGTGGAAGCTCATCGACTGGGACTTTGTCAACGAGCACACCAATGGGTTCGAGCAGACCCTTGAGGCCGTCAAGGACTGCACGCCCGAATGGACCAGCCAGATCACGGGACTGCCCGTGGATGCTATCGAGAGGGCTGCCCGTATCTGGGGCGAAGCCAGGACCAGTTTCCTCCTTCACGCCCGGGGCATCGAGCACCAGAGCAAGGGCGTGGACAACGTCCTCGGCTGCATCAACATGGTGCTGGCCACAGGTCGCATCGGCAGGCCTGGCTGCGGCTACGCCACCATTACCGGCCAGGGCAACGGCCAGGGCGGGCGCGAACACGGCCACAAGTGCGATCAGTTGCCGGGGAACCGCGACATCAGCAATCCGGAGCACCGGAAGTACATCTGCTCCGTCTGGGGCTGCACCGATGATGAGCTTCCCGGGCTTGGCCAGAGCGCCCAGGAGATCATGAACGCCATCCATGCCGGCGAGATCAAGGGCCTACTGCTGCTCTGCTTCAACCCGCTGGTGTCGCTGCCGGACACAGAGTTCACCCGCGCGGCGCTCAGCAAGTTGGAGTTCTTTGTCTGCCTGGACTTCTTCCTCAGCGAGAGCGCCCAGCACGCGGACATCGTGTTCCCCTCGGCCCTGCATGAAGAAGATGAGGGCACCTCCACCAGCGCCGAAGGCCGCGTCATCAAGATCAACAAGGCAGTGGACTGCCCCGGAGACGCCCGTCCCGACTGGCAGATCATGGTGGAGATCGCCCACCGCCTGGGTCAGGGCAAGTACTTCGATCACTTCAAGAAGCCCGAGGACATATTCAACGAGCTTAGGGTGGCCTCCAAGGGCGGCACCGCCGACTACGCGGGCATTACCTACGAGAAGATCGAGAAGAACATGGGCGTTTTCTGGCCATGCCCCACGGAGGATCATCCGGGCACGCCGCGCCTCTTCGAGGGTGGGAAGTTTTTCCACCCCGATGGCAAGGCGAAGTTCAATCCCACGCCCTACCGCCCACCCATGGAAGTCGTGGACAATGACTACCCAATCTGGCTCACCACCGGTCGCGTGGTCTTCCACTACCTGAGCGGCACCCAGACCCGCCGCATCGGCTTCCTGGTGGAGCAGTGCCCGCACCCCTACCTGGAGATCCACCCCCGCCTGGCCGAGCGTTACGGCCTGGAGGAAGGGGATGCCGTGGAGATCACCTCGCGGCGCGGTTCCATGGTGCTTCCGGCCAAGGTCGTGAAGACCATCCGCCCTGACACCGTGTTCATCCCCTACCACTGGGCCGGGGCCCTGTCGGCCAATCGGGTCACGGCCCGCCACCTTGATCCCGTCTCCAAGATTCCCGAATTCAAGGTGAGTGCCGTCCGCCTCAAGAGGACCACCAAGGATCAGTTCTCGCCGG
>JANYAZ010000234.1 GCA_025361045.1 Geothrix sp. | reverse complement strand
GAAGCGCTTCCCGGCGGCGGGCGCCAGGTTGCGGTCCGCCAGCCAGCGCTGGAGGAGCAGGCGACCCAGATTGTGCCGGGTGTCCTGGTAGTCAGGTCCGGGATTGCCAAGGGGCACGAGCGTCCACATACAAGCCTTTATACAACGCGGGCGCCGAAAGGCGCCCGCGCAGGGATGACCGTTCGGGAGGCCTACTTCTTCTCGTCCTTCTTGCCCTTCTTGGCCACTTCGGGTTCGACGGCGGCGGCCACAGGAGCCACGATCTCCTCCTCGGCAGCCTTGCCGTGGACGGAGCAGACCACCTGGTGGGCGTCCCCGGTGATGACGATGTTGGCGCCGAGCGCGATCTGCTCGAAGCGGACGCTGTCACCCACGTTGAGGTTGGTGATGTCCACGTCGATGTGGGCGGGGATGATGCTGGGCAGGCATTCGATCTCGATTTCGCGGTGGGCGAAGTCGAGCACGCCACCCATGGCCTTCACGCCGATGGAGGTGCCGACAAGGCGCACGGGCACCTTGACACGGACCTTGAGGGTCATGTCCACGCGCATGAAGTCGATGTGCCGCAGGCGGCCGGTGATGGGATCGCGCTGCAGGTCCTTGATGATGACGTGGCGCTTGATGTCCGTGCCCTCGCGCTGGAGGAACACCACCGAGTTCATGCCGGCGTCGCTGGCGATGATGCGAGCCACGACCTTGGGGCTGATGGCGATGGCGACGGGGGGCTCGGTGAGACCGTAGACCACGGCGGGAATCATGCCGCTCTTCTTGAGGTCGCGGACAGCAGCCTTGCCGAACGTTTCGCGCTTGGGGACGATCAGGACTTCCTGAGACATGAATTCCTCCTACCTGGCAGCCAAACGCTGCCCTCTCGTTGGGATGGGCCCGGGCGGACCGTTCAGGCCCTCCCGTTGGAAGGCCGAACCACTGATTCTGCCTGAAAAAGCCCTGAAAACCAAGGAAGTACTTCGAATCGATCGACTCATGGCCTGTACCATCAGTCTGTTACAGGCAGGCTGTAAGATCCTGCTTCAGAGGTCTTGCTGTGTTCCACCCCATCCCACGCCCAGAGGAACTCCTCAACCGCGAGCTGAGCTGGCTGGACTTCAACGCCCGGGTGATGGAAGAAGCCGAGGACTCCACCGTGCCCCTGCTGGAGCGGGTGAAGTTCCTCAGCATCGTGTCCAGCAACTGGGATGAGTTCTTCATGGTGCGCGTGGCGGGCATCTGGCGGCAGATCGACGCGGGCATCACTCAGCCGGGGCCAGACGGGCTGACCCCCCGCCAGCTGCTGGAACGGGTGTCTTCCCGGATTCACGCCTACTCGGCCCGGCAACACGAGCTGTTTCACGCCATCCTCGAATCCCAGATGGAGGCTTCGGGCATTCGCGTCCTGGATCCCGGCCACTTGGACGAGGCCCAGGGTGCCTTTGTCCTGGACTACTTCGAGCGCAGCCTGCTGCCCCTGATCACGCCCTTGGCCGTGGACACGGGCCATCCCTTCCCGCGTCTGGGCAACCGGGCCCTGGTGCTGGTGGTGGAGTTGGAACCAGACGAGGACCTGCTGGACGGCGACCTGCCGGCTTCGGAGCTTTCCTTCATCCATGTGCCCACGGGCCTGGCCTCCCGTTTCCTTCGGGTGCCTTCGTCGAAGGGTCTCCACACCTTCGTCATGCTCGAGGACGTGGTCCGCCATCACCTATCCCGCCTGTTCCTGGGCTACACGGTGAGGAGCTGTCACGCCATCCGCGTCACCCGCGACTCCGATCTGCCGGTGGAGGAGGACCCCTCGGAGGATCTGCTCAAGACCGTGGAGGAGGGGCTCCGCGACCGCCGCCGAGGTGCCGTGGTCCGCCTGCAGTACGAGCATGGCTTGTCTGCCCATGTCCTGGACATGCTCATCGAGGAGATGGACCTCAGTCCCGAGGATCTCTACCCGTGCTCCGGTCTCACGGCCTTCTCTGACCTGATGCAGCTCTACGGGCAGCTGGATCTGCCGCACCTCAAGGACATGCCGCTCCCGCCCTTGCCTGTGCCCCAGCTCGACTTGGCCGGAAACATCTTCGACGCCATCTCCCGCAATGACATTCTGCTGAACCACCCCTACCAGAGCTTCGACGACAGCGTGGTGCGGTTCGTGCGCGAAGCGGCGGAAGATCCGAAGGTGCTCGCCATCAAGATGACGCTCTACCGGGTGACCGCCAACAGCCCCGTGGCTGCGGCCCTGGAACGGGCGGCGGAGCGTGGGAAGCAGGTGGCGGCCATCGTGGAGCTGCGGGCCCGCTTCGACGAAGCCGCCAACATCGCCTGGGCCCGACGTCTCGAGAAGACGGGTGTCCACGTGGTGTATGGCCTGCCCAACCACAAGATCCACTGCAAGGCCTGTCTGGTGGTCCGGCAGGAGGCTGGCGGCATCAAGCGCTACTGCCACCTGGGCACCGGCAACTACAACGAGCGCACCAGCCGACTCTATTCAGACGTAGGCCTGCTCACGGCGAGGCCGGAATTCGGCGAGGACCTGTCGAACCTGTTCAACATGCTCACGGGCTACACGCGGCCGCCCAAGTTCCACCGAATCCTGCTGGCACCCCAGTACCTGAAGAAGGCTCTCAAGACCCGCATCCAGCGGGAGATCAACCATGCCCGTGGGGGCCGCCCCGCCCGCATGGTGCTCAAGATGAACGCCCTCGTGGACCCCCAGCTCATCCAGATGCTCTATGAGGCCAGCCGGGAGGGCGTGAAGGTCGATCTCATCGTGCGCGGCACCTGCTGCCTGAGACCTGGTGTACCGGGACTGTCCGAGAACATCCGGGCCTTGTCCATCCTGGACCGGTTCCTTGAGCATGCCCGGATCTACCACTTTGCCAATGACGGACAGCCCGACACCCTCCTCTCCAGCGCCGACCTCATGCCCCGGAACCTCGACCGACGTGTCGAACTCGCCTTCCCACTGGTGGATCCCCTGCTGGCCGCCCAGGTCATGGAGATGGTCGAACTGCAGCTGCATGACACGCTGAAGGGACGCGT
>JANYAZ010000117.1 GCA_025361045.1 Geothrix sp. | reverse complement strand
AAGGAATTTCCCTTGAAGGTGCCGGTGGACGTCACCCTCCCCTTCTCCCAGATGTACGATCTGAACCTGTATGATCTGACCGCTCCCTACACCCTGTCGGCCGGTCCCATCAATGTCCGGATCCCCAGCACCCTGAAGCCTCAGTCCGTCGATGAGAAGCAGCTCACCTTCACCCGCACCCACCGCGATACCTGGGTGGGCACGGGCTACGTGAAGGCGACCCTGGTCTCCAAGGAGTGGAGCAACCTCATCGACTACACCCAGGGCAACAGCGGCCAGGTGACCTACGAGGGACAGCCTCTCTACATCCGCATCTACCAGAACAACCCCGAGGCCACCCGCAAGTACGAAGCGTTGGAGGTCGAAGCCAACACGGTGAAGGGCGACTGGATCGTGGGGGGCAACATCGTCTGGTCCAGCCTCAAGGGCAACTACGTGGGCGAAAGCGGCGGCAGCCCCGGTCGCGGCCAGGGTCTGGACTTCTTCCGCATCCAGGATGGCGTGACCATGTACAACGGCAACGACCTCAACCCCACCGGTCGCCTGGACGGAGACGTGCCCCTCCGCATGCGCCTCCTGGGCACGCACAGCTCCACCAACTTCCTCGGCAAGCTGAGCTGGGGCCTCGCCTATCGGTTCGACTCGGGCGAACACTACAGCTGGACCCGCAGGATCAAACGCACCTACCTGAATCCGGCCTTGGATGGCGGCTTCGGCAGCAGTACCACCCAGTACGAAGGTCAGCAGCGGGGCAACCATGTGGGCGGGGCCGCCTCCTACCTCGACCTCAGCATCCAGCAGGACTTCAAGCTGCTGTCCTTCAAGAATGGTCGCTCGGTCAATGGCTACCTGAAGCTGGCCATCAGCAACCTCTGGAACCACACCCAGATCCTGAATCCCGACCGGACCTTCAACGCAGCCGTCTCGGGCACCAACGATCCCTGGGTTCCCGCCAATTCGGATACCTTCGGGAAGACCTCGGGACCCAGCAACTACGGCACGCCCAGGATGATCAACATCTCCATGGGCCTCCGCTACTAGCCTGGATGGACTCATCGCGGGGGGGGGCTTCGGCCTCCCCCACGTTGGGGAGCACCACCTTGCACCCTCCCTCGGAGGAGGCTTCTGCCCCAAGCACTTCATCCTTTTTGATTGTGTGTGTTGATCTAGACCGAACCATCCGGGATGGTTGCGGAATTCACTTCGTGGAAGGACCATCTCGATGCGGGGACTCCTCAGAATCGTGGCGTTGGCCGGGGTCCTGATGGGGGCAATCGCGACCGCGGGGGCAGCGCGGACTCCCTCGGTCATGCCACCAGCCTCCGCTCGTCTCGAGGTTTGGGGCCAGCGCTACCTAAAGGCCTGGCATCGCCGGCACCCCAGCCAGGCCACCCTGGACGGCGTGCATGATTTCGATGCCCACCTCCCGTCTTACAGCCGGGAAAGCCTCGAGGCCGAGCGCCGGGAACTGGATCGCTTCGGCACGGAACTGGAGGCGATTACCGCCTCCGATCTGCCTCGTGCGGCGCAGCTGAACCTCCGCCTGGCCCAGGACAATGTGGCCTGGCGCCGGCTGGAACTCCATGAATGGCGCCCCTGGGAAACCAATCCCATGCGGTACGCCGATGACATCAGCAACGGCCTGCTATGGCTGGCCCTGTACCCAACCGACTCGGCCGCGCGCCGTCTTCAGTTCATCGTCGCCCGGGAGACGGAGATTTCCCGGTTGTTGGCTGAGGCGCGCCAGAACCTCCAGGATCCGCCAGTGGTCTTCCTGGAGGTGGCCCGCGAGGCCTTTGTCGGTCTGCAGGCCCTCGTGGCTGAGGATCTCCCCAAGGCGTTCAAGGGCGTGGGGAGTCCCCAGCTCAGGCGGGCCTTCCGCGCCAGTTCAGCAGAGGCCACCGTGGCCCTCGCGGCCTTCATCGCCTGGCTGGACCATGACCTCCGCCCCCGGGCCAAGGGGGGCTTTGCGCTGGGGGCCGAGCGCCTGGCGAAGCTGCTCCGCCACAAGGAGGGCATCACCGCCTCCTTGGATGAGCTGGAGGCCATGGGTCAGAAGGAACTGGCCGCGAAGGAGGCCCGCTTCCGGGACCTCGCCCGGGTCCTGGATGCCCGGCTGTCGGCACGGGAGGTCTGGGAGGCCCAGCGCACAGGGCATCCCTCGGCGGAGCGCCTGCTTGCGGTGGCCAGGGAGCAGGTGGCGACCCTGGAGCGCTTCGTCCGTGACCAGCGCCTGGTGACCATCCCACCCCACCAGCCCCTGGTGGTGAGGCCGACCCCGGCCGTCCTGCCGGGCAGCTTCGCCTCCCAGTACATGGTGGGTCCCTTCGAAGTCAAGGCGCTGCCCGGACGCTACTTCATCACCCTGCCTGATCCGTCCTGGGACGCCGGCCGCCGGGAGGACCACCTGGGCGAGTTCAGCGTGTTGCCGCTTTGGTCGACTTCGGCGCACGAGGGCTTCCCGGGCCACTACCTCCAGGGCATCTACCTGCGGCAAATCCGCTCATGCTTCCGCATCTCCGAGCTGTTCGCCTCGGACTGCCTGGTCGAAGGCTGGGCCCACTATTGCGAACAGCTGATGGTGGAACAGGGCTTCCTCGCTGCCGATCAGCGCTTCGAACTGGGGCAAGTCAGGGAATCCCTCCTCAGGGCCACCCGGTTCCTCGTCGCCCTCAGACTGCACGCCGGTCGCATGACGCTGGAAGAGGCGACACGGTTCTTCATGGATCACGTCTTCATGGCCGAAGGTCCCGCCCTGGTCGAAGCCCAGCGGGGTACCTATGAGCCGACCTACCTGAGCTACACCTACGGGAAACTCGAATTGCTGCGCCTCCGGGAGGACTTCCGACAGAAGGAGGGTCGCGGCTTCTCGCTCGCCCGGTTCCACGAACGGGTGCTGAAGGAAGGCCAGGTGCCCATGTGGCTCCTGCGGGCCGCCTTGCTGGAGGAACAGCCATGAACCATCGCTATGTCATCATCGGCTCGGGTCGGCAGGGGACTTCCTGTGCCTACGATCTGGCGCAGCATGGCGGGGCCGGGACCATTCTCATGGCAGATGCCGATGCCGCTGTGGCCGAGCGCGCCGCCGCCCGGATCAACCGTCTGGTGGGCCGGGAAGTGGCCAAGGGCGTAAGGGTGGACGCCGGGAATCGGGACTCGCTCCGTTCCGTGCTCTCTGGTGCCAGCGTGGCCCTCAGTGCGGTCACGTACTACCACAACCGGGGCATCACCGAGGCCTGCATCGAGGCCGGCGTGAGCCTCTGTGACATGGGTGGCAACACGGAGGTGGTGTGGTCGCAGCTTGAGCTGGATGCGGAGGCCCGCAAGGCCGCAGTGAGTGTGGTTCCCGACTGCGGCATGGGACCCGGCCTCATCAACCACATGGGTGTCTTCGTCATGGACCTGCTCGACGAGGCCCGGGAAGTCTACCTCTACGATGGGGGTCTGCCGATCGATCCCAAGGCACCCTGGTCCTACCAGTGCGCCTTCCATCTGAATGGACTGACCAACGAGTACGCCGGCGAGGCGACCTTCATCCGCGGGGGGAAGCTGGTCCAGGTGCCGACCTTCACTGAGCTGGAGATGATGGATATCCCCGGGCTCGGTCTCATGGAGGCCTTCGTGATCTCCGGCAGCCTGTCCACCACGCCCCGCACCCACCTGGGCAAGCTGGATCGGTACGAAACCAAGGTGCTCAGGTACCCGGGCCACTTCCAGACCTTCGAGGCGTTCAAGCGGCTGGGACTTTTCTCGGAAGAGGCCATCGACGTGGACGGGCAGTCCGTGGTGCCCCGCGCGGTCTATCACAGGCTGCTGGCCCCGCACATCACCGCCCCCCGGGTGGAGGACATCTGCGTCATGCGCGCCATCGGCGTGGGCACGAAGTCCGGTCAACCTGCCACGGTGACGGTGGATCTGGTGGATCGGTACGACCCCATCACCGGGTTCACGGGCATGGAACGGCTCACGGGCTGGCATTGTGCCGTGATGATGGGCTTCCAGGCCCGGAAGGTCATCGCTCCGGGAGCCCATCGCATGGAGGAAGCCATCCCCGCGGGGAGCGTCATGGCTGAGCTGGATCGTCGTGGCATCGTACACACCATTGCCTGGGAGAAGGCTGAATGAAGCCCCTGTCCTGCGATGGCCGCCCCCCCGTGGCCGACCTGCACCGGGCCTACAACCGGCTGGTGGCGGCGGGCTGGGAGAAGGTCCCGCTGGCGGAGCAGCGCACGGAGTCCGGCCTGGTGTTCCCGATTGACGCCTATGCCAGCGGACCCATGGCCGAACGGGTCGTCATCGGGGGGATTCACGGACGGGAACCCGCCGGCGCCATCGCGCTGGCCCGCCAGGTGGACCGGCTCATCGAGCAGGGAGCCTCCCGCCCGATTCTGGTGATGCCGCTGCTGAATCCCTGGGGTTACCACCACCACCAGCGCTATGGCCCTTCGGGCCAGAGCGTGTCCGACAGCGACCACCAGCTGGGGCGCGCGCCGGAACCGGCTTGTCCCGAAGCCGCAGCCATCACCGCCTTCGTGCTGGAGCGGGCCAGTCTGGCTCCCGGTGCTGCCGTGCTGGACCTGCACGAGGATCCCATCTACGAGGCGCCGGGCTACCAGTTCGAGGGGCGGGGGTCGTACCTCTATGCCACCGGCCTCGGTGCCGCCCGGCATCCCCTCACCCAGCGGGTGGCCGCCTACCTGCAGGATTGTCCCTTGCCCCTGGTCCTGACGGGCGTCACCCGGTTCGGCGAGGCCCTGGACCAGGGGATGATCGTGGATTCCGAGGATGGCTCCATCGATGAGCTGCTGGCGAAACGGAAGGGCTGCACGCCGGTGATCACCACCGAGCTGGTGCTGACGGCCGAGCAGGATCCGCCCTTGGCCCTCCGGGTGGAGGTGTACTTGGGACTGCTGGACGCCTTTCTAGGGGATTGACCACCATGTGCACCACCATCGTCGTGGGGAAGAACCGCAGCGCCACAGGCTCAGTCCTGGTGGCCCACAGCGAGGAGCTGGGGCGGAACGCCGCGCACCTGGTGGCCCTGAGCCCGGCCCTGGAAAAGGCCCCCACCATCACCCTGCATTCCGGAGGGAACCTCCCCCGCAGCGGAACCTCGGCACGCTACCTGTGCACCAAAGTGTTCGCCAAGGGCCACTACCCCGGCGAGCACACTTCCGGCGTGAATGAGCACGGCGTGGCCGTGGCCAACAACATGGCGCTGATGCGCGGCATTCCTGAAGCGCGGGCCTACGACGTGGTGCCCGGCGGCCTGATCTGGACCGAGTTCATGCAGGTGGTCCTGGAATCCGCTACCACCGCCCGGGAGGGTGTTGCCCTGGTGGGACGGCTCTGCAGCCAGTACGGACTGAGCTGTGACTCGGGCACCATGATCACCGTGGCGGATCCAAACGAGGCATGGTGGGTCGAGCTCGCCCGGAACGGGCAGTGGGTGGCTCAGCAGGTCGGATCCGACGAGGTGGTGGTCCGGGCGAACTGCTACCGGATCGGCGCGCTGGACGGGCTGGACGCGAGCATGGCCTCGCCCACGCTGGAATCCCATGCCCGGAGCCAGGGCTGGTGCGACTCGGGGGCTTTCGATTTTGCCCAGGCCTACGGGGATTCCGCTAACCAGTCGGACGCCTACAACCTGGATCGCCACACCCAGCTGGAGGCCCAGTTTGGCGGGCTGGCCAAGGTCGGGGCCGCGGACCTGATGGCGGCGCTTCGGGACGTGTACGAGGGGACGGACCTGTACCAGACCCGCCCTGACGGGTCGCCCTTCCGGACCCCAGTCCGCACCATCGCCCGCATGAACACCGAGGCCAGCACGGTGATCGAGCTGCGCCCCCAGCTGCCACCGGGGATCGGCCACCGCCTGTGGGCCAGCCTGTCCACCTCCCTCACCGGCACCTACCTGCCGTTCCACCTCGGGCTCGAGACCATCGAACCCCACTATGCCAAGGCCGGACCCACCTACGATCCCGACTCTGCCTACTGGTTGTTCACGGAGCTCGCGAAGCTGGCCGACTACGGCTACGCCAAGTGCGTCGGCGAGATCCGGGATACTTGGCGTGCCTTCGAGCGGGAGACCTTCACCGCCGTGGCCGAGGCCGAGTCAGGCGCCCATGCGCTGCCCCTCGCGGAAGCGCTGGCCCTCCTGGACCGATTCGACCGGCAGCGCGCCGCCGAGGCCATCCGGACCCTGGAGCGCCTCCTGATCCGCGTGAAGACGCTCGTGTACTACGAATCCTTCTGATCCACTGAGGCACTCATGAATCACTTCCGCCAGCGCATCACCGACGTCATGAGCAGCCTCAACCCGCTGGTGATCGTGTTCTTCATGTCGGTGCTGTTCGCCCTGCTCACCTACATTGTCCCCGGTGGGGAATTCGAGCGCCACACCGTCACCGTCATGGGCCAGACCCGGCAGACCGTGATTCCAGGCTCCTTCCATGCCGCCAGGTCCTATCCGCAGGGATTCACGCAGCTCTGGACGGTCTTCATGCGCGGCGCCCTGGAGGGGGCGGAGCGCTCCTTCCTCATCATGATCTCCGCCGGCGCCATCACCGCCATCATCGCCACCGGGGCCATCAACGCCGGCATCCAGCTGGTCATCCAGAAGACCGGGAAGCTGGGCATGGGCTTCATCCCCGTGATGGTCTTCGCCACCGGGCTCTGCAGCGCCACCTTCGGGATGTACGAAGAGGCCATCCCCTTCATCCTGATCATCGCGCCCCTGCTGCTCTCCATGGGCTTCGACTCCATGATCGGCGTCTTCATCATGTACTGGAGCATCGCGGTCGGTTTCGCCTGCGGTCTCACCAACCCCTACAACGTGGGCATCGCCCAGGCCATCGCGGGCGTCCCCCTCTATTCCGGCATCGGTTTCCGGATCGTCTGCTTCGTGGTGTTCATGACGGTCACCAGCCTGGTGATCATGCGCTATGCCTACCGACTGAAGAAGGATCCAACCTCCTCCCTGTCCTACGAAGAGGACCTAGAGAACCGTGCGAAGCGGCACGTCGATCCGGCGGCCGGCGAGGTCTACGAGATGACCACCCGCCGGGCCTTCGCGCTGGTCTTGACCGTGGCGGGTTTCGTCATCCTCATGGTCGGCTTGATGAAGTTCGGCTGGGGGTTCAAGGAGATCGGCTCCCTCTACTTCTGGATGGGCATCATCGTGCCCCTGGTGGGCGGTCTGTCGGTCTCGCGGATGATCGACCAGAACCTGGAGGGCATGCGCAGCGTGGTGATCGCCGTGGTGATGATGAGCGCGGCCCAGATCCTCTACTTCATCCTCAACGACGCCCACATCCTGGACACCATCCTGAACTTCTTCGCGGGCTACATGAACACCATGCCGAAGTTCGCGATTTCCTACGTCATGTTCGGCATCAGCGCCCTTATGGCCGCCCTGCTGGGCAGCGCCTCGGGCACGGCGGCCACCCTCATGCCCATCCTCGCCCCGCTGGCGGATGTGCTGCACTTCTCCAAACAGATCGTGGTGCTGGCCTTCCAGTTCGCCACCGGGGCCTTCAACTTCTGGATGCCCTGGGATGGCATCGCCTTCACCATCTGCTCGATGGCGGGCGTGAGCTTCTTCCGGTACGTCCGCCACACCGCCAAGTTCGCCGTCTTTGTTTACATTCCCCTGGCTTTGCTCATGCTCCTCGTTGCTGTTCTTATCGGGTACCACTGACCGGAGTCACCATGTCTTTACCGCTCCAGAAGGGCCTCCTGCTTTTCTTGGTGTGCTGTGCCCTGGCCCTGGGCCAGCCGACGTCGATGCCGGTGCAGTCCCGTCCAGCCCCCGTTCCTCAACTCCCCGCCAAGGCCCTGCGGGTGCCCCTCTTCCGGCAGGCCACCGGGTACTCCTGCGGGACCAGCACCCTGCAGTCGGTCCTGCGCTACTGGCGGGTTTTCGATGGCCAGGAGAGCCAGCTCTACAAGCGGCTGGAGACCACGGCCAAGGACGGTACCCACCCGGACAAGCTGCTGGAAGTGGGTCGGGCCTTCGGCCTGGAGGCCCGGCTGCAGGAACGGACCAGCCTGGAGGACCTTAAGAAGGCCCTGGCCCAGGGCACCACGGTCATCCTCAACCTGCAGGCCTGGCGGGAGAAGGCCACGATCGGCACAGGGTGGAAGGAGACCTGGGAGGACGGCCACTACATCGTGCTGGTGGGCCTAGACGACCACTACCTCTATGCCATGGATCCTTCGGTTTCGGGCGCCTATGCCTACCTGCCCATTGCCGAGTTCCTCGACCGCTGGCACGACTACGAGGCCCGCCTGGGGGTTCGGCGCGAATTCCACCACCTGGCTCTGTTCTTCCGGGGGAAGCAAGCCATGGACGACTATCCAGGGCCCCTGGTGCGGATCGATTAGCCCAGCCGCACGGTTCGCATGCAGCGTTCGGCGAGCCCGGGATTGTGCGTCACGACCAGGGTGGTGGGGCGCAGCTCGGTGTGGAGGCTGAGCAGGAATCCGAACACTTCTTCGGCCGTGGCGGGATCGAGGTTGCCGGTGGGTTCGTCTAACAGCCAGAGGGCGGGCCTGCGCACCAGGGCGCGGGCCAGACCGGCGCGGGCGGCCTGGCCGCCGGACAGCTGGTGGGGCAGCCGCTCTCCGAGGTCGCCCAGGCCCACGGTGGCGAGGAGCCGACTGATCCAGGCCTCGGCCTGATCAGAGACGCCGCCTTGGATGAGCAGGGGCATGCGGAGGTTCTCCCGCACGGTGAACTCGGGCAGGAGATGGGGTTGCTGGAAGGCCAGACCCACGTGGCTGCGGCGGTACAGGGCCCGGGCTTCGGCGCCCTCGGGCACAGGGTCCCCGCCCACCGTGATGCGGCCGTCCTCCCAGTGGTCAAGGCCGGCCACGCAGTTGAGCAGGGTGGTCTTGCCGACCCCGGATACGCCGACGACGGCGCAGAGGCTGCCGGCCTCGACTTCGAGGGAGAAGCCATCGAAAACCGGATGGGCGTTGCCCGGATAGGTCTTGTGGAGGCCAGTGATGGAAAGGGGTTGGCCGATCATTCCGCCCTCAGCGCGTCGACGGGATCCAGGGCGGCGGCCTTCTTTGCGGGGTACCGCGCGGCCAGCCAGGACACCAGCAGGGGGAAGACCGCCACCAGCACGATGTCCGTCACCTTGAGGCGGAAGGGCATGTAGGTGATGAAGTCATAGACGGCGGCGGGGAGTTTCAGCAGCTTGAAGTGATCGAGGATCAGGCAGAGGGGCACGCTCACGCCCAGGCCCCAGGCGGTGCCCACGGCGCCGATGCGCAGGCCCTGCAGCTCGAAGAGCCGCTGGATCTGGCGCGGTGTGGCGCCCAGGGCCAGCAGGACGCCCAGGTCCCGGCGCTTCTCAGTCACCAGCAGCACCAGCGACGCCACGATGTTGAAGGCGGCCACCAGCACGATGAGGCTGAGGATGGCGGCGAAGGCCCACTTCTCCACCATGAGGGCGGCGAAGAGGGCCTTGTTGGATTCCCGCAGGTCCGTGGCCTGGTAGGCCGGTCCGAGGGCTGCCAGCACGCGGGGCTTCACCTCGGCGATGGCGTCGATGCCGCTGGCCCGGACCTCGATCATCTCGGCCCGGCCCTCGGATCTTGCGATCCGCATGGCGTCGCTGAGTGGGATGAAAGCCCAGGCCTTGTCGTACTCAGAACTGTGGCTGTGGAAGGTGCCGGCCACGCGGAAGGCCGCCACCTTGGGTTGCTGGCCACCCAGGCCCAGCTCCAGGCGGAAGAAGGCCAGGGCGACGGTGTCACCCACGCGCAGGCCCAGGCGCTGGGCCAGTTCCTTGCCCAGGACGATCTCGCCTTCCTTCAGCTGGTCGATGGGGGCGGGCTGCATGGAGTCGAAGATGCTGGAGGTACCGTGGGCGGTGGCGGGATCCACGGCTTTCACCACGACGGTCTCGGGTGGCATCTCGCTGTCGGGGCGGCGCAGCAGGCCCTTCTCCAGACGGATGGGGGAGGCGGCCTTCACCCCACTGACGGTTCGAATGGTGTTGAGGGCGCCTTCGGTATCCTGAATGTCCCCGGCCAGGTGGAACACCGTGAAGTGGGCCGTGGCGCTGAAGAGCGTGGCCTGAATCTCCTCGCGGAAGCCGTTCATCACGGCCAGCGTGACCACCATGGCAAAGACGCCGACAGCGGTGCCGCCCCGGGCGAAGCGCACCATGATCCGCACAAAGGCCCCCTTGCGGTGGGTCTTCAGGTAGCGGTCGGCAATGGTGCGTTCGAACAAGGGCATGGCAACAGGGTAGCCTGCCCTAACCGATGCCCAGGTGCCCTTCGAACATCAGCAGCAACTCCGGATCCAGGTCATAGGGCTTCACCAGGACCTGCGCCACACCCATCTCCTGGGCGCCCAGCACCAGCTCGGCATCCACCGAAGCCTCGGCCAGGACCACCCGGGTGGCCTCACCTTCCAGGCGTTGGCGGAGCAGGGAGGCGAGGGCGAGTCCTTGCAGCTCGGCCACGCCCCCATCCACGAACACGAGCTGGACATCATCCAGGAGGTCGAGCAGTTCCGTCAGGGTGGCGGCGACCCGGAGCTTGCCGTAGCCATCCGCTGCCAGGAAGGCGACCAGGGCCTCCCGGTCCGGCCCTTCCGGCATGGCCAGGAGCACGCCGCGGCTGCGCTTCTTGATCCGGTGGAGGGCGGAACCCCTGTGGGCAGCATCCGGGTGGGCTGCTGCGGCCTCTGGAGCGGCTTCCACGACGGCGACCGGAGGCGGGGCCTGGGGTTGAGGCGCTTCTGCGGGTGGCGGCTCTGGCTCCTTCTTGGGAGCGGGGCGGGGCGGGGCCAGCTCGATGGTGGGTTCGGCAGGTTCGTGCTTGGGTTCCTGGGGGCGCCGGGCCTTTGGGGGTACGGAGGTGGGCAGGGTACCGGACCGGCTGGCCACCAGCGCCTTGACAGGACCCAGGACGGATTCCTTGCCCGATTCGAAAGCGATGCCGACGGAGAGGCCGCCCCCTTCGGAGGCCACATGGCTGGCGAGGCCGCCGACTTCGATGAGGGGGCACTTGGGCAGCTTGCTGAGCTTGATCACCATGAAGACTTCGCCCGCGGACAGCAGGTTGGGGCCCATGTGCATGGGGCCCTGAGTCTTCACGTTCATGGCCCGCCCGACCTTCAGGCACATGCCGCCTTCGGAGATGTTGTCGATGGAACCGGTCAGACCGATGCCCTCGAACAACCCGGTGAGGGCAATGGCGGTGGCGCCTTCCCGCTGGTTGAGTCTGGCCCGGGCCTTCTTCCTGCGTTCGGCCAACTCCACAGTGGAGGGCAGCTCCATGATCAGGGTACCGGTCTTCAGGTCGAGCAGCTTGCCTGCGGCCTTGAGGCGCAGCCCGTCGAGGAAGAAGAGCAGCCCGACCGATTCTCCTTTTTCGGCCATGACCCGTCCCTGAATCCCAAGGGTCACCCGTTCTTCGGTGACGGCCACGAGCGAGGCCGGGATCTCGCGACCCTTGGGGTCCACGACGAACACCGTGGCCCGAACGCGCTGGGCGTCTTCCAGGTAGGCCAGGACCAACTCGGATCCCTCCGTCGGCTTGGATTTTTTCAGCCCGAACATGGCCATGAAGACGTGGCTCCTGAACCTATGCATCGTCCAGTGGGACAAGTGCTTGATTATTACCCCCGGGGCAGGCAGTTTTGCCATATGGATGAATTGCCCCTCCGCTGTCTGCTCATTGCCCGTCAGGGCCCCCAGGACCGGGAGGACCTGATCCAGGACCACCTGCTGGAACTGGCCGAGCTGGCCCGGAGTTGCGGCTTCCTGGTGCATGCCCGGCGGGTGCTGAAGCGCTCCGAGATCGCCACCAAGACCTTCTACGGCTCTGGTCAGCTCGAGGCCCTGGCTGGGGAGGCGGCCCGCCATGGCGTGCGGCACCTCATCTGTGATGACGAGTTGCGGGGCAGCCAGGTGAATGCCATTGAAAAAGTGACGGGCCTCATCTGCCTGGACCGTACGGGGCTCATCCTCAGCATCTTCGAGCAGCGGGCGCAGACCCGGGAGGCCAAGGCCCAGGTGGAACTGGCGCGCTGCGAGTACGAGTTGCCGCGGCTCAAGGGCGCCTGGACCCATCTGGAGCGGCAGGGCGGGGGTGTGGGCCTGCGCGGTGGGCCGGGTGAAACCCAGATCGAGGTGGATCGCCGCATGATCCGCACCCGCATCAGCCAGCTCAAGCGGGAGCTCACCCATCTCGAGCAGGTCCGGGAAACCCAACGCCAGGGGCGACCCAAGGGGCTGCCGCGGGTGGCCCTGGTCGGCTACACCAATGCGGGGAAGACCAGCCTCCTCAAGGCCCTGACCGGTGAGGGGGAACCCCGGGATCTGCTCTTTGCCACCCTGGACACCACCACCCGCAAGGCCTGGCTGGGCCAGGATGTCGATCCCGAGACGGGCGAGGGTGACCTGGCACCCACCCACTGCCTGGTGGCAGATACGGTGGGGTTCATCCGTAAGCTGCCCCATCAGCTGGTGGCCGCCTTCCGGAGCACCCTGGGGGAGGTGCGCACCGCCGACGCCCTGCTGGTGGTGGCGGACGCGGCCCACCCGGATCTGGAGGACCACCTCAAGGTCGTGGGGGCCACCCTGCGGGAGATCGGCTGCGAACCGGAAGGGGTCGAAGCCCAGCCCCGCCTGCTGGTGCTCAACCAGGTGGATCGGCTGCACCGGCCCCAGAAGCTGGAGCTGAAGAAACACCATCCTGGCGCGGTGCAGGCCTGTGCCATCCAGGGCCTCGGGGTGGATGAGATCCGGCTCTGGATGAGGGAGCTGATTCCAGGATCCGCAAAGCCCAGGGAGTTGGAGGACTGGGAGTTGCCAGAGTCGGCGTCGACCTACTGATTTTCTTTGGCCTTGGGCCCCAGGTCCTCGGTGCTCCACCCGCCACCCAGGGCCTTGTAAAGCTGCACCATGGTGGCCAGCCGGGCGAGCCGGGTCTGGGAAAGGCTGTTCTGGGCCGGGAACAGCTGCTGCTGGGCGTCCAGGACTTCCATGTAGCTGGAGAGGCCGGCGGCATAGCGCAGCGTCGCCAGGCGTACGGCCTCCTGGTAGGCGGCTACCGCGCGCGTCTGTTGCCGCTCGACTTCTGCGAGCTTCTCGTAGGCGGTGAGGGCCGAGGAGACTTCCCCGAAGGCGCTGGTGACGGTGGCTTCATAGCGGACCTTGGCCTGCTCCCACTGGGCGAGGCGGACGTCCTTCTGGTATTTCAGGCGCAGTCCCTGCAGCGAAGGGCCGGAGAGGGTCGGCGCCACGAACCACGCTTTGCCGGTGCCGAAGAGCTCGGAGACGTGGGGGGCCAGGCCGCCCAGCAACCCCGTGAGGCTGAGGGTGGGCAGGTAGCTTGCCATGGTCACGCCAATGGCGGCATTGGCTGCGACCAGGTCCTGTTCCGCCACCCGGAGATCCGGGCGTCGTTCCAGCAGGCGCGAGGGCAGTCCCGCCGGGATGCGCGGCGGCAGGGTCTGGTCCGCGAGGTTCGCACCACGGGGGATGGGACCAGGGGTGCGGCCCACCAGGAAGGAGAGGAGGTTCTCCTGGGCCTGGATCTGACGTTCGAGGCTGGGGATGAAGGCCGAGGCCGTGGCCAGGGCGGCCTCGGCCCGGGTGGTCTCCAGGGCGGAGGCTGTGCCCCCGGTCAGGCGCCGGTTGAAGAGGTTGTATGTCTCCTGGAAGGCGGCCGTCGTGGCCTTGGCGATCTCCAGTCGGGCGTCCAGCTCCCGCAGTTCAAAGTAGGCCTGAGCCACCTGGGCCACCGTGGACAGGTAGACGCCGCGTCGTTGCTCCCGTGCCCCCAGGTACTGGGCGCGGGCGGCTTCGTTCAGCCGTCGGAGCCGACCCCAGAGGTCCAGTTCCCAGGACAGTGTGGCGTGGACATCCCACACCGAGCCGGTCTTCCCCCCGCCATAGGCGAAGGATGATTGCCGGCCCCGCTCCCACATGGCCGTGGGTGTGATCTGGGGGAGCCAGTCCGAGCGCTCAATTCCCGCCCGGGCCCGGTACTCCTCCACGCGCCAGACGGCGGTGCGCACATCGTAGTTTCGTTCCAGGCTCTGAGTGATGAGGGACTTCAGTGTTTCATCGCCGAACACCTCCCACCAAGGCTGGTCGGCCAGTGAGGCGGCCTCGGCAGGCGATTGGCCCCGAAAATCATCCAGGGTCGAGACGACAGGCCGCCTGTAGTTGGGCCCCAGGGCGCAGCCGGAGGCCAGCAGGAGGACGAGCAGGGAAAGGGCTGGTCTCCGCATGTCAGATCTCGTCCGCCACGCGGTCGATGTCCGCATCGGATAGGGACTCCTCCGGGGTTCCAGCGAGCCGCTCCACCATCACGAAAAGCACGGGAATGATGAAGATGGCGATGAGGGTGGCGGCCAGCATGCCCACGATGACCACGGTCCCGAGAATGCGGCGGGCCACGGCCCCTGAACCCGAGGCGGTCCACAGCGGGATGCAGCCCAGAATGAAGGCGAAGCTGGTCATGAGGATGGGGCGAAGGCGCAACTTTGCGCCCTCCAAGGCCGCCTCCACCAGCCCCCGTCCCTTTTCCATCTCGTCCTTGGCGAATTCCACGATGAGGATGGCGTTCTTCGCAGAGAGGCCAATGAGCATCACCAGGCCGATCTGGGCGAAGACGCCGAAGTCGTAATTCCGGAGCCAGAGGCCGAAGAAGGCGCCGAAGATGGCGATGGGCACCGACAAGAGCACCGAGAAGGGCAGGGACCAGCTTTCGTAGAGGGCCGCGAGGATGAGGAATACGAACACGATGGAGAGCGCGAAAACGAGGCCGGTGGTGCCCTCGGCCTTCTTCTCCTGGTAGCTGAGGTCAGCCCAGTCATGGCTCATGTCCTGGGGGAGGACCTCCTTGGCCACCTGTTCCAGGGCCGCGATGGCCTGCCCTGAGCTGTAGCCCGGGGCCGCAGAGCCCAATACCTGGGCAGCCCGCATGAGGTTGAAGCGGTTGGTGTACTCCGGTCCCTGGATGCTGCGGGGTTTGACCAGGGCGGACAGGGGCAGCATGGTGCCCTCGGCGTTGCGTACATGGAAACGGCCGATGTCGTCCACGGACTTGCGCTCATCGCCCTCCGCCTGGAGGTAAACCCGCCACTGCCTACCGAAGCGGTTGAACTGGTTCAGGTACAGGCCACCCAGGTAGGCCTGGAGGGTCTGGTATACATCGCCCACCGCCACGCCCTGCTTCAGGGCCTTGTCCCGGTCCACTTCGGCCAGAATCTGGGGCGTTCCCGTATTGAAGAGCGAGGTGACACCCGTGAGTTCCGCTCGTTTGCGGGCAGCGGCCAGAAAGGCCTTGAGGTTCCGGTCCAGGTAATCCGGATCCGAGCCGCTGCGGTCCTGAAGCCAGAGCGAAAATCCGTTGGACACGCCGAGGCCGGGGATGGCGCTGGGCAGGAACCCGAAGACGTTGGCTTCGGGAATTTCCCGGGCGAAGCGGCCATTGAGCCGCTTGAGGATCTCACCGGCTTCCATATGCGGATCCTTCCGGTCATCCCAGGGCGTGAGGGCCACATAGGAGAAGCCAAAGTAGGGGGCGGATACGCGGTTGAGAAGGCTGAAGCCTTCGATGTTCGTGATGTAGCGGACCCCTTCGGTCTCCGAAAGGATCGCTTCGACCTTCTTGCCCACCTCGTCCGTGCGCTGGAGGCTGGCTGCGGCCGGAAGCTGCATGTTGAGGAAGAAGTAGCCGTTGTCCTCCGTGGGCACGAAACTGCTGGGCAGGTGCTTGCCCAGCAGACCATCCAGCAAGGCAAAGGCCGCCAGGATGACCAGGGGAATGGCGGCCTTTCGGATGAGCTTGTGGGAGACGCTGACATAGCCGCGAGTGGCCTTGTGGAGGTAGGTGTTGAAGCCTTCGAAGAGCCGATGCATGGGTCCGTGCATCTGCTCTCGGGGCTTGAGAATGAGGGCAGCCAGGGCCGGGGAGAGGGTCAGGGCGTTGAAGGCCGAGATGAGCACAGAGATGGCGATGGTGACGGCGAACTGCTTGTTGAGGCGACCTTGGATGCCTCCCAGGAAGGCCACCGGCAGGAACACCGAGGACAGTACCAGCGCGATGCCCACCACGGGGCCTGACACTTCCTTCATGGCCTGGAGCGTGGCCTCCCGGGGCGACATGCCCTGCTCGATGTGATGCTCCACCGCTTCCACCACGACGATGGCGTCATCCACCACCAGGCCGATGGCCAGCACGAGGCCAAAGAGGGACAGGGTGTTGATGGAAAACCCCAGCATGGGGAATACGGCGAACGTGCCGATGAGCGACACCGGCACCGCGATCATGGGAATGAGGGTGGCGCGCCAGTTCTGCAGGAAGAGGTAGACCACGAACACCACGAGGATCATGGCTTCGCCAAGGGTCCACAGGATCTCCTTGATGCCCTCCGTCACCGGCAACGAGGTGTCCACGGCCACCGTGTGCTGAAGGTCGTTGGGGAAGCTCAGCTTGAGGTGATTCATCTCCTTCTTGACTGCGTCGGCCACGGCGAGGGAGTTGGAACCCGGGGACTGGAAGATGGCGATGATGCAGGCCGGTTGGCGATTGAAGCGGCTGATCTGCTTGTAGGACAGGGCTCCAAGTTCCACTCGGGCCACGTCCCCGAGGCGGACCACGGAACCATCGGGATTGGCGCGCACGACGATGCGGATGAAATCGTCTGGACTCTGGAGCCGACCCTGGGCACGGACCGTGTAGGTCATTTCCTGGCCCTGGGGCACGGGCTCGGCCCCGAGTTGGCCAGAAGGGTTCACCGCATTCTGCTGCTGAACCGCCCGGTTGATGTCCGGTACGGTGATGCCCAGCTTGGCCAGGAGATCGGGCTTTACCCAGATCCGCATGGCATAGTCGCCGGCCCCGAAAATGATCACCTGGCCGACGCCGGGGATTCGGTAGAGGGGATCGATGATGTTGATGGTGGAGTAGTTGGCCAGGAAGAGGGAATCGTAGGTGGCCTTGGGCGAGTAGACGGCGACCAGCATGAGGGCCATGCCCGTGGATTTCCGGATCACCATGCCGTTCTGGTTCACTTCCACGGGCAGGAAGGGCTGGGCCTGGGCCGCGCGGTTCTGGGCGTTCACCTGGTCGATGCTTACATCCGTATTGATGTCGAAGGTGACCGTCTCACTCATGGTCCCGTCATTGGCATTGGTGGACTGCATGTAGAGCATGTTGTCCACACCATTGAGCTGCTGCTCCAGGGGCGCGGCCACGGACTGCTCGATGGTCACGGCATCGGCGCCGGTATAGCTGGTGGTGATCTGGATCTGTGGGGGAACGATTTCCGGGAATTGGGCCACCGGCAGTCCGCGCATACACACCAGGCCGGCGATCAGCGTGATGATCGCGATCACCATGGCCACGATGGGGCGGTTGATGAAGAATTTGGTCACGGGCTATTTGCCTGGTGCTTGAGGTGAATGGGTCACGACGACGGGGTTCACCAGGAGCCCGGCACTGACTTTCTGGGTCCCTTCCACCACGACGCGATCCCCGGCCTGGAGGCCCTTCTCGACCACCACGGAACCGCCAATACGCAGGCCGGTCTGAATGGGGCGGATGTCCACCTTGTTGTCAGGCCCCACCACCGCGACCTGAGCGCTCCCCTGGATTTCCCAGACAGCCCGCTGGGGCACCAGGATGGCGTCCTTCCGCAGACCGATGTCGGCCCGGACCTTGGCGAACTGGCCCGGGCGCAGCAGGTGCTCTGGGTTGGGAAAGAGTCCCGCCAGGGTGATGGTGCCGGTCTTCACATCCACGTTTCGGTCCGCAAGGAAGGGATCACCCTTCCGTGGGTAGGTCGCCCCGTCCGAAAGCACCAGGGTCAGTGAGCCTTTGCCGCCCCCCTTCGTGGACCAGGCTCGGGCCCAGTTCATGTATTCCTGCTCGCTCGCATTGAAGAACACTTTGATGGGGTCCACGGTGGACACGGTGGTCATGACCTTCTGGCCATTCACCAGATCGCCCACCTGCACCTTGGCGATACCGGCAACTCCGTTGATGGGAGAAACGACGTGCGTCCACTGCAGGTTGAGCTGGGCCCGGTCGCAGTTGGCCTTGGACGCATCCACATTGGCCTGGGCCTGCCTGAAGGAGGCCTGGGCGTTGTCCAGTTCCTGTTGCGAGATGGCCTTCACCGCCACCAAGGGCGTGTAGCGCTCCACGTCCATCCTGGTCTTGTCCAGGGCCGCCTGGTCCCTGGCCAAGGCGGCCCTGGCCTGGTCGGCGACCGCCTTGAACTGACGGGGATCGATCTCAAAGAGGTGATCGCCCTGGCGCAGGCTGGAACCCTCCTTGTAGGTTTGGCGCAGCAGGTAGCCCTCTACCTGGGGGCGGATCTCCGCATTCACGAAGCCGTCCAGGGTACCCACCCACTCCTGGGTGATGGGCACGTCCATTTGCACCGCTGGAAGCACGCCGACTTTCAGGGGTGGCGCAGGTGGCCGCCCGGTTCGTCCGCAGGAGGCAACGAGCGTTGTCAGGACCATGATAATTGGGAGGCGGGTGGACAAGTTGGGGCCTTCGAGGAGGGGTGGCGGGGTGTGCAATTCCCCAAAGTATGCGACTCAAAAACCAAACCCAATGACCCAAATTCGTCCCGGATGGAAGGGCTTGAGAACAACAAGAAAGGTGGGCGCTGGGGATGAGGTGGAGCAGGCTGAAACCGTCATCTGATTGATGGCTTGGGCGACCGTCGAAGTGAAAACGGCCGAATACCTCCAGAGCATGGCCTATCGGCTTGCGTCGAGATCACTGGGGACCACCGGGGCAGGGTGATCGGTTCATGGCGCCAACGATTCGACCTTCTGTTCGGCTTCTGTACCAGCTCAGTGGTTGACCGCAGGCTCTTCGCGGGTTGCCCGGGGCAACAAACCCACCGAGGCCGCCAAGCCGATGGCCAGCAGAATGCGCAGGAAGAACAGGTTGCGGCTGAGCCCGTGGGCCTTGTTGTAGGCCACGCGGTCTGCATGATCCGGGGCCAGGCTCTCGACGGGGGCGTTGATGCGCGCCCGGATGGCCTGGACCTTGGGGGTGATGACGAAGCTGCTGGCCAGGCACATGAGCAGGGCCACCATCAAGCCCCCGCTCCAGAGGCGGATGGGGCCGATGATGTCTTCCTTCACCTCGGCGACCCAGCGGCCGACCCAGCTCAGTCCGGCGACGAGGAAGACCGCCCAGGCAGCCCAGTCGAGGCGGCCGATGATCAGTCCGGCAATGCGTCCAGCCACATCCCTGCTGGGCAATTCACGGAAGAAGACCGGGGCGGAGAAGACGCCAAAGCCCAGGGCCGCGCCTGCCCACAGGAGCAGGAGGACCTGAGAGAGCTGATCGAGTCGACGCAGGGTGGCAGGGCTCATGGGGTCTCCGTGATGGGGGAGGCGGACCGGTGGGCTTTCGTCACCACTCGTTGTAGGAGATGCCGTTCGATCCCTTTTCCGTGGAGCCGCTGCGCACCCTGAAGATACCCAGTTCGGCCTCGGGATTGTCCGGATCTGGGGGCTCGAGCTCGGTCTGCCAGGTGTCACGGGACTGGGTCATGGGATCCCAGGGGATGTCTCTCAGATACCCCAGTTCCCGCAGAGGACCGAGGTTGGAGGGATACTTGCCGCGGTCCGCACGGTGCTGTTCCAGCGCATGGTTGATCTGGAACAGGTTCTCCTTCAGCACGGACTCCTTGGCCGTCCGCACCTTCTGCCGATAGCCCGCCAATCCCACGGTGGCCAGCAGGGCCAGCAGGGTCATGACGACGACCAGTTCGATGAGGGTGAAGCCGCGCAGGCGGGAAGGGAAAAGGCGCATGGGACTACCTTAACGCAAGGGCGCGAAGGCCGGGTTGAGCATCCGTAACCCATCACCCCACGAGGATGAAAATCAGAGCACGCCCCGCTTCTTCTGATCCAACTCAATGGAGTCGTACAAAGCCTGGAAGTTGCCCTCGCCGAAGCCCATATTCCCCCGTCGCTGGATGATCTCGAAGAACAGAGGCCCGATCTGGTCTTCGCTGAAGATCTGCAGGAGGTAGCCGGTTTCGTCGCCGTCGATTTGGACCCCCATCTCCTTCACGGTGGCGAAGTCTTCGCGGACGGCATAGCCACCCTTGGCCACCCGGCTGGGGAGCAGGTCGTAGTAGGTATCAGGGACCCGCAGGAACTTAAACCCCTGCTCTCCCAGGACGCGAAGGGTCTGGAAGATGTCGGTGGTGGACATGGCAATGTGCTGGACACCCTGGCCCCGGTGGCGGGTCACGTACTCCTGGACCTGGCTCTTCTCGTCGGTGGGCTGGTTGATGGGGATGATCACCTGGTTGTTGGAACTCTGGACGACTTTGGAATCGAGGCCGGTGCCCAGCGCGCCCCGGATGTGGAACTCGCGCGTGACCACGAAGCCGTAGACCCGTTCGTAGAAATCCACCAGGGCGTCCATCTCGCCCGGGCCCACATTGTTGGTGAGGTGGTCCACCCGGACCATGCCGGGGTCGCACAGGGCCGGTTTGGGCTCGGGAGAGAGGCCGGGCCAGAAGGTGTCGGGATCGCCCTTGCGTTCCACCAGGAAGTTCCAGACATCACCCACGCCCTGGATGGCGGCAAAGCGGATCGTGCCGCCTCCAAGCACATGCGTCTCGGGTTCGAGCATGACCTGGGCGCCCTGAGCCCTTGCCTGCGTTAGGGCCGTATCCAGGTCCTCCACGGCGAAATTGAGGGCGCAGATGCCTTCGCCGTGGGCCTGGAAATACCGTCCGGCCGGATGGCTGGCGTTCGCCTCGAAAATCAGGATGTCCATGCGCTGCTGTCGCAGATGGACGACGAAGCCCCAGGCATGCCGACCCACGGCCACGCGCTCAAAGCCGAGGCGGCGGTAGAGGGGCTCGAGCCGGTCGATGGAACCGGTCAGCTGGAAGTGGTCGATGCGGCTGAGCCCGAGGGGGTTCGTGGCGGTCTTTGCCTCGACGGGGGTGCTGAGGTCGAAGCTGGGCGTGGCGGGGCTGGGTGTAGACATGGGGCGTCCTGGGGGGGCAAGGCATCAGTGTGCGGATCAATGTAGGTGATCGGGGTCACAGCGTGAATAGTTACTTCAGTCTAATCAACATTTGAATACCATTGAGTCATATTTGAGTAAAAAATGAAACGGGCCCGCGAAGCGGGCCCGTCATCGCTCTGCGCGAAGCGCAGGGCGTGGTCAGCTCAGGCTGGTGGCGATCACCTTCTCTTTGCTGAAGAACTCGAGGATGTCCCCTTCCTTCAGCTCGTCGTAGCCGTCGAGCGAGATGCCGCAGTCGAGGCCATTCTTCACTTCAGTCACATCCTCCTTGAAGCGCTTGAGGTTCTTCAGGCCGCCTTCGAACAGGTTCTCTTCGCCCCGCTTGACGCGTACCTTGAAGGCCTTTTGCACCTTGCCTTCGGTGACGAAGGACCCGGCGATGACGGTGCGGCCGATCTTGAAGAGCTGGCGCACCTCGGCCTGGCCGTGGACGGTTTCCTTTTCAGTGGCATCCAGCATGCCGACCATGGCCTGTTCGATTTCTTCCGTGATCTTGTAGATGATGTCGTGGAAGCGCAGGTCCACGCCCTCTTCGCGGGCGAGTTCCTCGGTCTTCTTCTCGGCCTTGGTGTGGAAGCCGATGATGGTGGCCTTGGAAGCTTCGGCGAGCAGGACGTCGTTTTCGGTGACGGTGCCGGCGGCGCTGTGGATGATGCGCACCCGGACCTTGTCGGTGCTGAGGCGTTCCAGCTGACCCACCAGTGATTCCACGGAACCCTGGGTATCAGCCTTGATGATGAGCGCGAGTTCCTTGACCTGGCCGTCCTTGATGGTGCTGAACAGGGTCTCCAGGGTGGCACGTTGCTTCTGCTGGGCCGCCTGCTTGGCCTTCTCCTGGCGGAAGGTGGCGATGGTGCGGGCCTTGGCTTCGTCTTCCACCACCTGGAAGTTGTCGCCGGCGCTGGGCACTTCCTCGAAACCGAGGATCTGCACGGCGCTGGAAGGACCGACTTCCGTGACCTTGCGGCCCAGGTCGTCGAACATGGCGCGGACCCGGCCCATGGTGGCACCGGCCACGAAGATGTCCCCGGCCTTCAGGGTGCCGCGCTGCACGAGCACCGTGGCCACGGGACCGCGGCCGCGGTCGAGCCGGCCTTCGATGATGGATCCGGCGGCGGGGCAGTCGTAGACGGCCTTCAGTTCCGTCAGGTCGGCCACGAGCAGGATGGTCTCGAGGAGCTCATCCAGGCCCTGCTTGGTCTTGGCGCTGACGAGCACCGCGGGCACGTCGCCACCGTAGGCTTCGGTCTGGACGCTGTGTTGGAGCAGGCCCTGCTGGACCTTGTCCGGGTTGGCGCCGGGCTTGTCGATCTTGTTGATGGCGATCAACAGGGGCACATCCGCGGCCTTGGCGTGGTTGATGGATTCCACGGTCTGGGGCATGACGCCATCGTCGGCGGCCACCACCAGGATGGCGATGTCCGTGACCTTGGCGCCGCGGGCGCGCATCTTGGTGAAGGCTTCGTGGCCCGGGGTGTCGAGGAAGACCACTTGGCGCATCAGGCCGGTATTGGGATCCTTCACGTCCACGTGGTAGGCGCCCACGTGCTGGGTGATGCCACCGGCTTCGCCTGCGGCCACCTTGGTCTTGCGGATGGCATCGAGCAGCGACGTCTTGCCGTGGTCCACGTGGCCCATGATGGTGACCACCGGGGGCCGGGGGAGCTTCTCGCCCTGAACGTCGCCGGATTCATCGGCCATGATCTGGACGTCTTCCTCGAAGGTGACGATGTCGGCCAGGAAGCCGAACTCGCGGGCGATGTCCTTGGCCATCTCGGTGTCGAGGGGCTGGTTGATGGTGGCGAAGATGCCGCGGTGAAGCAGCTTGGCAACCACGTCCTTGGCGGGGCGGTTGCACTTCTCGGCCAGTTCCTTGACCGTCACGCCTTCGGACAGCATGACGATGCCGATTTCCTCTTCGATGTA